>NZ_JAODBE010000052.1 GCF_025463795.1 Amnibacterium sp.
GGCGGATCGGCGGCGTCCACCGCCGCCGGCGTCGTCCCGTTCACCCGCGGAGCACCCAGCACCGCCAAGAAGGCCGGGACCATCCCGACCGGCTACACCGAGGGATCCGGCACCATCGTGACCGGCAAGACCGCGGACACGGCGACCGAAGCCGCCCTCGCCGCCTACCCCGGCGGCGTCGTCGACCGCGTCGTCAAACTCGCCACCGGCCAGTACGAGGTCCACTACATCGGCGTCAACTGGCCCCACCACATCTTCGTCACCACCACCTTCACCGTCCTCGGCGCCGACTAACGCCCGCCGAACCCGGCTCGCCGCGTCCCGGCTGCGGGCCGGGGGCGCCGCGGCCGAGGTCGCTGCCCGCGGTCGTCGGGGGTCAGGTGACCGGCCCGGTCCACTTCTCGCCCGGCCCGAGGCCGATCGCGTCGGGGATGGGGGACGCCTCCCGGAACGCCAGCTGCAGCGTCCGGAGCCCGTCGCGGAGCGGCCGCGCGTGCGAATCGCTGAGGTCCGGCGCCGCCGCGGTGAGCAGGCCCGCGAGCGCGGTGATCAGCTTGCGCGCCTCGTCGAGGTCCTGCTGCGAGGCGGGGTCGTCGGCCAGCCCGCACTTCACGGCCGCCGCACTCATCAGGTGCACCGCCGCCGTGCTGATGATCTCGACGGCGGGCACCTCCGCGATGTCCCTGACCGCGTCGGACACCTCGTCCGCGGAGTCGGTCGCCTCCGCCTCGCCCGGCAGGTCGAGGTCGTCGTCGTAGCCCCCGGGGGCGTCGATCGGACCCGGGACGTCGGCGCTCTGCGGCATGCGCCCATTCTCGCCGCCCCCCGGCCGGCCGGGCGGCTCTGCTACGATGCTGCGGTTCCGGGCATCGCCCGGCGAGCAAGTGGAGCGATCCCACCTGCGCACCCGCATCACCAGGGTGCACGGGTCAGTGCGCACTCCCTCTCCGGCCCCCGGGGAGCGCCAGGGTGCGGTTGCGGTACGGCCTCGCCGTGTCGCCGTCACGGAATCCTTCTGCCCGCCCGCCGGTTGATGTGAAGGAACCCATGGGCACCTCCCGTGCCCGTGTCCGACGTCTGTGAGGAGCAGCGCATCAGCGATCCCCGTACCAACGACAAGATCCGTGTCCCGGAGGTCCGACTCGTCGGTCCCGCCGGCGAGCAGGTCGGCGTCGTCCCCATCGAGATGGCCCTTCGGCTCGCGCAGGAGGCCGATCTCGACCTCGTCGAGGTGGCGCCCAACTCGCGTCCGCCGGTGGTCAAGATCATGGACTACGGGAAGTTCAAGTACGAGACGGCGCAGAAGGCCAAGGAGGCGCGGCGCAACCAGGCGAACACGGTCCTGAAGGAGGTCCGGTTCCGTCTGAAGATCGACAGCCACGACTACGAGACCAAGCGCAAGCGTGCCGAGGGCTTCCTGAAGGCCGGCGACAAGGTGAAGGCCATGATCCTCTTCCGTGGTCGTGAGCAGTCGCGGCCCGACCAGGGTGTGCGCCTCCTCGCGCGGTTCGCGGAGGACATCCGCGAGTTCGGCACCGTCGAGTCCAACCCCACGATCGACGGTCGCAACATGGTCATGGTGATCGGACCCCTGAAGAGCAAGGTCGATGCGAAGGCGGAGCAGAACGCCCGCCGCGCCGCAGCGAAGAACCCCGCATCCGCCGATGCGGAGACCGCCCCAGCAGCCCCGGCTGCCGCGAAGGAGCAGTAATGCCGAAGCAGAAGACCCATTCCGGCGCCAAGAAGCGTTTCAAGATCACCGGCAGCGGCAAGGTGATGAAGCAGCAGGCAGGCATGCGCCACAACCTCGAGGGCAAGTCGAGCGTGCGCACCCGGCGCCTCAACCAGGAGGCCACCCTGTCCAACGCGGACGCCAAGAACATCAAGAAGCTGCTCGGCAAGTAGTCCGGCGCAAGAACCAGGAGAACAGACATGGCCAGGGTCAAGCGCGCCGTCAATGCGCACAAGAAGCGTCGGGTCATCCTCGAGCGCGCCGAGGGGTACCGCGGTCAGCGGTCCCGCCTCTACCGCAAGGCGAAGGAGCAGGTCACCCACTCCCTCGTCTACGCCTACCGCGACCGCCGTCAGCGCAAGGGCGACTTCCGCCGCTTGTGGATCCAGCGGATCAACGCCGCGGCCCGCGCGAACGGCATGACGTACAACCGGTTCATCCAGGGTCTCGGCCTCGCCGGGGTCGAGGTCGACCGTCGCATCCTGGCGGAGCTCGCCGTCACGGAGCCCGCCACCTTCGCGGGCCTCGTCGCCACCGCGAAGGCCGCGCTGCCCGCCGACACCTCGGCGCCCGCGACCACCGCGTGATCGACACCCCGCGCAGCGCCGTCGTCCGGCACGTCGCGGGTCTGAAGCAGAAGCGAGCCCGGTCCGAGACCGGGCTCGCGCTGTTGGAGGGGCCGCAGGTGGTGCGCGAGGTCCTCGCGCACCACCCCGAGCTGGTCCAGGAGCTCTACCTCACTCCCGAGGCCGAGGGCCGGCACGCCGCGCTCGTCGCGGCCGCGCGCGACGCCGGAATCGAGGTCGAGATCGCGAGCGACGCCGTGATCGCCGCCATGGCCGACACGAGGACCCCGCAGGGCGTCGTCGCGGTCGCGCGCCAGGCCCCGGTGCGGCTCCGCGACGCCGTACCCGATGGCGCCCGGCTGGTCGTCGTGCTCGACGGCGTGCAGGATCCGGGCAACGCCGGCACGATCATCCGCGCCGCGGATGCGGCGGGGGCGGATGCGGTGATCCTCACCGGGTCGTCCGTCGATCCGTACAACCCGAAGGTGGTCAGGTCGACGACCGGCTCCCTCTTCCACCTGCCGGTCGCCACCGGGGCGGGCGTGGCGGCCGCCCTCGACGTGGCGCGGGGCGCAGGGCTCATGGTGCTCGCCGCCGACATGGCGGGGGAGCCGCTGCCGTCCCTCGGCCCGGCGCTCGCGGGACCGACCGCCTGGCTCTTCGGCAACGAGGCGCAGGGGCTGTCGGCGGAGGCCCGCGGCCTCGCCGACCGCATCGTGGCGGTGCCGCTGTACGGGCCGGCGGAGTCGCTCAATCTCGCGACCGCAGCGGCCGTCTGCCTCTACGCCTCGGCGTTCGCCCAGCGCGCCTGACCGCAGCGCGCACGTGCCACGTTCTGCCCGCCTGCGCGCGGTTCAGAGGTCGGGACGTGGCCCGTTCCCGGTGTCAGGCCCGGGCCAGCGCCAGCAGCGCGACGCCCCCGATCGCGAGCACCATCCCGGCGATCTGGAACGGTCGTGCCCGCTCGTGGAGCACGAGGATGCCGAGCACCACCGTCCCGACCGGGTAGAGGGCCGACAGGGCGCCGACGATCGCGAGCGCCGGCAGGTGCAGCGCGAAGACGAGCAGCACGCCGGCCACCGCCTGCGAGAGTCCGGCCGCGATGACCAGTCCCCGACGCTCGGCCGGCGCGCGGAGAACGGCGCGCCGGAACCCGCTCGGCCGGCCCCGCGGGCCCGGCCGGTCGAGCGGAGCGCCAGGGGCCGCCCGGCGGAGACGCTGCACCGCGAGGACGCCGAGCAGCAGGAGCGTGCTGACGACGAGGTCCGCCTCGAGCGGGACCGCGCCCGAGTCCGCCGGTGACAGCCCGATGACGACGAGGTAGGTGCCGTAGGGGATCCCGGCGGCCAGGATCAGCAGCACCGTCGTGCGGTCCGGCCGCAGGTGCGCCTGCCGCTCGACGGAGAGCAGCGCGCCCGCGCACACGACCGCGACGAGCGCCACCGCCGTGAGCAGCCCGATCGGCTCGCCGCGCAGCAGCCCCACGAGCGCCGGCAGCACCGCGGCGATCAGCGCGACCGCCGGGGCGACCACGCCGACCGGCCCGCGCGCGAGCGCTGCGTAGAAGAGCCAGGTGCCGATGCCCCCGCAGACGCCGCCGAGGGCGCCCGTTCCCAGGGCGGCCGCAGACCAGGCCGGGGAGCCGACGGCCAGCACCGGTGCGTCGAGCACGGCCGCGATCGCGAACGCGCCGATCGTCACGTGGAGCGCGGGCTGCGTGCGCGACGCCACGCCGCCGAAGAAGTCGCTCACCCCGTACACCAGGGCGGAGGCGGTCCCGAGCAGCACGACGAGCACCGCTCCAGTCAACTGGACGGCAGCGATGCCGCGGCGATGGTGGCGCCGGGCGGTTCCGGCCCGTGCGGACGCGCGTGCCCGCCCGGATGGGCCGAAGGGGCGGCGGCCGCGACCCGATCGGACGCGCTCGGCGCGCTCCCTAGACTTGCTGACCGTGTCGAACGCCACCGCCCTCGACGAGGCCACCGTGGAATCCGCGGTCGCCGACGCCCTCGCCGCGATCGACGCCGCGGCGACCGGCGCCGAGCTGAAGGCCGCCAGGATCGCCCACACGGGCGAGTCGTCGCCGCTCGCGCGCCTGAACGCTCGCATCCGCGAGCTCGCACCGGCGGACAAGCCGGCCGCGGGCAAGCTCATGGGGGCCGCCCGGGGCCGCGTCACCGCGGCGCTCGCCGCCCGCGAGACCGAGCTCGAGCGCACCGAGCAGGCCGCGCGACTCGAGGCCGAGCGCGTCGACGTCACGGCGGCCGCCGTCCGCCGGCTGCCCGGCGCCCGTCATCCGCTCACCCTCGTGCGCGAGCAGGTCGAGGACGTCTTCGTCGCGATGGGCTGGGAGATCGTCGAAGGGCCCGAGCTCGAGCACGAGTGGTTCAACTTCGACGCCCTGAACATCGACCCCGACCACCCGGCGCGCAGCCCCCAGGACACCCTGTTCGTGGAGCCCGAGGGCGCCCACCTCGTGCTCCGCACGCAGACGTCGCCGGTGCAGGTGCGGTCCCTGCTCGAGCGCGGCGCCCCGCTCTACGTGCTCGGTCCCGGCCGCGTCTACCGCACCGACGAGATCGACGCCACCCACCTGCCCGTCTTCAACCAGTTCGAGGGGCTCGCCGTCGACCGCGGCCTCACCATGGCGAACCTGCGCGGAACCCTCGAGCACCTGGCCCGCCTGCTGTTCGGCGACGCCGCCCGCATCCGCCTGCGCCCCAACTTCTTCCCGTTCACGGAGCCGTCGGCCGAGATGGACGTCTGGCACCCGACCGCGAAGGGCGGCGCCAGGTGGATCGAGTGGGGCGGCTGCGGGATGGTGCACCCCAACGTGCTCCGCGCCGCGGGCGTCGACCCGGACGAGTTCCAGGGCTTCGCGTTCGGCCTCGGCATCGAGCGGACCCTCCAGTTCGCGGAGGGGCTCACCGACATGCGCGACATGATCGAGGGCGACGTGCGCTTCGCGCGCCAGTGGGGGCTGACCGGCCGATGATCACCACCCCCGGAGAGGCGCAGTCGTGAGGATCCCGCTGTCCTGGCTCGCGGAATGGGCCGACCTGCCCGAGCGCAGCACCCCGGAGGACCTGCACGCCGCGCTCGTGCGGGTGGGCTTCGAGGAGGAGACGGTCCACGGCGGCGACCTCTCCGGCCCGGTCGTCGTGGGCGAGGTGCTCGAGTTCGCGGAGGAGCCGCAGAAGAACGGCAAGACCATCCGCTGGTGCTCCGTGCGCGTCGCGCCCGACGGGCAGCACGCCGCGGACGGCGGCGAGGCGGTCAGGGGGATCGTCTGCGGCGCCCGCAACTTCCTCGTCGGCGACAAGGTCGTCGTCACGCTGCCGGGCACGATCCTGCCCGGGCCGTTCCCCATCGCCGCCCGCAAGACGTACGGGCACGTGTCCGACGGGATGATCGCCTCCGCCCGCGAGCTCGGTCTCTCCGACGAGCACGAGGGCATCCTCCGCCTGACCGAGCTCGGGCTCGATCCCGAGGTCGGCACCGATGCCATCCGCCTGCTCGGCCTCGACGACGCCGCCGTCGAGATCAACGTCACGCCCGATCGCGGCTACGCCCTCTCGATCCGCGGCATCGCCCGCGAGTACGGGGCCTCGACCGGTGCCGCCTTCCGCGACCCGGCCGCCGCCGTGCAGCCGCCCGACGACAGGGACACGGGTGCGGTCCCGGTGGTGGTCGACGACGCGACGCCGATCCGCGGACGGGCCGGCTGCGCGGTGTTCGTCACCCGCGTCGTGCGCGGCATCGATCCGGCCGCGCCCGCGCCGAGCTGGCTCGCGTCCCGGCTGCGCCTCGCCGGCATCCGCTCGATCTCCCTGCCCGTCGACGTCACGAACTACGTGATGCTCGAGCTCGGCCAGCCGCTGCACGGCTACGACCTGGATCGGCTCGACGGCGGCCTGACCGTGCGCAGGGCCGAGCCGGGGGAGCGGCTCACCACGCTCGACGGGCAGGAGCGGACCCTCCACGCCGAGGACCTCGTCATCGCGGACCTCGGCGGCGCCGTCGGCCTCGCCGGCGTGATGGGCGGCGACCGCACCGAGTTGTCCGGGGTCACCACCGACGTCGTGATCGAGGCCGCGAACTTCGACCCGGTCTCGATCGGCCGCACCGCCCGCAGGCACAAGCTGCCGAGCGAGGCGAGCCGCCGCTTCGAGCGCGGCGTGGATCCGGCGGTCGCCCGCGCCGCCGCCGAGCGCGCCGTGCGCCTGCTCGTCGAGCTCGCGGGCGGCACCGCCGACGACGGCCAGACCTGGTACGACGCCTCGGTCCCGCCGGTGCCTGTGCTCCTGCCGGAGGGCGCGGTGCTCGCGCGCACCGGCGCGGCCGTCACGGAGGCGGAGACCCGGTCCGCGCTCACCGTGCTCGGCTGCGCCCTCGCGGAGCGCCAGGAGGGGCTCGTCGTCACGCCGCCGACCTGGCGACCCGATCTCGCCGCGACCGAGGACCTGGTGGAGGAGGTCGTCCGCGTCGTCGGCTACGACCGGATCCCGTCCGAGCTGCCGGTCGCGCCGCCCGGCCGCGGGCTGACCCGCGCCCAGCGCCTGCGGCGTTCCGTGGGGACCGTGCTCGCCGCGGACGGCGCCGTGGAGATCCACTCGTATCCCCTCGTGACGCCCGCGGCCCAGGACGCGTTCGCGCCCGGACCGTCCATGCGGATCGCGAACCCGCTCGACGCCGGCGCGCCGCTGCTCCGCCGCAGCCTGCTGCCCGGCCTGCTCGACGCGCTCCGCCGCAACCGCGGGCGGGGTCTGCCGGATCTGGCGCTCGCCGAGATCGGCGCGGTGTTCCTGCCCGAACCCGGTGGGCGCTACGGCACCGCCGAGCTTCCGCCGATCGGCGTCCGGCCGGCTGCGGACCTCCTCGCCCGCCTCCGGGACGACCTCCCCGCGCAGCCCCTGCACGTCGGGGTCGTGCTCGCCGGGGAGCGGATCGGCAAGCAGCCGGGTCAGGTCGCCGTACCGACCGACTGGCGGGACGCGATCGAGGCGGCCGCGGCGATCGGCGCCGCGGTCGGCGCGGCCGTCGAGGTGCGTCAGGCGACACCCGCCGGGTTCCACCCCGGCCGTGCGGCCGAGGTCCTCGTCGGCGGGACCGTCGTCGGTGTCGCCGGCGAGCTGCACCCGCGGCTGACGGAGGACGTCCCCGGCCGGGTCGCTGCCGTCGAGATCGACCTCGAGGCGCTCATCGCGGCGACGCCGGCCCCGCCGGCCGTCCGGCCGATCTCGCCGATGCCCGCGGCGACGCAGGACCTCTCCCTGGTCGTCGCCACGCCCGTGCCGGCCGCGGAGGTGCTCGCCGCCGTGCGTGAGGGCGCGGGCGCACTGCTCGAGGAGGTCGCGCTCATCGACGACTACCGCGGAGCGGGGCTTCCCGACGGCACGAAGTCGCTCACCTTCGCGCTGCGCTTCCGCGCGGACGACCGCACGCTGACGGCGGCCGAGGCGACGGCCGCGAAGGAGTCGGGCGCCGCCCTCGCGGCCGCCCGCACCGGCGCGGCCATCCGGGAGTAGCGGCGGGGGCCCGGACGGGTCCGGCATCCGGGTCTCGCTAGGGTTGACCAATGGTTCTCCGGGTCGCGGTGGCGGGCGCCAGCGGCTACGCCGGCGGTGAGGTGATCCGCCTGCTCGCGCAGCACCCCGACCTCGAGGTCGTCACGGTGACGGGCCACGGCAGCGTCGGCAAGCGCCTCGTCGACGTGCAGCCGCACCTCGCCTCCGCGGGCGACCTGGTGCTCCAGGACACCGCGCCCGAGGTGCTCGCCGGTCACGACGTCGTGTTCCTCGCCCTGCCGCACGGTGCGTCCGGGGCCCTCGCTGCAGCGCTCGGCGACGACGTGCTCGTGGTCGACGCGGGTGCCGATCACCGGCTCGAGGACGCCGCGGACTGGGCCGCGTTCTACCCCGGCGACTGGCACGGCGCGTGGCCCTACGGCGTGCCGGAGCTGCCGACCGCGGCCGGCAAACAACGCGACGCCCTCCGCGGCGTCCGCCGGATCGCCGCCCCCGGCTGCAACGCATCCACCGTCGCCCTCGCGCTCGCCCCGGCGATCGCCGCCGGGCTCGTCGAGCAGCACGACCTGGTCGCGGTGCTCGCGGTCGGGCCGTCGGGCGCCGGCCGCGCGATGCGCACCGACCTGCTCGCCGCCGAGCTGCTCGGATCCGCATCCGCGTACGCCGTCGGCGGCACCCATCGGCACGTGCCCGAGGTGCTCCAGTCGCTCGCGAAGGCCACGGGGGTGCGCGGCTCCCTGTCGTTCACGCCGGTGCTCGTGCCGATGGCCCGCGGCATCCTCGCGACCTGCACCGCGCGGCTCGTGCCCGGCACGACCGCGGAGGCGGTGCGCGCGGCGTACGAGGCGGCGTACGCCGGCGAGCGCTTCGTCCGTCTGCTCCCCGCGGGCTCCTTCCCGGCCGTGCAGCACGTGCTCGGTGCCAACACCATCGCGATCGGCCTCGCGGTCGACGCCGCCGCCGGTCGCCTGGTCGCCGTCGCCGCGATCGACAACCTGGTCAAAGGCACCGCCGGCGCCGCGATCCAGTCCGCGAACCTCGCCCTCGGCCTCGACGAGGCCGCGGGGCTCCCGATCGATGGAGTCGCCCCGTGAGCGTCACAGCAGCAGCCGGCTTCGAGGCCGCGGGCGTCGTCGCCGGCCTCCGCACGGGCGACGGCCCCGATCTCGCCCTCGTGCTCAACCGCGGACCCTCGGCGGCGGCCGCCGCCGTCTTCACGAGCAACCGCTGCACCGCGAACCCGATCATGTGGAGCAAGCAGGTCATCCGGGACGGCGTCGTCTCGGCGATCGTGCTGAACTCGGGCGGCGCGAACTGCTACACCGGCGTGCTCGGCTTCCAGACGGTGCACGCCACCGCGGAGGCCGCCGGGGAGGCGCTCGGGCTCTCGGCCGGCGACGTGCTCATCTGCTCCACGGGCCTCATCGGCGAGCAGCTCGACAGCACCAAGGTCGTCCACGGCGTCGCTGCGGCGGCGCGCTCCCTCGCGAGCGACGGGGGCGACGCAGCGGCCCGCGCCATCATGACGACCGACACCCGGCCCAAGCAGGCCGCCTCCACCGGCGACGGCTACACGATCGGCGGGATGGCCAAGGGCGCCGGCATGCTGGCCCCCGGCCTCGCCACGATGCTCGTCGTGCTCACGACCGACGCGGACCTCGAATCCGCCGACCTCGACGCGGCCCTCCGCACGGCGACCCGCGTGACGTTCGACCGCCTCGACTCCGACGGCTGCATGTCGACGAACGACCAGGTGACCCTGCTCGCCTCCGGCGCCTCCGGCACGGCCCCCGACCTGGCCTCCTTCACCGCGCGGCTCACCGACGTCTGCCGCGACCTCGCGCTGCAGCTCCAGTCCGACGCGGAGGGCGCCAGCCACGACATCGCGATCGAGACCGTCCACGCGGCCAGCGAGGACGACGCCGTGGAGGTGTCGCGAGCCGTGGCGCGCAGCAACCTCTTCAAGGCGGCCGTCTTCGGCAACGACCCCAACTGGGGCCGGGTGCTCGCCGCGGTCGGCACGACCGGCGCGGACTTCGACCCGTTCGGGATCGACGTCACGATGAACGGCGTCCGCGTCTGCGCGCAGGGCCAGCCGGACCAGCCGCGGGACCTCGTCGACCTGACCACGCGCGCCGTGTCGGTCGTCATCGACCTCCACGCGGGCGACGAGTCGGCGACGGTGTGGACGAACGACCTCACCCACGAGTACGTCCACGAGAACAGCGCGTATGCCTCCTGAGCAGCGACGCGTCGATCAGGCGGCGGAGGCGGAGGCGGCCGCGAAGGCCGCCGTGCTGCTCGAGTCGTTGCCCTGGATCACCGAGTACGCGGGCCGGATCGTCGTGGTGAAGTTCGGCGGGAACGCCATGGTCGACGAGCGCCTCCTCGCGTCCTTCGCGGAGGACGTCGTCTATCTCCGCACGGTGGGCGTGCGCCCCGTCGTCGTGCACGGCGGCGGCCCGCAGATCTCCGCCATGCTCGACCGCCTCGGGATCGAGAGCGAGTTCCGCGGCGGCTACCGGGTCACGACCCCGGAGGTGATGGACGTCGTCCGGATGGTCCTCACCGGGCAGGTGAGCCGCGACCTCGTCGGCGCCATCAACCGGCACGGCCCGCTCGCCGCCGGTGTCTCCGGCGAGGACGCCGGGCTCTTCGGCGCCCGCCGCCGCACCGCGGTCGTCGACGGCCGCGAGGTGGACCTCGGCCAGGTGGGCGACGTGGTGCAGGTCGACCCCGCCGGTGTCCTCGCGCAGATCGAGGTCGGCGGGATCCCCGTCGTCTCGACGATCGCCCCGGACCTCGACAGCCCCGGCGCCTCCCTCAACGTGAACGCCGACAGCGCGGCCGCGTCGCTCGCGGTCGCGCTCGGCGCCGCGAAGCTCGTCGTGCTCACCGACGTGCCCGGCCTCTACGCCGACTGGCCGCGCCGGGACGTCATCCTCGGTTCCCTCACCACCACCGAACTGACGGCGATGCTGCCGTCACTCGAATCCGGAATGATCCCGAAGATGACCGCCTGTCTCGAGGCGGTCGAGGCCGGGGTCCCCAAGGCCGCGATCATCGACGGCCGGGTGCCCCACTCGGTCCTGCTCGAGATCTTCACGGGTGCCGGCATCGGCACGGAGGTGGTACCGGGATGACGGACACGACGACCCGCTCGTGGCGCGAGCGCCAGGCCGAAGACCTCATGGCGAGCTACGCGCCTGCGCTGCGCATGCTCGTCCGCGGCGAGGGCTGCTGGGTGGAGGACGACGAGGGCAACCGCTACCTCGACTTCCTCGGCGGCATCGCCGTCAACTCCCTGGGCCACGCCCATCCCGTGATCGTCGAGGCGGCGTCCAGCCAGGCCGCGCGGCTCGTGCACGTCTCCAACTACTTCACGACGCCGTCGCAGCTCGAGCTCGCCGAACGCCTGAAGCGGATCACGGGGGCGGGCGACGAGGGACGGGTCTACTTCGGCAACTCCGGTGCGGAGGCGAACGAGGCCGCCTTCAAGCTCGCGCGCCGCAACTCCGACGGCGCCCGGAACCGCATCCTCGCGCTGAAGAACGCGTTCCACGGCCGCACCATGGGGGCCCTCGCGCTCACCGGCAAGCCGGCGCTCCAGGCCCCTTTCGAGCCGATGATCGCGGGCGTCGAGCACCTCGACTCCACGGTCGACGCGCTCGAGGCGGCAATGCGCGACGACGTCGCCGCACTGTTCCTCGAACCGATCAAGGGCGAGACCGGCGTCGTGCCGCTGCCCGACGGCTACCTCGAGGCCGCCCGCCGGCTCACGGAGCGGCACGGCGCCCTGCTGATCATCGACGAGATCCAGACGGGCATCGGCCGCACGGGCCGCTGGTTCGACCACCAGCACACCGGCATCGTCCCCGACGCCGTCACCATGGCGAAGGGCATCGCCGGCGGCGTGCCGCTCGGAGCGATGGTCACGTTCGGTCGCGCGAGCCTGCTGCTGCAGCGCGGCGACCATGGCAGCACCTTCGGCGGCAACCCCTTCGCCACGACGGTCGCGAACGCGGTGCTGGCCGAGATCGAGCGCGCCGACCTGATCGGCAACGCTGCGCGGCGTGGCCCGCAGATCCGCGACGCCGTGCTCGCCACCGGATCCTCCCTGGTCACCGAGGTGCGCGGCCGCGGGCTGCTGATCGGCATCGGCGTCGTCGAGGGCGCCGCCCCCGCGATCGCCGCGGCGGCCCTCGACCGGGGCCTGATCGTGAACGCCATCAACCCGACCTCGATCCGCATCGCGCCGCCGCTCATCGTCGGCGACGCCGAGATCGCCGAGTTCGCCGACCGGTTCGGCGCCGCGCTCGCGGCCTGCTGAGACGACTGGAGCCGCCGTGACCCGCCACCTCCTCCGCGACGACGACCTGAGCCCGGCCGAGCAGGCCGAGGTGCTCGACCTGGCCGAGCGGATGAAGCAGGACCGCTGGGGCGCGAAGCCCCTCGCGGGCCCGCAGACCGTCGCCGTGATCTTCGACAAGTCCTCGACCCGCACCCGGGTCAGCTTCGCGGTCGGCATCGCCGACCTCGGCGGCAGCCCCCTGATCATCTCGACCGCGAACAGCCAGCTCGGCGGGAAGGAGACCCCGAGCGACACGGCGCGCGTGCTCGAACGGATGGTCTCCGCCATCGTCTGGCGCACCTACGCGCAGGCAGGGCTGGACGAGATGGCGGCCGGCACGACGGTGCCCGTCATCAACGCGCTCTCCGACGACTTCCACCCGTGCCAGCTGCTCGCCGACCTGCTCACGATCCGCGAGCACAAGGGCCGGCTCGCCGGTCTCACCGTCGCGTTCGTCGGTGACGGCGCCGACAACATGGTGCACTCGTACCTCCTCGCCTGCACGACCGCCGGGATGCACGTGCGGATCGGTTTCCCCGAGCAGTACCCGCCGCATCCGGTGGTCGTCGCCGACGCCGAGCGCATCGCGGCCGGAACGGGTGGCTCGGTCACCCTCACGCACGATCCGACGGACGCCGTTCGCGGCGCGGACGTCGTCGTCACCGACACGTGGGTCTCGATGGGCCGTGAGGACGAGAAGGAGTCCCGCGTCGCCGCCCTCGCCACCTACAAGGTGTCGGAGGCCCTCATGGCCGAGGCGGCGCCCGACGCGGTCTTCCTGCACTGCCTGCCCGCCGACCGGGGCTACGAGGTGGCGCCCGAGGTCATCGACGGTCCGCAGTCGGTGATCTGGGACGAGGCGGAGAACCGCCTGCACGCGCAGAAGGCGCTGCTGGCCTGGCTCCTCGAGAAGTCGGCGCCGGAGGACACGCCCTAGGCTGGACGCCTCGGAAGCGCTCGGAGGGAGTCGCGTGGCGGATCGGGTCGTGCTCGCCTACTCGGGAGGTCTCGACACCTCCGTCGGCATCGGATGGCTGAAGGACGCCACCGGGAAGGACGTGGTCGCCCTCGCGGTCGACGTCGGCCAGGGCGGCGAGGACCTCGACGACATCCGGCAGCGCGCCCTCGACTGCGGCGCCGTCGACTCCATCGTCGTCGACGCGAAGGACGAGTTCGCGGACGAGTTCCTCATGCCGGCGCTGAAGACGAACGCGCTGTACCAGAAGCGCTACCCGCTGGTCTCGGCGCTGTCGCGTCCCCTGATCGCCCGCCACCTCGCCCGCACCGCGCTCGAGCTCGGCGCCGACTCGGTCGCCCACGGCTGCACGGGCAAGGGCAACGACCAGGTGCGCTTCGAGGCGGCGGTCGCGGCTCTCGCGCCGGAGCTGACGAGCATCGCGCCCGTCCGTGACCTCGCGCTCACCCGCGACAAGGCGATCGTCTACGCGGAGGAGCACGGGCTGCCGATCCAGCAGTCGAAGAAGAGCCCGTACTCCATCGACCAGAACGTGTGGGGTCGCGCGGTGGAGACCGGGTTCCTCGAGGACCCGTGGAACGGCCCGATCGAGGACCTGTACGCGTACACCGACGACCCGACCGTCGCCCGCGACGCCGACGAGGTCGTGATCACCTTCACCGCCGGCGTCCCGACCGCGATCGACGGCGAGGCCGTTACGCCGCTCCAGGCCGTGCAGCGGATGAACGCGCTCGCCGGCCGCCACGGTGTCGGCCGGCTGGACATCGTCGAGGACCGGCTCGTCGGCATCAAGAGCCGCGAGGTGTACGAGGCGCCCGGCGCCATCGCCCTGATCGCGGCGCACGAGGAGCTCGAGAACCTCACCATCGAGCGCGACCTCGGCCGCTACAAGCGCGACGTGGAGAACACGTGGGCGCAGCTCGTCTACGACGGCCTCTGGTTCTCGGAGCTGAAGCGGGCGCTCGACGCGTTCGTCGACGAGAGCCAGCAGCACGTGACCGGTGACATCCGGCTGCGGCTCTGGGGCGGCAGCGCCGTCGTGACGGGCCGTCGGAGCGCCGAGAGTCTCTACGACTTCTCCCTCGCGACCTACGACACCGGCGACACGTTCGACCAGTCGCTCTCGAAGGGCTTCATCGAGCTGTGGAGCCTGCCGAGCAAGATCTCCGCCCGCCGCGACCTCGGCCGCTGAGATGCCGGGCTCGGACGGCACCGTCGCCGGGGCGCTCTGGGGCGGCCGGTTCAGTGCGGGCCCGTCGGACGAGCTCGCCGCGCTGAGCCGGTCGACGGCGTTCGACTGGGTCCTCGCCCCGTACGACATCGCGGGGTCGAAGGCGCACGCCGAGGCGCTCGCCGCGGCCGGGTACCTCACCGAGGCCGACCACGAGGCGCTGCAGGCGGGGCTCGACCGCCTGGCCGAACGGATCGCGGACGGCTCGCTGACCCCGTCGCCCACCGACGAGGACGTGCACGGCGCCCTCGAGGAGGCCCTCATCCGCGAGGTCGGGCCGGAGCTCGGCGGCCGGCTGCGGGCGGGACGCAGCCGCAACGACCAGATCGCGACGCTCGTCCGGATGTATCTGAAGGACCACGCCCGTGCCATCGGCCTGCAGCTCGTCGACCTCGTCGACGCGCTCGCGAGTCAGGCGGACGCGACCTTCGGTGCGATCCTGCCCGGGCGCACCCATCTGCAGCACGCCCAGCCCGTGCTGCTCGCCCACCACCTGCTCGCCCACGCGTGGCCGCTCGTCCGCGACCTCGACCGGCTCGCGGACTGGCGACGCCGTGCCGACGCGTCGCCGTACGGCGGTGGTGCGCTCGCGGGGTCGAGCCTGGGCCTCGACGACGAGCTCGTCGCGCGGCGCCTCGGCTTCGACCGGGTGGTCGAGAACTCGATGGACGGCACGAGCGCGAGGGACGTCGTCGCGGAGTTCGCGTTCGTCGCCGCGATGATCGGCGTCGACCTCTCCCGGCTCGCCGAGGACGTCATCCTCTGGTCGACGCGGGACGTCGGCTTCGTCCGCCTCCACGACGCCTGGTCGACGGGGTCGTCGATCATGCCGCAGAAGAAGAACCCGGACATCGCCGAGCTCACCCGCGGCAAGGCGGGCCGGCTGATCGGTGACCTCACGGGCCTTCTCGCCACCTTGAAGGGGC
The DNA here is from genome assembly GCF_025463795.1 of Amnibacterium sp. Classification (GTDB taxonomy): domain Bacteria; phylum Actinomycetota; class Actinomycetes; order Actinomycetales; family Microbacteriaceae; genus Amnibacterium. Next base: position 15,311 of record NZ_JAODBE010000052.1, read on the forward strand.
TGCCGCTCGCCTTCCACCGCGACCTCCAGGAGGACAAGGAGCCGGTCTTCGACCAGGTCGGAACGCTCGAGACCCTGCTGCCGGCGGTCACCGGGCTGGTGGCGACCCTGCGGTTCGACACCGCCGCGATGGCGGCGTCCGCGCCGCAGGGCTACTCGCTGGCCACCGACGTGGCCGAGTGGCTCGTGAAGGCCGGCCGGCCGTTCCGGGAGGCGCACGAGGTGACCGGCGCGCTCGTCAGGGCCGCCGAGGAGCGCGGCGTCGGCCTGGACGAGCTGAGCGACGACGAGCTGGCGACCGTCTCGCCGCACCTCGTGCCGGAGGTGCGCACGGTCCTCACCGCGGAGGGATCCGTGGCGTCGCGCACCGGGACGAGCGGCACGGCGCCGGAGCAGGTCCGCCGCCAGCTCGCGCTCCTCACCGAGCACGTGCGCAGCGGGCGGAGGGCCCTCGATGGCTGAGCGTCCCCGCTTCCTGCCGCCGCCGCGCGTCAGACCCGGCGCGAGGCCGTCGGCCCACCCGTGGGTGATCCCCCTGATCGTCGGCGTCGCGATCGTCGTCGTGCTCGCCGGCGTCGTGTGGGCCTCCGTGCTCGGGCACTTCTTCTGACCGCGCGGGCGGTCTTCGAGGCGCCGGCGCTCGAGGTGGCGCCGCGGCTGCTCGGCGCCCTGCTCACGCACCGGACAGCGGACGGGACGGTGACCGTCCGGCTCACGGAGGTCGAGGCCTACTCGGGCCAGGGCGAGGACCCGGGCTCGCACGCCCACCGGGGGAGGACTCCGCGGAACGCCGTGATGTTCGGTCCGGCCGGCCACCTGTACACCTACTTCACCTACGGGATGCACACCTGCGCGAACATCGTCTGCCTGCCCGAGGGGCTCGCGGCCGGGATCCTGCTGCGCGGCGGCGAGGTGGTCGCAGGGGAGGAGCTGGCGGAGGCGCGCCGGTTCGGCGCCGCCCGCCGCGACCTCGCCCGGGGGCCGGCCAGGCTCGCGACCGCGCTCGGCATCTCTCTCGCGGACGGCGGCGCCGACCTGCTCGATCCGGAGGGCGCCTTCTCGATCGGGCTGCCCACGGCGGGCACCGGTCCGATCGGGACGGGCCCACGCACGGGTGTGTCGGGGGAGGGCGGGGACGCCGAGCGCTATCCGTGGCGGTTCTTCCTCGTCGGCGATCCGACGGTGTCGCCGTACCGGCAGGCGGTGCCGCGCGTCAGGCGCGCACCGCACCGGCGGTGAGGCCCGAGACGATCCGCCGCTGGAACAGGAGGACCAGCACGATCAGCGGCACGGTGACGATCGCCCCTGCCGCCATCGTCACCGTGTAGCCGGTGATGTCCGAAGCGAAGTTCCCGATCACCACCGTCACCGTGATCGTGCGGTCGCCGGTCAGCACGGTCGCGAGCACGTACTCGTTCCAGGTCGCGAGGAAGGACAGGATCGCGGCGGTGAACACCGACGGTGCCGCGAGCGGCAGGATCACGTGCAGAAAGGCCTGCCGTCTCGTGCATCCGTCCACCCGGGCCGCGTCCTCCAGCTCCCACGGCAGGCCCTGGAAGAACGACTGCAGCGTGAACACCGTGAGCGGCAGCGTCAGCGCGAGGTACGGCAGCGCGATCGCCTGGTACGAGTACGACCAGCCGAGCGCGGCCCACACGCCGTAGAGCGGGGTCGCCAGGGACGCGCCGGGCAGCATCGACGCGGCGAGCAGCGCGCCGAGCAGCAGGTCGCGGCCCCGGAAGGTCCACCTCGCCAGCCCGTACGCCGCCGTGGCGCCGATCACGAGGGACACGAGCGTGACGCCGCCGCTGATCATCGCGCTGTTCGCGACGCCGCGGAGCAGCAGGTCGGTCGGATCGAAGGCGGCGGCGAAGTTGGCGAGCGTCGGCCGCGTCGGCAGCGGCGTGAGCTCGAACGTGGTGCGGGGATCGCGGAACGCGGACACCACCAGCCAGTACACCGGCAGCAGGCACCAGAGCACGATGGCCGCCGCCTGGGCGCCCGTGCGGAGCGACGCGATCCGGCGGAGCCGGCGTCGTGCAGGCCGCACGGCCGACGGCGCAGCGGCCCTGGCGGCGAGCCCGGTCGACGGCCCCGCCGTCGCCGTCATCGCGCGAGGAGCGAGATCCCGGCCGCCGCGGCCGCCCAGGTCCAGCTCGCGAGGGTGCCGACGATGAACCGCTCGCGCACGCCGCCGGTCTCGAGCTCCGTGAACCGGCCGACGCCCTTGATCGCGATGATCACCGCGAGGGCGTCGGGGAATCCGGCGACGATCGCGCCCGCCACGGCGAGCCGCTCCAGGAGTCCGATCACCTCCCCGCCGCGCAGGAGCTCGCGGCCGTCGGAGGCGAGGATGCCGCCGTGGGCGCCCTCGACCTCGCCGAAGGTGACGCGGTCGAGGAGCGCGCGCGTCACGGGGCTCCCGCCGGCGACCGCGATCACCAGGGAGCCCACCGTGAGCACGGTCGCGAACGGGGCCGGAGCGGCGACCGAGGGCAGCGCGGCGACGAGCAGGGCGGCGACGGTGAGAACGACGGCCGTCGCGGTGATCACCGGCCGGCGCAGGCGGTGCGCGAGCACCGCCGCTGTCGCCGCCGCGGCGACGAGGAGCGTGAGCAGGCCCCAGCCGACGACCGCCAGCACCAGCAGGGGGTGGGCCGTGTTCACTTCCTCAGCCTACGGGCGACCACCGTCGACCGCCTCGAGCGCGCGGACGAGCGCCGGGACCGCTCGCGCCTCGAGCCGGATCCCGGCCGCCCTCGCCCGGAGGCTGACCGCCTGGGCGGTGATGCCGAGCTCCTGGGCGACCGCCGCCTGCGTGGTGCCGGGACCCAGCCGGTCGACGACCGCCCAGCCCTCCGGGGAGCGTCTCGACCGCACCTCGAGCAGCAGGTCGGTGAGGGCCTCGACGTCGGGCCCGTCGAGGGGCGCCGCGGAGGAGGCCGCCGTGAGGGCGAATCGGTGCGGGGTCCGCTTCGCCCGCTCGACCGCGTCGCGGGCCGCGACGAACGCGTCGCCGGTCGCCTCCCGGGTGGTGCCGGGCAGGGGCTCGTCGACGTCCCCGATCCCGAGGCCGACGCTCCACTCGTCCCGGCGGGTGAGCTCGAGCACGAGGCCGAGGACTCCGGCGGCGTCGTGCGCCACCAGCTGGAACTCGTCCCCCGCCGTCCGGTCGGGCCCGAGCAGGAGCGTGTCCCGCCAGCGGACCGACAGGTCGGGCAGCAGCGGACCGACGCGGTCGCCGAACCCCCGGCTGTCGACCTGGTCGACGGTCAGCACGAACATGAAACCAAGGCTAGCGGCTTGATATCGACAGATCAAGTCCGCAGAATTGATCCGCCGCTCGAGGCCCGCTGCTACCGTGGCACGGTGCCGACGCAAGCCCTCGCGCGCCAGCGCAACGATGCCACGTTCCCGACGATCTGGGACGAGCTCACCTGGCGTGGCCTGGTCCACGTCTCCACCGATCGCGACGCGCTCGCGGAGGCGCTCGCCGCCGGCCCGGTCACCGCCTACTGCGGGTTCGATCCGACCGCGCCGAGCCTCCATCTGGGGCACCTGACCCAACTGCTCGTGCTCCGTCGGCTGCAGCTCGCCGGACACCACCCGATCGGCCTCGTCGGCGGATCGACCGGCCTCATCGGCGATCCGCGGCCCAGCGCCGAGCGGACCCTCAACAGCCCGGAGACCGTGGCCGTCTGGGTGGAGCGGCTCCGGGATCAGGTCGGGCGCTTCCTCGACTTCGAGGGGGCGGCCCCCGCGCGCATGGTGAACAACCTCGACTGGACCGCGGGGCTCTCAGCGATCGACTTCCTCAGGGACATCGGCAAGCACTACCGAGTCGGCACCATGCTGAAGAAGGACGCCGTGGCCGCGCGGCTCAACTCCGAGGCCGGGATCAGCTACACCGAGTTCAGCTACCAGATCCTGCAGGGCTACGACTTCCTCCAGCTCTACCGCCAGCACGGCTGCACCCTGCAGACCGGCGGCAGCGACCAGTGGGGCAACCTGACGAGCGGCATCGACCTGATCCACCGCGTGGAGGGCGCCGCCGTCCACGCGATCGGAACGCCGCTCATCACGAACAGCGACGGCCGCAAGTTCAGCAAGAGCGAGGGCACCGCGGTCTGGCTCGACCCGGAGTCGACGACGCCGTACGCGTTCTTCCAGTTCTGGCTGAACACCGCCGACGCGGACGTGGTCGAGCGGCTCAAGGTCTTCACCTTCCTGTCCAGGGACGAGATCGGCGCGCTCGAGCAGTCGGTGCGGGACCGGCCGGGCGCCAGGGAGGCGCAGCGCCGGCTCGCGTGGGAGGTCACCGCGCTCGTGCACGGCGACGAGGCCGCCGATGCCGCGAGGGACGCCTCGGCGGCGCTCTTCGGGTCCGGCGATCTCGCGGCGCTGCCGCCCGCGATGCTCGAGGCGGCGCTGGCGGAGCTGCCGTCGGCGCCGGGGGAGCCCGGCACTCCCGTCGCCGCGCTCCTCGTGGCCACCGGCCTCACCACGTCGGCGGGGGAGTCGCGGCGCGCGATCGCCCAGGGGGGCGTGTACGTCGACAACGAGCGCATCGTCGATGCGGAGGCGGTGCTCGGCCCCATGCTGCACGGGCGATTCGCGGTACTCCGGCGCGGCAAGCGCACCCTCGCCGCCGTCGTCCGCACGCACTGATCCCCTCGGGACGGTGCCCGTCGCCGCCCCGCCGAGCGACACGCCCGAGGTCCTCGACCGGCTTGCACCGGGCCCGATCCCGACGTAACTTCTTCCCTCGTCACCCCAAAGGTGCGGATGAGCGAAGCTCTCCGGCCTCAAGCGGGACGGCCCCTCTCCGGCACAGCAGCAGTCGCTGCAGGTGCTAGACTCTCGGAGCCTAGAAAGGCGCCTCGGGCTGCTGGTCGTGAGACTGGTGGGCGATGTGCGGCCGATCCTTGAGAACTCAACAGCGTGCACAATTGTCAATGCCAATAAACCTCGTCGGCCGTTTTTCGGTCGTTGAGATTCCTTTG
>NZ_JAODBE010000175.1 GCF_025463795.1 Amnibacterium sp.
GGGCGCGGCGCCGGACGGCTGGCTCGGGCTGGCCGCTGCGTCCACCGAGGCGCCGCTCGAGCCCGACCCCGACGCGCCGGTGCGGGTGTCGCCGTCCAAGCTGGAGCAGTTCGAGCGCTCACCGGTCGACTGGTTCGTCGACCGGGTCGCGGGGGGCGAGCCGCTGCTCGCGGGTGCCGTCGGCACCATGCTCCACTGGATCCTCGAGCACGCGGGGGAGGGCGAGGAGGCCGAGCTGCTCGCGGCGCTCGAGGGGCGGTGGGCGGAGCTCGATTTCGAGGCGGACTGGATCGGGGCGAAGGAGCGACGGCTCGCCGAGCGGATGATCCGCGCGATCGCGACGTACCTCGCCGATCGGCGGCGCGACGGCACGCAGCTGCTCGGGGGCGAGACGCCCTTCGCGTTCACCCATCGGCGCGCCTCCGTCCACGGCACCATCGACCGGGTCGAGCTCGACCCGCGGGGTCGCCTGCGAGTCGTCGACCTGAAGACCGGGTCGAGCAAGGTCGCCAAGGCCGAGGCGCTCACCCATGCCCAGCTCGGGGTCTACCAGCTCGCCGTGCTCGAGGGTGTCGTGCCCGGGATCGCGCCGGGGGCCGCGCGCTCGGGCGCGGCCCTGCTCTACGTGCGCGAGAAGTCGCAGCGCGGCTACGCCCTCGTCGAGCAGCCGGTGCTCGACGAGGAGGCGGCAGCGGCCATGCGCGAGCGCCTCGCGGCGGCGGCCGACGGCATGGCCGCAGCACGGTTCGAAGGGCTCGTCGAGCCCGAGGTGCGGCACGGCGGCTCGTCGTTCCGAGCGATGCTCGCCCGGATCCCCGAGGTGTGCGGTGGCTGAGCGGGTGGACGCGGCGCAGATCGCCCTGCGGCTCGGCATGTTCCCGCCGACGGCGCAGCAGGCGAAGGTGATCGAGGCACCGCTCGAGCCCGCGCTCGTCGTGGCCGGGGCGGGCAGTGGCAAGACCGAGACGATGGCGCTCCGCGTGCTCTACCTGCTCGCGAACGGTCTCGTCGACGCGCCGCAGATCCTCGGGCTCACCTTCACCCGCAAGGCGGCCTCGGAGCTCGGCGATCGCATCCGCCGGCACGTCGGCCGGCTGGCCGCAGTCGGTCTCGCCCCGGGCTACGACCCCTTCGACCCGCCGGCCGTCTCCACATACAACGCCTTCGCCAACGGGGTCTACCGCGACCACGCGCCCCTCATCGGGCGCGAGTCGGGCGGCGTCGTGCTCGGCGAGGCGTCGGCCTGGCAGCTGGCCCGCCGGGTCGTGCTCGAATCGAGCGACGGGGCGCTCGCCGACCTCGATCTGAACGTCGACCGCATCACCGAGCTCGTGCTCGACACCGCGAACGGGCTCGCGGAGCACGCGGCCGACCCGGCGGCCGTCCGGGCGATGGCGCTCACCTACGGCGCCGCCCTCGATGCCCTGCCGATCGCGTCCGCCGCCTACAGGAGCGAGTTCGAGACGGCGCGCAAGCCCGCCGACACCCTGCCCGTGCTGCTCTCACTCGTGGAGACCTACCGGGAGCGCAAGCGCGCGTCCGGGGCGGTCCAGTACTCCGACCAGGTGTCCCTCGCGCTCGAGATCGTGTCGTCGTCCGACGAGCTCGTCGACGACTTCCGGTCCCGCTACCGGGTGGTGCTGCTCGACGAGTACCAGGACACGTCGGTCGTGCAGACCCGAATGCTCGCGCGGCTGTTCGCCGGCCGCGCCGTCATGGCCGTCGGCGACCCGCACCAGTCGATCTACGGCTGGCGCGGCGCATCCGCGGCGAACCTCGAGGGGTTCGAGCGCGACTTCGGCGGCGGCCGGTCGGTCCGCACCTTCGCCCTCAGCACCAGCTGGCGCAACGGCACGGCCGTGCTCGACGCCGCGAACACGCTCGCCGCGCCGCTCGCCGCGGCGTCCCGGATCGACGTGCCGCGGCTCGCGCCCGCACCCACGGCCAGCGAGCACGCCGTCGAGTCGGTCTTCGCCGAGACGCTCGACGACGAGGCGGATGCGGTCGCGGCATGGTTCGCGGCCCGGCTCGCGGAGTCGCCCCAGCCGCCCTCGGCGGCGATGCTGCTCCGGGCCCGGCGCACGCTGCCCGCGTTCCTGGCGGCCTTCCGCCGCCAGGAGGTGCCCTTCCACGTCCTCGGCGTCGGCGGCCTGCTGCAGGAGCCCGAGGTCGCCGACCTCGTGAGCGCCCTCCGGGTCGTGCATGATGCGCAGGCCGGCGCCGAGCTCGTCCGGCTCCTCGCCGGGGCCGCGTGGCGCATCGGCCCCGCGGATCTCGCCGCCCTGCAGCGGCTCGCCCGGTGGCTCGAGCAGCGCGACTTCGCGCAGCAGCGGCTCGGCGCCGAGGTCGCCGAGCTGCTCGGCCGCTCCGTCGCCGAAGGCGAGAGCTCCTCGATCGTCGACGCGCTCGACTTCCTCGCCCACCACGAGGGGCACGGCATGGAGGCGGGCTTCAGCCCGGCCGGGCTCGAACGGCTCCGCCGCGCCGGCCGCGTCTTCGCCGAGCTGCGCGGCCGGTCCGGCGGCGACCTCGGCGACTTCGTGCACCTCGTCGTCGAGGCGCTCGATCTCGACATCGAGGTGCTCGCCAACGAGGGGCGGGGCGATCAGGCCTCCCTGCACGCCTTCGACGAGGCGCTCGCCGGGTACCTGCAGGTCGCCGAGGGCGCAACGCTCGGTGGCTTCCTCGGATGGCTCGCAGCGGCGGAGCAGAAGGAGGACCTCTCGCCGCGCAGCGACCCGCCCGAGGCGGGCACCGTGCAGATCCTCACGGTGCACGGCGCGAAGGGTCTCGAGTGGGACGTCGTCGCCGTGCCGCGGATGGTCGCGGACGAGCTGCCCGCGAAGCCGAAGAGCACGCGCGGCTGGCTCGCGCCCGGCGTGCTCCCGTGGGAGTTCCGCGGTGACGCGGCGGAGCTGCCGGTCTTCCCGTGGCGCTCCTTCGCCGACCGCACCGAGCTGAGGACCGCGCTGCAGGCCTACCAGGGCGCCGTCGCCGCCTCCCTCCTCGCCGAGGAGCGCCGGCTCGCGTACGTCGCCGTCACCCGGGCTCGGCACCGCCTGCTGCTCACCGGCTCCTTCTGGGCCACCCAGAAGACCCCTCGGGCGCCCTCGTGCTACCTCGAGGAGCTCGCGGACGCGGGCCTGATCGAGGCGCCGCCCGCCGCGCCCGAGTCCCCCTCCCGACCCGAGGGCGCGCCCGCCGAGCGGTTCCTCTGGCCGGCCGATCCGCTCGGCGCCCGCCGGACCGCCGTCGAGGCCGCCGCCGAGGCCGTCCGCTCCGCCGATCCCGACGACGCCGGCCGCTGGCTGGTGCCGGTCGACGCGCTGCTGGCGGAGCGGGCGGAGCAGCTGGCCGGGGGCGGCCGGGTGCCGCTGCCCGACCGCATCCCCGCGTCCCGGTTCAAGGACTTCGTCGACGATCCCGAGGCGGTGCTCGCCGCGCTCCGGCGGCCGATGCCCGAGCGGCCCTACCGGGCGACCCGGCTCGGCACCCTCTTCCACGCCTGGGTCGAGGACCGCGCCCGCCTCGCCCCGTCGACGGAGCTCGTCGACGCCCTGCTCGACGAGCGGGACGGGGACCCCGAGGTCGGCGACGGCGTCGAGGGGCTCGAGGTGCTGCAGGAACGGTTCCTCGCGAGCCCCTGGGGCCGGCTCGAGCCGATCGAGGTGGAGACGGAGATCCAGGTGCCGTTCGAGGGGCGCGTCCTCGTCTGCAAGCTCGACGCCGTCTACCGGCGCCAGGGCCGGATCGAGATCGTGGACTGGAAGACCGGCGCCCCGCCCTCGTCAGCGGCGGACCTCGAGCTGAAGCAGTTCCAGCTCGCGCTGTACCGGTTCGCGTACGCGGAACGGGAGGGCATCGACCCCGAGGGCATCGACGCCGTCTTCTACTACGTCGCCCACGACCGCATCGTGCGGCCCGAGCGGCTCTACTCCCCGGCCGAGCTGCGCGAGCGCTGGGCGACCGTCGCCGGCAGGGGTACGGGACCGGTCCTCTCCAGCATCATCGAGCGCTGATCGTCGAGCATCCGCTCCACCTCGCCGACCGTGAGCACCGGCAGCGGATCGGCGCCGAGGGATCCGGCCGTGTCGTCCTCGACGCCCCGGGTGAGCGCCGTGAGCATGGCGACCGCGTCGGCGACGATCTCGCGCTTGCCCGTGTCGCGGCCGTAGAGCAGCCAGCGGGCCAGCTCGAGCTCCGCGTGGAGAGTCGCCCGCTGCCGGAGGGAGGGGTCCGCCGCGCCGCGCCGCAGCGCGTGGTAGCTGGCGAACACCGCGCTCGCGGCGCCCTGCACCGGCAGGCCGAGCACCCACGCGAGGTCGCGGGCGGGGTCGCCGACCTGCAGCTCCGACCACCCCAGCACGGCGGACACCGCCTCGTCGGGCGCGCCGCGCGGCGTGCTGAGCACGGTCTCGGGGCGGAGTGCGCCGTGCAGCACCGTCGGGGTGAACTGCCACAGGGTGGCGTCGTCGAGGGCCCGCTCCCAGCGGTCGAGCAGGGGCGCCGGCACACTCGCGGTCGCCGCCGCCCGGTCGACGACCTGCGCGACGGCCCGCTGCGCGTCGGACGCGCTCTGCACGGGCAGGCCCGCCTCGGCGACGAGGCCGGTCGGGAGGGCGTGCAGCGCCGCGACCGCGGCTGCGACGGAGGTGGTCAGCGCGCCGCCGGGCACCACGGCCGCGGGTCGCAGGCGCGACCCGGGGACGTAGACGGTGACCACGGTCGTGGGCGTCTCCGCGGTGCCGAGCACGGTGGGCACCGCGAAGGGCAGCCGGGAGCGGGCGCCGGCGGTGAGGGCGTCGAGCGCCCGCACCTCCGCGAGGATCCGGTGGGCGGCCCGCGCGGTCGCCGGGATCCGCACCACGGCGTGGCGCCCGTCGACGGCGGTGATGAGTGCGGCGTCGTGCTCGCCGTCGCCGCCGCCCGTGAACGGCCGGGCGACCGCCACCTCGAGTCCGGGCACGGCGGACGTCGCCAGCGCGGCTAGGGTGAAATGGTGCCTGGACATGGCTTCCAGGCTAGGTCGAGGGCGGGACGGCCTCCCGCAGGCCCGCCAGCGAGGGCCCGGCGTGTCGGGCGTGACACGGAAGGTCGGCACAGCTATGCGCGAGACGTTCATGGATCGGTTGCCGCTCTCGCGCACCGCCGTCGACCGGGATGCCGCCACGCGGGACGTGCCCGGCGCCCTCGAGGCCGCGTGGGCCGACGAGGCCACCCGGGTGCTCGTGCTCGGCCGTGGCACGGCGCTGCTCGCCGACCCGGCCGACCGGCTGCGCCTCGCGCTCCTGCCGCCCTCGCAGGTTCCGGATCCGCAGCTCGTGCTCTACCTGGGCCGCACGTTGGAGGAGTCGGACGACGCGCCCGCCGGCACCGTCGTGCTCGCCGCCGTCGTCGACGACGTGGCGGCGGATGCGATCGCGGCCGATGTCGCACGCTGGGCCGATCTGCGCACCCAGGGCGCCGCGCTCGACGCCCGCGACGCCGGGCTGTTCACCGAGGCGCTCGGCCTCGCGAACTGGCACGGCACCCACGGGCATTCACCCCGCACCGGCGCGCCCACCGTGGTGGGACGCAGCGGCTGGGTGCGGTACCCCTCCGGCCACGAGGCGGAGGCGAGCGGCGAGCACGTCTTCCCGCGCACCGATCCGGCCGTCATCGTCGGGGTGATCGACGGCAGGGACCGGCTGCTGCTCGCCTCGAACGCCGCGTGGCCCGAGGACCGCTACTCCGTCGTCGCCGGGTTCGTCGAACCGGGGGAGTCGTTCGAGGCCGCCGTGCAGCGCGAGGTGATGGAGGAGACCGGAATCGCCGTCGCCGCCGCGGAGTACCTCGGCTCCCAGCCGTGGCCGTTCCCCGCCTCGGTGATGGTCGGCTTCCTCGCTCGCACCGCACCCGACGACCCCGCGGAGCTGCGCGTCGACGGCGTGGAGATCCGCGAGGCCCGATGGTTCGAGCGGGACGAGCTCGCCGAGGCGGCGGCCGCGGGACGGATCCGCCTGCCGGGTCACACGTCGATCGCGCGGGCGATCATCGAGCACTGGTACGGCGGTGAGCTGATGGGCGACTGGTGACCGATCCCGAGGGCCTGCTCGAGCCCCTCGACGAGCAGCAGCGGGCTGCGGCGACGGCGCTCACCGGGCCGGTGTGCGTGCTCGCGGGGGCGGGCACCGGCAAGACCCGCGCGATCACGCACCGCATCGCGTACGGGGTCGCGACGGGCGTCTATCCGCCGAAGCGGGTCATGGCGCTCACCTTCACGACCCGTGCCGCCAGCGAGCTGCGGTCGCGGCTCACGGCGCTCGGCGCCTCCGGGGTCGCCGCCCGCACGTTCCACTCCGCAGCGCTGGCACAGCTGAACTACTTCTGGCCGCAGGTGCTCGGAGCGAGCGCGCCGAAGGTGCTGGACGGCAAGGCGCGGCTCGTCACCCAGGCGGCCGAGGTGCTGCGGTTCCGGCTCGACAGGGCCGGCGTGCGCGACGCCGCGGCGGAGATCGAGTTCCGCAAGGCCAGCGCGCTCTCGTCGGCCGAGTACGCCCAGCGTGCGGCCGCCCGGCCGATGCCGGCAGGCCTCGACGTCGACAAGATGATCGCGCTGCAGGAGCTCTACGAGACGCTGAAGGACGAGCGCCGCCTCATCGACTTCGAGGACGTGCTGCTCGCCACCGCGGGGATGATCACGAGCGAGCCGCAGGTCGCCACGGAGGTGCACGAGCAGTACCGCTTCTTCACGGTCGACGAGTACCAGGACGTGTCGCCGGCGCAGCAGCTGCTGCTCGACGCGTGGCTCGGTGAGCGGTCCGACGTCTGCGTCGTCGGGGACGCGAGCCAGACCATCTACTCGTTCGCGGGCGCGCGCGCCGAGTACCTCCTCCGCTTCGGCGAGCGACGGGGCGGCGCCACCGTGCTGCGCCTCGAGCACAACTACCGGTCCGTCGACGGCGTCGTCCGCACCGCGAACGCGCTCATGAACGCGCGTCCCGGCGCGCTGCAGCTCACGGCCGCACGCCGGTCGTCGGAGCCGCGCGAGCCGGCCGTGCAGCTCCGCGTGTACGCGTCGGATCCGGACGAGGCCGCCGGGGTGGCCGCTGACGTCGCCGCGCTCGTCGCGGCCGGCACCCGGCCGTCCCACATCGCGGTGCTGCTGCGCTACAACGGACAGTCCGCGCTGCTCGAGCAGGCGCTCGCGGACGCCGGAGTGCCCGTGCGGACCCGCGGCTCGCTGTCGTTCTTCGAACATCCCGTCATCAAGCAGGCTCTCATGCTGCTGCGGGGAGCGTCGGTCGCCCGGCTCGAGGAGCCGCTCTTCAAGTCGGTGTCCGACGCGCTGCGCGAGCTCGGGCACACGCACCACGCGCCGCCCGGGCCCGGCGAGCAGCGCACCCGCTGGGAGCTGCTCGACGCGCTCGCCACCCTCGCCGAGCAGGCACCCGCCGGCACGACGCTGCAGGCCTTCGTGGCCGAGCTCGCCGAGCGCGCGGCGGCCCAGCACGATCCGCCGATCGAGGCCATCACGATCGCCACGCTGCACTCGGCGAAGGGCCTCGAGTGGCCCGTGGTGTTCGTCATCGGCCTCGCCGACGGCCTGCTGCCGATCGGCTACGCGAACACGCCGGAGCAGGTCGAGGAGGAGCGCAGGCTGCTCTACGTCGGCGTCACCCGCGCGAAGGACCGGCTGCGGCTCTCGTGGGCGCGCAGCGGCGGGTCCCGGGCGGGGGAGCGGAGCCCGTCGCGGTTCCTGCCCGACCTCAAGCTGCCGGACCAGGGCCCTGGCACGAGCACCGCGCGTGCCAGGGCCGTTCGAGCCGGCTGACGGATCCATCGGTCGCGACCCGCAGGGCCGATCCGGCGAGGCCGGCGTCGCCGCCCGCGCGGACGTCCCGCACGGCGGCGGCGAGCCGCGCGTGCAGCTCCGTCCTGAGCG
>NZ_JAODBE010000139.1 GCF_025463795.1 Amnibacterium sp.
TGGCGCGATCGTCCTCCGCTGCGGCCCAGTCGTCCGAGAACGCGGTGTCGAGGTGCTACGGCGACGCATGGAGCGCGTCGGCGAGCTCCTGCAGCAGCTCGCGCTGCTGCAGGTAGACGGGGCGTCGGGTGTCGTTCGCCATCACGAACGCGGCGACGATCCCCTTCAGCGCTGCGATCTCGGCCTCGATCCCCCGCGGGATCACGACGTCGGCGCGGAACCGCACGAGATCGCCGGCCGGGTACGCCCGCCGGGTCGCGGTCGTCGCTGCGCCGGAGAACCGGCCGATCAGCTGACTGGTCAGGTTCTTCAGCGCCGCGTGCGCCCGCCGCGAGCCGGTCCACTCGACGATCCAGGAGTCCAGCGCGCGCAGGCGGTGCAGCGCCTCCACGAGCTCGTCCCGGTCGAACTCCCCGCCGACCCAGGCCCACATCGCGGTGACGACGTCGCCCTGGGAGGCGTTCGCCCGCAGCGCCGCGAGGTCGACCGAGCCGCCGACCACCGCGTCCTCGAAGTCGTGCACGGAGTAGGCGATGTCGTCGGACAGGTCCATCACCTGCGCCTCGATGCACGGGCGCCGCAGCGGCGCTCCGTTCCGCAGCCACGCGAACGCCGCCCGGTCCTCCGGGTAGTAGCCGAACTTGGCGCGACCGCTCGGGTCCCCGACCGGCGCCTCGAGGCCCCAGGGGTACTTGACCGACGCGTCGAGGCTCGCCCGGGTGAGGTTGAGGCCGTAGGGCGCGTCGTCGGGGCCGAAGACCTTCGGCTCGAGGCGGGTGAGCAGCCGCAACGACTGGGCGTTGCCCTCGAAGCCGCCGATGTCCGACGCCCACTCGGCGAGCGCCCGCTCCCCGTTGTGGCCGAAGGGCGGATGCCCGAGGTCGTGCGCCAGGCACGCGGTGTCGACGACGTCGGGCGCGAGTCCCAGGCTGCCGGCGAGCTCGCGGCCGACCTGCGCCACTTCCAGCGAGTGGGTGAGGCGGTTGCGGGCGAAGTCGAGGCCGATCGTCGGGGACAGCACCTGGGTCTTCGCGGCGAGCCGCCGGAGCGCGCTGGAGTGCAGGAGTCGTGCCCGGTCGCGGGCGAAGTCGCTGCGCCGCGACGAGTGCTCCTCCGGCAGCCAGCGGTCACGGTCCGACGTCGAGTAGGACTGGTCGGCCGCGTGCTCGGGATCAACCACCACTGGTGTCCAGCTCTGCTCCCGCGAGCGACGAGCGGCCGTCGGCGTCGAGCGTGCGCGAGTCGAGCCAGCGCTCGGGCAGGGCCGGCGACTTGGGGCTGCCGGCCCGTCCGCGCTGACCCTCGGCCGCCTCGCCGGGATAGGGCTGATCGGTGTCGAGCGTCCCGAGCAGGTCGTCGAGCTGCTGCAGCGACTCGACCTGCGCGAGCTTCGCGCGGGTGGTGCCGCCGACGCCGTAGCCCTTGAAGTACCAGGCGACGTGCTTGCGGATGTCGCGGCAGCCGCGGTGCTCTCCCCCTGGGCCCACGCCCGCCTGGGCCCAGGGCCCCTTCCGGGCCGGGGAGTCCGGCGCATCGCGAAGCGGCGTGGCCGCCGTGCTGGTGGGGACGGGGTCGTCGCTGAAGAACTCGACGAGCAGCTCGGCATGGCGCCGGAACGCGGTCGCGACCTCGCCGAGCGTCGGGCGGTGGGGCCGGTCGTCGCCGGCGCCGAACGCGGCGGCCAGGTCGCCGAACAGCCAGGGGCGCCCGAGGCAGCCGCGGCCGACGACGACGCCGTCGCATCCGGTCTCGGCCATCATCCGCACGGCGTCGTCGGCCGACCAGATGTCGCCGTTGCCGAGCACCGGCACGCCGGTCACCGTCTCCTTGAGCTTCGTGATGGCCGACCAGTCGGCGGTGCCGGAGTAGAACTCGGCGGCCGTGCGCGCGTGGAGCGCCATCGACGCCACCCCGGCGCCCTCGGCGATGCGCCCGGCCTCGAGGTAGGTGAGGTGGTCGGCGTCGATGCCCTTGCGCATCTTGACGGTGAGCGGCAAGGGGCCGGCGGCCCGCACCGCACGCTCGACGATCTCCCGGAAGAGGTCGAGCTTCCACGGCAGCGCGGCTCCCCCGCCCTTCCGGGTGACCTTCGGCACCGGGCACCCGAAGTTGAGGTCGATGTGGTCCGCTCGGTCCTCGTCTCGCAGCATGCGCACGGCCTGCTCCACCGTGTCGGGGTCGACGCCGTACAGCTGCACGGAGCGGGGCGTCTCGCTCTCGTGGTGGGTGATGAGGCGCATCGACTCGCGAGTGCGCTCGACGAGGGCGCGACTCGTGATCATCTCGCTGACGTAGAGGCCGGCGCCGTACTCGCGGCAGAGCCGCCGGAAGGCGGTGTTCGTGATGCCTGCCATCGGGGCGAGCACCACGGGCGCGGCGAGACGCAGCGGCCCGATGGCCAGCGGGCGCCCTGGAGCGAGGGTGGTGGTCGACATCCCACCATTCTCCCCGACCGCGGCGACACGCCGCGGCGTCGGCGGAGGCGCCCCGCTCAGCGCTCGGTCGGCCGGGCTGGGGAGGAGCCGACGGCGGGTTCGGAGGCGGCGTCCGGCACGATGCACGCATCACCGTCGCACCCCGGCGCACCGGCGCCGAGCAGCGTCAGCGGGGCGGATGCGCTCATCGCACGGACTCCCGCTCGGCGGCGACCTGCGTCAGCGCACCGGCGAACACGTCGGGGTCCTGCGCCCCCGAGACGCCGTACCGGCCGTCGATCACGAAGAACGGGACGCCCCGGATCCCGTATGCGACCGCCTGCGCCTGGTCCGCGTGCACGGCTCCGAGGAACTCGTGGGTCTCGAGGGCCGTACGCACCGCAACCGTGTCCAGTCCGGCCTCCCCGGCGATCGAGACCAGCTCGTCGACCCGGCCGACGTGCCGGCCCTGCTCGAAGTAGCCCCGGAACAGGGCTTCCGCCGTCTCCAGCTGCCGACCCTGCGCCTTCGCGGCGTGCAGCAGCTCGTGAGCGAGCACCGTGTTCGTGTGGACGACCCGGTCGAAGTCGTAATGCAGGTCGACCGCGGCCGCGATCTCCGTGACCTGCTGCAGCATGGCGGCGACCTGGCCGGCAGGCAGGCCCTTCCGCTCGGCGAGGTACTCCGTCGTGCTGCCCTCGAAGTCGACCGGGGTGTCCGGCGAGAGCTCGAAGGAGTGGTACTCGACCTCGACCGGCACCCCGGACCGGCGGGCGCCCTCCTCGAACTTCCGCTTGCCGATGAAGCACCAGGGGCAGGCCACGTCGGACCAGATGTCGATCTTCACGGGTTCCGTCACCTCCGATCCGACCGTCGGCGGCCTCCAGCTATTCCCGTAGCGTGGGTCGGGTGAGCCTGGAGCGGGTGCAGGAGGACGCGGACGAGCGTGGCATCGGGATCGAGTTCGTCGCCCGTCCGGCGGCGGGCTCCCTCGAGGAGGCCGCCGCGCTGGTCGGCGTCGCCCCGGCCGACATCGTGAAGTCGCTCGTCGTGAAGCGCAGCGACGGCACCTTCCTCTTCGCGCTGATCCCGGGCGACCGGCAGATCGCGTGGCCGAAGCTGCGGGCGGTCGTCGGCGTGAACAAGCTGCAGCTGCCGAGCGCGGATGCGGCGCTCGCGGCGACCGGGTACGAGCGCGGCACCATCACCCCGCTCGGCAGCACGACCGCATGGCCGGTGTTCGCCGACGAGCGGATCGCCGGCCGCGTCGCGATGGGCGCCGGCGCGCACGGCTACTCCGCGTTCGTCGATGCGGCGGAGCTGCTGCACGGCCTCGACGCGACGATCGTCGACATCAGCGACTGAGCGCTCCCCCCGGCGCAGCCCTCAGGCCGTCCCGCACCATCCGCAGCACCTGCTCGGTGAGG
Source organism: Amnibacterium sp. (assembly GCF_025463795.1). Lineage (GTDB taxonomy): Bacteria > Actinomycetota > Actinomycetes > Actinomycetales > Microbacteriaceae > Amnibacterium. Next base: position 3,842 of record NZ_JAODBE010000139.1, read on the forward strand.
GCCGCGCGCTGCGGCTCCCCGAGGTCGCGCAGCGGGCCGTCGAGCAGCAGGCAGGCGAGGCCGTGGACGGCGGACCACGCGGCGACCTCCGCGCCCGCCCGCCGCTCCGTGGGGATCACCCCCGCCGCAGCGCAGTGGTCGAGCGCGGCGGTCAGCCGGCCGAGCGGCCCGATGGCGCGCCCGGCTCCCGGCTCACCGTCGAAGGACCGATGGAGGTCGCGGTGCACCGTGAACGCCGCGCGGAAGAGGCCCGGCTGCCGCAGCGCGAAGCGCACGTAGGCGCGGCCGACCGCGTCGAGCTCCTCCTCCGCACGGGCCCGGTCGTCGACCCTGCTCACGCGCGTGGCCCGCTCGATCTCGTCGTCCATCTCCGTGGCCACGATCCCGAGCGCGGCGACGCTCACCGCGGAGAGCAGGGCGTCCCGGTCCTCGAAGTGCCGGTAGGCCGCGTTGGCGGCGACGCCCGCTCGGCGGGTGACCTCCCGAAGAGTCACCGCATCGGGTCCGCCGTCGCGTGCCAGCTCGACGCCCTCGGCGACCAGCGCCTCCCTGAGATGACCGTGCCGGTAGGTGGCCCGGACACGCTCGCTCGACACGTTGACATGATGGCCCGGCGCCGACATTGTGTACAGCGTCCACATTCGAGGGACGAAGGGCGGCAGCATGGCGACGACGATCGAGGCGACCCTGGGGCCGGCACCGCTGGTCGGCCGACGGCGGACGGCGGCGTTCGCCGTGGTCGCGCTGGCCTTCGTGATGGACCTGCTCGACGGGACGATCGTCAACATCGCGATCCCCTCGATCCGGGCCGACCTCGGCGCGAGCTACGCCGACGTCCAGTGGCTGAGCGCCGGCTACGCGCTCGCCTTCGCCGTGCTGCTGATCACTGGCGGCCGGCTCGGCGACATCGCCGGCTACAAGCGGCTGTTCCTGATCGGCGTCGCGGGATTCACCGTCGCCTCGCTGCTCAGCGGCCTCGCCTGGGCGATCCCGGTGCTCGTCGTCGCGCGACTGCTGCAGGGCATGACGGCCGCGCTGATGGCACCGCAGGTGATCTCGCTCATGCAGGTGATGTACCCGCCCGAGGAGCGCGCCGGCGTGGGCGGGATCTTCGGCGCCCTCGGCGGCCTCGCGGCCACGCTCGGGCCGATCCTCGGCGGCCTGCTCATCCAGTGGAACATCGCCGGGCTGGACTGGCGCCCGATCTTCCTGATCAACGTGCCGGTCGGGATCTTCGCCTTCGTCGCCGGCGTGCGGATGCTTCCGAACGCGCGGTCGCCGCATCCGCTCCGCCTCGACCTCGTGGGCACCGTGCTGATCGTGCTCGCGCTGGGCCTGCTCGTGTTCCCGCTGATCCAGGGCAGGGAGCTGGACTGGCCGGCGTGGGTCTTCGTGATGATGGCGACGAGCGTGCCGGTGTTCGCCCTGTTCTGGTGGCTGCAGCTGCAGGAGTCGCGGCGAGGCGGCTCGCCGCTCGTGCTGCCGGAGCTCTTCCGGACCCGCACCTTCCTCCTTGGGCTGGTCATCAACTCCACGTTCCAGATGGCGCTGCTCGGCTTCCTCTTCACCCTCACGCTGCTGCTGCAGATCGGCCTCGGCTACAGCGTGCTCGCGGCTGCTGTCACCGGTATCCCGACGGCGATCGGGATCTCCATCAGCATCGCCGCACTCGCCCCGAAGCTCGTGCCGGTGATCGGCCGGTACACGCTCACCGTCGGCGTCGTGACCATGGCCGTCGGTATCGGGCTGGTGCTGTGGCCGCTCCGGGCCTTCGGGCTGGGCACGAACGGCTGGGTGCTCGCGCCGGGCCTGCTGCTCGTCGGCCTCGGCATGGGGCTCGTGATGGGCCTGATGTTCGTCGTCACGCTGAAGGACGTCGACGCCACGCACGCCGGCTCCGCCAGCGGAACCCTGAGCGCCGCGAACCAGCTCGGTGGTGCGGTGGGCATCACGCTCGTCGGACTCGTGCTCTTCGGCACTCTGTCGGCCGGAGCCGGACCCGCCTTCGACCAGCACTCGGCGCCTGTCCGCTCCGCGGTCGTCGCGGCAGGTGCGCCCGAGGCCCGAGCGGATGCGGCGGTTCAGGCCGTGCGTTCCTGCTATGTGGCCCGGGTCTCCGCCAAGGACCCGTCGGCGCAGCCGGCGGAGTGCGCAGCGGTGCAGGCGGCGTCCGGCCCCGGCTCCGGGGCGATCGGCAGCACCGTCGCGACCGCGTCGAAGCGCGCGACCGCGGACGACTTCGAGCAGGCGTACGCGTGGACGATGGCGCTGAGCGGCGTCCTCCTCGCGATCTGCCTCGTGCTCGGCCTGCTGCTCCCCCGGCGGATCGAGTTCGCACCGGCCGCCGTATCGGCATGACTGCCCCTCGGGGTCGTCCGCTCGCACACAGGGCGTCGGACGGGGAGATCGGATGGCGGTCCCGGGAGCAGCTCGGCGAACACGGACTCGCCCCGTCGCCACGGTGACCGGGACGCCACGGACCTACTCGCCAAGAAGCTGCTGATCAGCCGGGCCTTCCGGCCTCGTCCGGCTAAGACGCCGCGCTCCTACCCGCGACCGCCGAGCACCCGGGCGGCGATCGCGACGCTGCGATGGGAGAGCACCCGAGGCAGGTCGAGCGAGCCGCGGCAGATCCGGACGAAGCCGGTCGCGCCCGGTCCGACGCTCGACAGCGCCAGGTGGATCAGCAGCGGCCACCGCTCGAACACGCGCAGCATCGTCGCGCCCGCGCGCTGCTCGGGTTCGAGCTCCCGGGCGACTGCGTCCTCGTACGAGGCCAGAGCGGCCACCCCGTCCCTCCGGCCGCGGAGCACCGCGTCTCCGGCCAGCGCACCCGAACGCAGCGCGTACGAGATCCCCTCGCGACTCCACGGCTCGAGCAGGCCGGCGGCGTCCCCGACCACGAGCACGCGGTCCCGGCGCACCGGTGACCCCGGCTCCCGCCAGCGCGTGAGATGCCCGGAGCTCCGCAGCACCCGCCGGTGCTCCATGCCGAGCCCTGCGAGGAAGCGGTCGAGGTAGGCGCGGGTCTGCTCGCCGCGGCCCTTCCGCTCGATCACACCCACGGTCAGGTGCCCGTCCTTCGGGAAGACCCAGCCGTAGGTCCCGGCGTCGCGACCCCAGTCGAGATGGATGCGGTGGGCCCACTCGTCGCCCGCGTCCTCGAGTTCGACCTCCAGGCCCAGGTCGGCCCTCGCGGTCCGCACCCCGACGTCGCGTGCCGTGATACCCGACGCGCCGTCCGCGCCCACCACGACCGAGGCGCGCAGCTCCCCCGCGTCCGTCCGGGCGACAACCGCATCCGCATGCTGCTCGAGAGCCCGCACGCGCACGTGGTCGCGGAACTCGGCGCCCGCAGCCACCGCCGCATCCACAAGGGCCTGATCGAACCGCTCACGATCCACCATCGCGAGGAACGGCCGGGACGACCGCACCCCTCGAGCCGGACCGCCCCGGAAGCCGAACGTCACGTGGTCCACGCGCCGCTCGACCACCGCGAGCGCCTCCGGCGGCAGCACGCGGAGCGAGGTGCCGACGAGCCCGCCGCCGCACGTCTTGTACCGGGGGAAGTGTGCCGCGTCGACGAGGAGCACACGAGCACCACCGGCGGCGGCGACCCGAGCGGCCGTCGCGCCCGCCGGGCCGGCCCCGATGACGAGCAGGTCCCAGGCCGGATCGCTCACGGTGCGCTGAAGCCGGTGGTGACGCCGGGCGAGAAGAGCACCGAGTCCGGGGCGCGGTCCGCGAGGCCCGGGAAGCCGGAGTCGGCGACCAGCTCGTCCTGCAGCTCCCGCAGCTCCGCGGTGACGAGCGGCCACGGCTCGTGCGAGTTGCGCCAGTAGGCGGTGCGGCCGCCGCGCGCGACATGCATCGCCCAGCGGGCGGTGAGGAAGTCGGCGAGTGGATCATCGGTGACGGCCTCGCCGCCGAGCCGCACGCGGATACGGGTCCGCGGCCGAGTCGGGCCCGTGAGTCGTTCCGAGGCGTAGGCGATCCCGTCCCCGATGCGACGGGAACGCATCCGCGCCCACCGGTACGGCAGACCGAGCGCGACCTGCGCCGTGAGCACCGGCAGCAGGTGCTGCGCCTCCAGGGTGCGGAACACCACACCCCTCCGGCCGTCGCCGTCCACGGCGTAGAGCCGCACGTTGGTCTCGAGGAAGGTGCCGAGCCACGGTACGGGCGGGGCGGCGAAGAACTGCGAGGCTTCGAGCCGGAACGGGATCAGGCCCACCCATGTGCCTCCGTCGAACTCGTCCGGAACGGTGCCCGGCGGCAGCAGCGGAGCGACGAGCACCGGATCGACACGCCAGTGCAGGAAGACCGCGTCGCGCCACCGCTGCCGGATGATCGCCGGCCCGGGCAGCGGAGGCGCTGCAGCGCTGATCGGCTCCGGGGCCATGGGTTCAGGCGCCGACCAGCGAGGCCTGCAGGTAGCCGGTCAGCCGGTCGAGGCCCACCCGCTCCTGCTGCATCGAGTCCCGCTGCCGCACCGTGACGGCCTGATCCTCGAGGGAGTCGAAGTCGATGGTGATGCAGAAGGGCGTGCCGATCTCGTCCTGCCGGCGGTACCTGCGGCCGATGGCGCCCGCGTCGTCGAACTCGACGTTCCAGTTCTGACGGAGGTCCGCCGCCACCTTGCGCGCGAGCGGCGACAGCTGCTCGTTCCGGCTGAGCGGCAGGACCGCCGCCTTCACGGGCGCGAGCCGGGGGTCGAGCTTCAGCACCGTGCGCTTGTCCACGCCACCCTTGGTGTTCGGCGCCTCGTCCTCCGTGAACGCGTCCACGAGGAACGCCATCAGCGACCGGGTCACGCCCGCTGCCGGCTCGATCACGTACGGCGTCCAGCGCTCGCCCTTCGCCTGGTCGAAGAAGCTGAGGTCGGTGCCGGACGCCTTGGAGTGGGTCGACAGATCGAAGTCGGTGCGGTTCGCGATGCCCTCGAGCTCGCCCCACTCGCTCCCGGTGAAGCCGAAGCGGTACTCGACGTCGACGGTGCGCTTGGAGTAGTGGGAGAGCTTCTCCTTCGGGTGCTCGAAGAGGCGCAGGTTGTCCGGGGTGATGCCGAGGTCCGTGTACCAGCGGTGCCGCTCGCCGATCCAGTAGTCGTGCCACTGCTCGTCGGTGCCCGGCTCGACGAAGAACTCCATCTCCATCTGCTCGAACTCCCGCGTGCGGAAGATGAAGTTGCCGGGCGTGATCTCGTTGCGGAAGCTCTTGCCGATCTGGCCGATGCCGAACGGCGGCTTCATCCGCGCGGAGTTGAGCACGTTCGCGAAGTTCACGAAGATGCCCTGCGCCGTCTCGGGCCGCAGGTAGTGCAGCCCCTGCTCGTCGTCGACCGGGCCGAGGAACGTCTTCATCAAGCCCGAGAACGCTCGCGGCTCGGTCCAGGCCCCCTTCTGGCCCGTCTCCGGGTCGTTGATGTCGGCGAGGCCGTTGACCGGCGGATGGCCGTGCTTCGCCTCGTACGCCTCGATCAGGTGGTCGGCCCGGTAGCGCTTGTGCGTGTGCAGGCTCTCCACGAGCGGGTCGCTGAACACCTCGACGTGGCCGGACGCCTCCCACACCTGGCGGGGCAGGATCACGGAGGAGTCGAGGCCGACGACGTCGTCGCGACCACGGACCATCGTGCGCCACCACTGGCGCTTGATGTTCTCCTTCAGCTCGACGCCGAGGGGACCGTAGTCCCAGCTCGAGCGTGTGCCGCCGTAGATCTCACCCGCCTGGAAGACGAAGCCCCGGCGCTTGGCGAGGGCGATGACGGCATCGAGCGAGTTGGCGGCCACGGAGCTCCCGTTCTGGGCCGCGACTGGCTGTCCGGCCCGTTGATCTGTCCGGCGAGCCTACCGGTCGCCCGGCGGCCGGATCCGTCGGCCCGGAACCGTCGAGACCTGGTCGTCCCGGTCCCCTACGTCCGTCCGTCCTCCTCGCGGGCGGGCCGGGGAGCGGCAAGACCGACCCTCGCCGGTGCGGCGGACGCGAGCTGCTGGTCGCCCGCCTCCGCGACCGACATGTTGCGTCCCGTGACCTGGGGAGTCGACCGCCGCGCCCGGGCGACCTACTGTGGCGAATCCGAACGAAGGGATCCGACGCATGAGCCTGCGCACGCCCGGACCGCACACGGTGCACACCGTCTGCGAGCACGGCGTCATGTGCGTCGACGATCGGGCCGGTCACGCGGTCACCCTGCTGCGCGCGCGTCTCGCCCACCTCGCCCCGCAGGGGTGGACTGACGCGCGGGTGCTCGACGCGCGGCCCGACGGCGTGCTCGAACTCGAGCGGTGGTCCGACGGCGAGGTGCTCCGCGTCTGGAACCATGCCGATCTGACGGAGGCGCTGCCCGCCGGGTCGGTCGTGGCGCTCCACGGCGCCTACGGCGTCCTCGCGGCCGGCGACCACCGCTACAACGTGGCCGCCGTCTGACGGCTGCTCAGGCTGCGGCCATCGAGCCCATCATCGTGCGGCAGGCGGCCATGCACGCCTCGCAGGCGTCGGCGCACATCGCGCAGGCGTCGCTGTCGGCCGCATGCGAACGGCACTCGGCCATCGTCGCCTCGCACATCCCCAGGCAGGCCCTCAGCATCGACTCCATCGCGCCCATGTCCATGCCCATCGGGCGGAGCATCATGCGCATCGTCGTGTCGCAGACGTCCGCGCACATCGTGGCCATCGCGGCGCAGCGGCCCATGTCGGGCATCCCCGCCATCTGATCGGCGCACATCATGCAGGCCTGCATGCACATCGAACACTGGTCGATGCAGTCCTGCATCGCGGACATGTCCATCCCGGTGGGCATCGACATGGTCTTCATCATGTCGGCCGTCGTCGTCATCACAGCGAACCCCGTCTTCTCCGAGGCCGCGTGGCGTCCGGGCCGGACGCCTGCACCGCGGCCCCGTTCCTGACAGGAAGTATGGCCGCGTCGACCTCGGGATGGGCCGTCCGTTCTGAACGGGCCACCGGCCGAGTGCGTGAGGTGCGCTCCGCGCCTCAGGCGCTCGGAACGTCGACCTCGCGCAGCTCGCCGGTCGCGACGTCGAAGACGAAGCCGCGCACGAACTCCTTCCGCGGCACGAACGGGCTCGCGAGGATCCGGGCGACCGACTGGCGCACGTCTGTGTCGACGTCCTCGAACGCCTCCGCCGCCCACTCCGGCTTGATGCCGGTCTCAGCCTGGATCTGCGCCTTGAAGCCGTCGTCGGTGAAGGTGAGCATCCCGCAGTCGGTGTGGTGGATGAGCACGATCTCGGTGGTCCCGAGCAGCCGCTGGCTGATGGCGAGCGAGCGGATCTCGTCGTCCGTGACCACGCCGCCGGCGTTCCGGATGACGTGGGCCTCACCCTCCTCGAGGCCCAGGATGCGGTAGACGTCCAAGCGGGCGTCCATGCAGGCGACGACGGCGACGCCCTTCGCCGGCGGCAGCGGCAGCGGGCCGCTGAACCCGGCGGCGTAGCGGCGGTTGTTCTCGAGCAGGGTGTCGGTGACGGTCATGGTGTCCTCCTCCGGCGCACCGGACGGCACGCCGGAGCCAGTCCATGCGATCTTCGGCGGCGCGAACGCCCCGTTACCGACTGTGACGGGTGCAGCGGCTAGGGAAGGCCCAGCGGCTCCTGGGGCGAGCCGCTCGACCCGGCCGCGTCCACGGCCGCGCCACTGCGCCCATCCTTCGGCGCGTCGACGGCCGCACCACTGCGCCCATCCTTCGGCGCGTCGACGGCCGCACCGAAGCGGCGCTCGCGGTCCGCATACTGCCCGATCGCCTCCCACAGGTGGCGGCGGCGGAAGTCGGGCCAGAGGGTGTCGAGGAACACCATCTCGGCGTAGGCGGACTGCCACAGCAGGAAGTTGGAGGTGCGCTGCTCACCGGAGGACCGGACGAAGAGGTCCACGTCCGGCATGTCGGGCAGGTAGAGGTGGCGGCCGATCGTCCGCTCGGTGATGGCGTTCGGCTTCAGCCTCCCCGCCGCCACCTCCCCCGCGATCCCCCGAACGGCGTCGGCGATCTCCGTGCGGCCGCCGTAGTTGATGCACATCGTGAGGGTCAGCGTGCGGTTGTGCTGCGTGAGCTCCTCGGCGGAGCGCAGGTCGCCGATCACCGTGCGCCAGAGCCGCGGGGTGCGCCCGGCCCAGCGGATCCGCACGCCCCACTCATTCAGCTGCTCCCGCCGGCGCCGCAGCACCTCGCGGTTGAAGCCGAGGATGAAGCGCACCTCGTCGGGCGAGCGCGACCAGTTCTCCGTCGAGAACGCGTAGGCGGAGAGGTGCTGCACGCCGGCCTGGAGCGCCCCGGCCACGACGTCGAGCAGGGCGGCCTCGCCGGCGCGGTGGCCCTCGATGCGCGGCAGCCCCTGACGGTTGGCCCACCGGCCGTTACCGTCCATCACGACCGCGATATGGGCCGGGACGCGCGCGAAGGACGGCGGCGTCTCCTCCGTCCAGTCGACCGGGCGGATGGGGTCGAGCTGGGGGCGAGCCACTACGCGACGATCTCGGGAGTGGCCCGGTCGACGTGCGGCAGCGACCGCAGCCCGCGCTCCAGGTGCCACTGCGTGTAGGCGGCGATGACGCCGGACGCCTGCGCCCGGGTCGAAGCGGCCGCGGCGTCCGCGGTGGCCCAGTTCCCGGTGAGCAGCGCACCGAGCAGGCCGATGGTCTCGGGCGTGAGGCGCGGGGCGCCGGGAGGGGCCACGGCGTCGGCGACCATCCCGCCGAGCTGCGCCACGAACGCGGTGTGCGGGCCGGGCTCACCGGTCACCGCGCAGTCGCCGAAGCTCGGCGCCCAGCCTGCGATCGACAGCGCCCGCAGCAGGTACGAGTCGAGCGTCAGGGACGAGCCGTGCTCGCCGCGGGCGAGCGAGCGGAGCGCACCGACCAGCAGCAGGTACTGCTGCGGGGACGCCTCGTCCGTGAGGCGGTCCGCCGTCTCGACGATCACGTTGGCGGCGGTGAACGCGGCGTAGTCGGCGGCGATGGGTGCGCCGTACGAGCCGAGCGACTCGGCCTGCTGGATCACGTCGAGGCTGCGACCCTCGTAGCACTGCAGGTCGACGACCATGAAGGGCTCGAGGCGCGCGCCGAACCGGCTCGTGGTGCGCCGGACGCCCTTCGCGACAGCGCGGATCTTGCCGCGCCTGCGGCCGAGCATCGTGACGATGCGGTCCGCCTCACCCAGCGAGTGGGTGCGCAGGACGACGGCTTCGTCACGATAGGTGGGCACGCCTCATTCTCCCGCCGACCACCGACCGCGGCGACCCACCATGTGGCGTGGACCCAGGACGATCCCGCGGACCGGAGGCGCGGCCTTCGCGCCGACCGCGCCGGAGCGCCGACGACCATGAGCTCATGCTCACGCGGCCAGCGGGTAGGCCCGTGCCTCCTCGAGGGTCGAGAACCGGTGGATGCTCGAGATCGAGCCGTTGCGCAGTCCGAACGTAGAGAAGACCGTCCTCGGTTCCCCCGCGCCGTTCGGCAACGCGTCCTGGGCCACGACGATGCCGCCCGGCACGTCGTAGCAGTCCCGCGGCATCAGCCGCACCCCCGCACTCTCCACCCATCGCTGCATCACGGCACGGCCCGCGAGCTCCCCTTCGAGATCCCCCAGCACCACATCCTCGGTGCAGGCCGCGGCCGCTGTGGCCCCGTCCCCGTTGTTCACCGCGACGTGCCAGATGACGATGACGGAATCGAGGGTCGAAGTCGTGAGCGTCATGCAGGCAGGATGCACCACGCCTAGGTGCCACGCCAGGACCGTTCACGGAATGTTTCGCCATCCCATAGGGATGTTCGCGGATAACGAACAGATCACGCCTCGGCGTGCCCGGGAGACCAAGGGGGGATCGGGCGGTGAGTCGTTTCAGCGCGGTCCGGGACGCGTGTCAACCCCCCTGACCCGGCTCGACGGCGCTTCTCGAGAGGGATCTCAGCCCGGATCCGGACTCGGCGCCGAAACCGCGGACCGCGGCCCGGCGCCGGCCCGATCAGGCGAGAAGGAGGCTCGGCACGTGCGCGCGGACGGCGCGGTTCACCGACGACACGATCGCGCGCAGCGACGCCGTGGCGATGTCCGCGTCGATGCCGACGCCCCAGAGGCGGGACCCGTTCACGTCGAGGTCGACGTACGCCGCCGCCCGCGCGTCGCCGCCGGCGCTCATCGCGTGCTCCACGTAGTCGTAGAGCGAGATCCGGTAGCCCTCGCCCTCCATGATGCGCAGGAAGCCGTCGATGGGGCCGTTGCCGCGGGCCTCCAGCTCCTTCACCTCGTCGTCGACGCGCAGGCGCACGCCGAGCACCACCTCGCCGGAGAGGTCGCTGGCGGTGCGGGTGCCGAGCACCTCGAACCGGCCCCACTTGGCTTCGGGATCCGTCGCGGGCAGGTACTCGTCACCGAAGATCGCCCAGATCTCCTCGCTCGTCACCTCGCCGCCGTCGGCGTCCGTCTTGGCCTGCACGACGTGGGAGAACTCGATCTGCAGCTTGCGGGGCAGGTCGAGCGCGTGATCCGTCTTCAGCAGGTACGCCACGCCCCCCTTGCCGGACTGCGAGTTGACGCGGATGACGGCCTCGTAGCTGCGACCGAGGTCCTTCGGGTCGACCGGCAGGTAGGGCACGGCCCACTCGAGCTGCTCGACGGGTGTGCCGGTGCGCTCGGCCGTCGCGGCCATCGCCTCGAAGCCCTTCTTGATGGCGTCCTGGTGGCTGCCGCTGAACGCGGTGTAGACGAGGTCGCCGGCCCACGGGCTGCGCTCGTGCACCTTCAGCTGGTTGCAGTGCTCGGCGGTGGCGCGGATGCGGTCCAGGTCGCGGAAGTCGATCTGCGGGTCGATGCCCTGGGTGAACAGGTTCAGGCCGAGCGCGACGAGGTCGACGTTGCCGGTGCGTTCGCCGTTGCCGAAGAGGCAGCCCTCGATGCGATCCGCGCCCGCGAGGTAGCCGAGCTCGGCGGCCGCGATCGCCGTGCCTCGGTCGTTGTGCGGGTGCAGCGACAGGATCACGTGCTCGCGGGAGTCCAGGTGGCGGTTCATCCACTCGATCGAGTCGGCGTAGACGTTCGGGGTCGCCATCTCGACCGTGGCGGGCAGGTTGATGATCACCTTCCGCTCGGCGGTCGGCACGAAGACCTCGAGCACGCGGTTGCAGATCTCGGCCGCGAACTCGAGCTCGGTGCCGGTGTACGACTCGGGCGAGTACTCGTAGTAGACGGTGGTGCCCGGCACCGTCTCCTCGTACCGCTTGCAGAGCCGCGCGCCCTCGAGGGCGATGTCGACGATGCCTTGACGGCCGGTGCGGAAGACCACGTCGCGCTGCAGGATGCTCGTCGAGTTGTAGAGGTGCACGATCGCCTGCTTGGCGCCGCGGATCGACTCGTAGGTGCGGGCGATGAGGTGCTCGCGCGCCTGGGTGAGCACCTGGATGGTGACGTCGTCCGGGATGGCGCCCTCGTCGATGAGGCTGCGGACGAAGTCGAAGTCGGTCCGGCTCGCGGACGGGAAGCCGACCTCGATCTCCTTGTAGCCCATCCGGACGAGCAGGTCGAACATGATCCGCTTGCGCTCGGGGCTCATCGGGTCGATGAGCGCCTGGTTGCCGTCGCGGAGGTCGACCGCGCACCAGCGCGGCGCGGCGGTGATGCGCTGGTCGGGCCAGGTCCGGTCGGGCAGGTCGACGCGGAACTGGTCCAGATAGGGGCGGTACCGGTGCACCGGCATCGGGGACGGCTGCTGCTGGTTCTTCATGGTGCTTCTTCCTCGTACTCGTCTCGGTGCGGCCGACAGCGGACTCCGCGACGAGGAGGGCCTTGGGGTCAGGCCTCGTCGCGGCGACGAAGGAGGAGCAGCACCTGCAGCACGGGGGCAGGGTAGCAGACGAGGCCGCACGGAGCCCGGTCCCGAGGCCCGGGCCGGGCGCTCAGAACCCGAGTCGGTTGAGCGCGCGCGGGTCGCGCTGCCACTCCTTCGCGACCTTCACGTGCAGGGACAGGAACACCTTCTCGCCGACGAGCGGCTCGATGCCCGCGCGGGCGGTGCTGCCGATCTGCTTCAGGCGCGAGCCGCCCCGGCCGATCATGATGATCCGCTGGCTGTCCCGCTCCACCCAGACGTTCGCGTAGATGCGCACGAGGCCGTCCTCGTGCTCGATGTCGTCGATGGTGACGGCGAGGGAGTGCGGCAGCTCCTCGCGCGCGCCCTCGAGCGCCGCCTCCCGGATGAGTTCCGCGATGCGCTGCTCGAGCGACTCGTCGGTGACCTCCTCGTCCGGGTAGAGCGGTGGCGACTCCGGCAGGAGGGCCATCGCCTCGTCGGCGAGCACGTCGAGCTGCGTGCGGTCCTGCGCCGAGACCGGCACGATGCTCGCCCACTCCCCCAGCTCACTGACCGCGAGCAGCTGCCGCGCGACGCGCTCCTTCGGCACGGCGTCGATCTTCGTGACGATCGCGATGCGTTTCGCGTGCCGCGCCTTGTCGAGCTGGGCGTGCAGGTACCGGTCGCCCGGCCCGATCGGCTCGCCCGCGGGGATGCAGAAGCCGATGACGTCCACGTCCACGAGCGTCGCTGCGACGACGTCGTTGAGCCGTTCGCCGAGGAGCGTGCGCGGGCGGTGCATGCCCGGGGTGTCGACGATCACCAGCTGGCCGTCCGGCCGGGTCAGGATCCCGCGGATCGCCCGCCTCGTCGTCTGCGGCTTCGGGGAGGTGATCGCGACCTTCTCCCCGACGAGGGCGTTCATCAGGGTCGACTTGCCGACGTTCGGCCGTCCGACGAACGTGAGGAATCCGGACCGGTACGTCATGCGCCCAACACCTTCGTCGCCGCCTCCTCGTCCTCGGGATCCGCCACGTCGGGGTCCCGTTCGACGAGCACGCGGGTCAGCCGGCGGCGCCGGCCGTCGGTGCGGTCCGCCGTGAGGATCAGTCCCGCCACGTGCACGACGTCGCCGAGCTTCGGCAGACGTCCCAGCCGCTTCGTGAGCAGACCGCCCACGGAGTCGACGTCCTCGTCCTCGAGCTCCGTCCCGACCAGGTCGCCCAGCTCGTCGAGCGCGAGCCGCGCGGCGACCAGCCACGCGCCGTCGCGGATCTCCTCGATCTCCGGGCCGCCGCGATCCGACTCGTCCGAGATCTCGCCGACGAGCTCCTCGATGAGGTCCTCGAGCGTGACGAGGCCGGCGATGCCGCCGTACTCGTCGACCACCATCGCCAGGTGGTTCGACTCGAGCTGCATCTGGCGCAGGGTGTCGTCCGCCTTCTTCGAGTCGGGCACGAACAGCGCGGGCCGCGCGAGGTCCGCCGCGGTCGTGGTGGCGGCCGCCTCGGGATGCTCGAACACGACGCGGGCGACGTCGCGGAGGTGCAGCACGCCGATGATCTCGTCGGCATCCCTGGCCTGCACCGGCACGCGCGAGAGCGCCCTGGCGAGGAAGAGGCGCATGGCGCCGTCGATCGTCGTGTGGGCGTCGACGGTGACCATGTCGGTGCGCGGGATCATCACCTCGCGCGCGACCGTGTCGCCCCACTCGAAGATGGAGTGGATCAGCTCGCGGTCGTCCTTCTCGAGCACGTCGAGCTCGGTCGCCTCGTCGACCATGCTGAGCAGCTGCTCCTCGGACGTGAAGGTGGAGGCACGCGGGCGGCCGGGCGTGACGGTGTTGCCGAGCCACGCGAGCACGTCGGCGAGGGGCCCGAGCAGCAGCCGGGCGCCGCGGATGATCGGGGCTGAGAAGCGCAGCACGACGCGGGCGTGCACGCGGCCGACGCTGCGGGGGCTCGCACCGACGAGCACGAACGAGACCGCGGTCATGATGACGGCGGCGATCAGCAGCACGAGCCAGGCGTTGTCGACGAGTCCCGCGACGGCGAGCGTCACGAGCACCGCGGCACTCGTCTCGGCGAGGACCCGCAGGAAGTTGACCGCGTTGATGTGGGCGCCGGCATCCGCGGCGATCGCGAGCAGCGACCTGCGGAAGCGCGAGCGGAGGGCGAGGTCCTGCGTCTCGGCCCGCGACAGGGTCGCCATCGCGGAGTCGCAGGCGGCGAGCAGGCCGCCGAACGCGACCAGCACGACCGCGACGATCAGGAAGAGGGGTGCCATCGCCTCACCGGCGCTGCTTCTCCTGCACGGCGAAGCCCACGAGCATGTCGCGCTGCACCTGGAACATCTCCCGCTCCTCCTCCGCCTCGGCGTGGTCGAAGCCGAGGAGGTGGAGCAGGCCGTGGGCGGTGAGGAGCTTGACCTCCTCGAGGGTCGAGTGGCCGGCGCTCTTCGCCTGGGCCTCCGCCACCTGGGGGCAGACGACGATGTCGCCGAGCAGGCCCGCCGGGGTCGGGGCGTCGTCCGTGCCGGGCCGCAGCTCGTCCATCGGGAAGCTCAGCACGTCGGTCGGGCCCGGCTCGTCCATCCACTGCACGTGCAGCTGCTCCATCGCAGCCTCGTCGACGAACAGGATCGCGACGTCGGCGTCCGGATGGACGTGCAGCAGGTCGAGCCCGAACGTCACGAGCCGCTGCACGACGGCCTCGTCGACGGGCAGGCCCGACTCGTTGTTGACCTCGACGCTCACCGGTGCCGGCCCTCGCCGCGGACGTCGCGATCCTGCGAGCGCCGCTCGGAACGGTTCTGCGGCGGGCGGTAGTCGGTGGGCAAGCGGGTCTCGGCGGCCTCGCCGCCGTGCTCCATCCGCTCCGGGCGCCGCGCGGCCGCGGCCGCCTGCCGCTCCGCGTCGAAACGCGTGTACGCGTCGACGATGCGGCCGACCAGCGAGTGCCGTACGACGTCCTCGCTCGTGAGCATCGCGAAGTGGATGTCGTCGATGTTCCGCAGCACGCGGGTGGCCGTGTTGAGGCCCGAGACGCCGTTGGGCAGGTCGATCTGCGTGATGTCGCCGGTCACGACCATCCTCGAGCCGAAGCCGAGACGGGTGAGGAACATCTTCATCTGCTCGGGCGTGGTGTTCTGCGCCTCGTCGAGCACGACGAAGGAGTCGTTCAGCGTGCGGCCGCGCATGTAGGCGAGCGGTGCGACCTCGATCGTCGACGACGCCATCAGCTTCGGGACGAGCTCCGGATCCATCATCTCGTTGAGCGCGTCGTAGAGCGGGCGGAGGTACGGGTCGATCTTGTCGGTGAGCGTGCCCGGCAGGTAGCCCAGCCGCTCCCCGGCCTCGACTGCGGGCCGCGTGAGGATGATCCGGTTGACCTCCTTGCGCTGGAGCGCCTGCACGGCCTTCGCCATCGCCAGGTAGGTCTTGCCGGTTCCGGCGGGCCCGATGCCGAACGTGATGGTGTTGACGTCGATCGCCTCGACGTACGACCGCTGACCGAGGGTCTTCGCACGGATGCTCTTGCCGCGCGCCGTGAGGATCGCCTGGCCCAGCAGCTCGGCGGGCGACGAGCTCTGGTCGTCGGCGAGGATGTGCGCGCTCGAGCTCACGTCGACGGGCCCGAGCTCCTGGCCGTTCCGGACCATCTGCAGGAGCTCCTGGATCAGGCGCTCCGCGGCCTGCACCTGCGCCGGCTCGCCGACCAGCGTGATCTCGTTGCCGCGGACGAGCACCTCGATGAGCGGGAACTGCTTCTCGATCTGGCTGAGGAGCCGATCCTGAGGGCCGAGGAGGCGGACCATGGCGATCCCGTCGACCTCCATCGTGCGCGTCTCCGCGCCCGCGGCCGGGTACCGGCGGGCGACGGCGCTCGCGCTGCGGCGCCCGGTCGTGCGGTAACCCTCGTCGGCGTCCGTCACGCGTCCCTTCCCTCGCCGGGCATCCCGGCGGTCATCGAGTCCTCGTCCAGCGACCCGTCGCCTCCGGCGAGCACATGCGCGTGGACGTGGAAGACGGTCTGCCCCGCGGCCAGCCCGGTGTTGAAGATGAGGCGGAACGACTCCTGCCCGGCCTGTGCGGCGGCGGTCCTCGCGACCTCCACCATGTTCGCGAGGAGCCGCGGATCCCCTGCGGCGAGCTCTGTGACGTCCCGGTAGCGGTCCGTCTTCGTGATGACGAGCAGGTGCACCGGCGCCTTCGGAGCGATGTCCTTGAGAACGAAGACGTCGTCGGTCTGCAGCAGGATCTCCCCCGGGATCTCCCCACGCAGGATGCGCGTGAAGACCGAGGGTTCGGTGCTCGCGCGCTCAGTCATGGCGTCCCATTCTACCGGCGGCACGGCTCGGGCCGGGGTGGATGCCTCTCCCCTCCGTGGCTTGCCGCTTTCGCTCCCTTCAGGCGCCTCGAAGGGTGCGAAAGCGGCACGTCACTCCTGGGCGGCGAGCGTGGGCGTGTCGACAGGTGCACGATCACGCACGACGCGCTCCTCCCCAGGCGCGGATCCACGGCCGAGGAGCGTGTCGCCGACGCTGGCGACCACGACGACGGCGGCTCCCGATCACCCTGCCGGCATGCCCACGCCGCTCACGCCCCTGCCGCCCACCCTCGAGGCCACACCCTTCTCGATCGCCGAGGCGCAGGCGGCCGGCATCGGCAGGAAGCGGCTCGCGAGGATGGACCTGACCCGCCCGTTCGCCGGGGTGCGCACGACCATCGCGCCCGAGGACACGCGCGGTCGCTGCTCGGCCTATCGACCGAAGATGGCGGACGGCGAGTTCTTCAGCCACGTCACCGCTGCGGTGCTGCACGGGATGTGGCTGCCCCTCGAGCTCGAGACGCGAGGCACGCTCGACGTGTCCGTCGTCCGTCCCGCTCGCGCCCCGCGGGATCGAGGCGTCATCGGCCACCATCTCGTGCGCCGGCCCCGGCTCGTCGTGTCGCGGGAGGGGTTCCGTCTGGCCGATCCGGTCGAGACCTGGTGCCAGCTCGCCACCCTGCTCCACCCGCGCGAGCTGATCGTGGCCGGCGAGAGCCTGCTCGCGCGTGGACGCCCGCGCGTGGACGAGATGCGGGCCAGGTTGCTGGACGCGGCGTCGGATCAGGACCGACCGTTCACTCGTCGGCTGCACACGGCGGCTCCGGCTCTGCGGCCGGGGTCGCGCTCCCCCGGCGAGACGCTGCTCCGGCTGCTCCTCGTCGATGCCGGCCTTCCCGAGCCCGAGATCAACGCGGCCGTGACGGACGCGTCGGGCCGGTTCCTCGGGGAAGGCGATCTGGTGTTCCGGAGCCGGCGGGTCGTCGTCGAGTACGAGGGCGACTACCACCGGATCGACAAGCGCCAGTGGCGCAAGGACGTCCTGCGCTACGAGCGCATGCAGGACGCCGGCTACCGGGTAGTCCGCGTGACGGTGGAGGACCTGCGCGACCGACCCGCGGAGACCGTCGCCCGGGTCCGCGCCGCCCTCGCCTCCCGTTGACCGACGCCACCTTCCGCGTGGGTTGCCACTTCTGCACCCTTCAGCGCCCGCGAAGGGTGCGAAAGCGGCAAGTCACGGAAGGGGGCGAGACCCGTCAGGGCCACAGGTCCAGCACGATCGCGAGGGCCGCCAGGGCCGCGGGGCCCGCTGTCGAGGTGCGCAGCACGGTGGGGCCCATGCGTGCGGCCGTCGCGCCCGCCGCGGTCAGCCGCTCGAGCTCCTCCGGTGCGATGCCGCCCTCCGGGCCGACCACGAGCACCAGCTCCTCGGTGGCCGTCGGCACCGCGTCGACGAGCCGCAGGTCCGCGTCCGGATCGAGGACCACCATCGGAACCCGCGCCGCGAGCGCGACGACCTCGGCCGTCGACATGAGCGGCAGCCCCGCCGCCGCCCAGGGGCGCATCGCCTGCTTGCTCGCCTCACGGACGATGCCCGCCCAGCGGGCGGATCCCGTCTCGGCCTTGCGTCCCTCCCAGCGCGTGACGCTCCGGGCCGCCTGCCAGGGCGCGACGGCGGCGACCCCGAGCTCGGTCGCGGCCTGCACCGCGAGCTCGTCGCGACCGCCCTTCGCGAGCGCCTGCACGAGGGTGATCCGGGGACGCGGCTCAGCCGTCTCGACGAGGTCCACGACCTCGAGCTCGACGGTGTCCTTCGAGACGACGGTCGCCACGGCGCTGGCGACGCGCCCCGAGCCGTCGCCCACCGTGGTCCGTTCACCGGCACGCATCCGCGCAACGAGGGCCGCGTGGCGCCCCTCGTCGCCCGCGAGCACCAGGCGGTCGCCGACCTCGGCGCCGGTCACCTGATCGCTGAGGTAGAAGTGGGCCACCGGCGGCTCAGACGCCGAGGAACCGGTCGCGCAGCTTGGTGAAGAGCCCCTGCTGGAAATGCGCGAACTGCGGCGCCTTCGGCTTGCGGTGCCCGGCGAACTGCCGGATCAGGTCCCGCTCCTTGCCGTCGAGCTTCGTGGGCGTGACCACCTGGATGCCGATGCGGAGGTCGCCCCGACCCGAGCCGCGCAGCCGGGTGATGCCGCGCGCCGGGATCGTGAGCACCTCGGCGCTCTGCACGCCGGGGCGGATCTCGACGTCGACGGGGCCGTCGAGCGACTCGAGCGTCGCGGTGGTCCCGAGGATCGCGTCCGACATCTGCACCTCGAGCGTCGCCAGCAGGTCGTCGCCCGCCCGGCTGAAGGTCTCGTGGTGGCGCACCTTGACCTCGAGGTAGAGGTCGCCGTTCGGTCCGCCCGCCGGACCGACCTCGCCCATGCCGGCGAGCTGCAGCCGGAGTCCCGTCTCGACACCGGCGGGGATGTCGACCGGGATCGTGGTGCGGGCGCGCACGCGCCCCTGCCCGGCGCAGTTGACGCAGGGATGCGGGATGACGGTGCCGAACCCGCGGCAGACCGTGCACGGGGTGGAGGTCATGACGTTACCGAGCAGCGAGCGCACGGCGCGCTGGATCTGCCCGGTGCCGTGGCAGATGTCGCAGGTCGCGAGCGTCGTGCCGGGCTGGGTGCAGGCTCCGCCGCACACGTCGCAGAGGACGGCCGTGTCGATCTCGAGGTCCCGGTGGGTGCCGAAGACGACGTCCTCGAGGTCGACCTCGACGCGCAGCAGCGCGTCCTGCCCGCGCTCCTGCCGCGACTTCGGGCCGGTACGGCCGCCCTGACCGAAGAACGTCTCGAAGATGTCGCCGAACCCGAAGCCGCCGGCCTGGCCACCCTGGCCCCCCATGTCGTACTCCTGGCGCTGACGCGGATCCGAGAGCACGTCGTACGCGTGGGTCACGTCCTTGAAGCGCTCCGAAGCGTCGGGACCCGGGTTGACGTCGGGGTGCAGCTGCCGGGCCAGGCGGCGGTAGGCGCGCTTGATCTCCTCGGCCGAGGCGTCGCGCGCGACACCCAGTACTTCGTAGTGGTCAGCCACAGTGGCCCTTCCGATGCCGCGGCGAGCGGTGGTCGTTCGTGTCCGGTCCGCGACCGGACGTGGTCAGTCGTCCCCGAGGAGCTTCGAGAGGTACCGGGCGACGGCGCGGACGGCGGCGATGTTGCCGGAGTAGTCCATTCTCGTCGGCCCGAGCACCCCGATGTGCCCGAGAGCGCCGGCGGGCGATCGGTACCCGCCCGCGAGGATCGACGCCTCACCGAGCCCGAGGGACGCGTTCTCGCGACCGATCGACACGGAGACGCCGCGGCTGTCGAGCTCCATCTCGCTGAACAGGCGCAGCAGCACCACCTGCTCCTCGATCGCTTCGAGCACCGGCAGGATGCTGCCGGGGAAGTCCTTCTCGGTGCGCGCGAGGTTCGCGGCGCCCGCCATCACCAGGCGGTCCTGGCGCCGGTCGTCGACCTGCGCGCCGATCACGTCGGTGACCCGCTCCAGCACGGCCCGGCTCCCCACCGGCACCGTCTCGCCCAGGTCGGCGAGCAGGGGCGGCGTCTCCGCGAGCAGCTTGCCGACGAGCAGGGTGTTGAGCCGGGCTCGCAGGTCCGCGAGCGACTCGTCGTCCAGCGGCGCGGCCTCGTGCGGTGCGGCCTCGTGCGGCACCTCGACGGTGCGCTGGTCGACGTGCCCGTTGTCGGTGATCAGCACCACCAGCAGGCGCGTCGACGACAGGGTGACCAGCTCGACGTGCCGCACCCGCGAGCGCGGCAGCATCGGCACCTGCACGAGCGCGACCTGGTTCGTCAGCTGCGAGAGCATCCGCACCGTGCGGCCGAGCACGTCGTCGAGGTCCGCGCCCTCTCCGAGGAACGTCTGGATGGCGTGCCGCTGCGCGGGCGTCATCGGGCGGATCTCGGCGAGGTGGTCGACGAACATCCGGTAGCCCTTGTCGGTCGGGATGCGGCCCGACGACGTGTGCGGCGCCGCGATGAGGCCGTCCTCCTCGAGGGCGGCCATGTCGTTGCGGATGGTGGCTGCGGACACCCCGAAGCCGTAGCGGTCGACGATGGACTTGGAACCGACGGGCTCCCGCGACTCCACGTAGTCCTGCACGATGACGCGGAGCACCTCGAGCCCACGTTCCGAGACCATCCCGCCTCCTCACGCTGCTGGCACTCGACTCGTCCGACTGCTAATCCTACCGCCCAGGGTGCCGGAAACGCAGGGCGCGCCGCCGACGGGAATGCTGGCCTTCCACATCGACCTGTTGATATCCTGTGCGAGAACCGACAACGAGGCGGTTCGGCGCGCCCATCAGGTCGCGCAACGGGCCGACGAGGACCGGAAGGGGTGCGAACCTCTCACGATGACCGACCGAGACGGCGGTGCACGGCCGGCATACGGGGTCGCGCTCCCTTCCAGACCCCCCGCGGCGGGTGATGTCACCCCGGCGTTCGCGGTGCACCTCATCGGCGGGATCCTGGCGGTCGTCGGCCTGGCGGCGAACCTCGTGCCGCTGCTCGCCCTCGTGCCGTCCCTCGTCCTGTTCCTCGCGTCCCGCTCCGGGCCCGGGTGGCGCCGGGAGGAGGCCCGCGAGGCGCTGAACTTCCAGATCACCTGGGTCGCGGCGATGCTGCTGCTCCAGGGCGTGGCGCTCGCCGTCGCGCTGCTGCTCTCGGCGCGGGGGCTCCACTCGCTCGCGGTCGGCTTCTTCACCGTCTTCCTGATGATCCAGACGCTGGTCGCGTTCTTCGACCTCGTGGTGTCGATCCTCGCCGCCGTGCGGACGCGCCGCGGCGGCGGGTTCCACTACCCCCTCCGGCTCGACCTCGTGAAATGACCCTTCCCATCCCGACCAAGGAGTGCCCGAAATGACACAAGACGTCCCCCCGGCCACCATCGCGCCGCAGCCGCTCAGCCAGAGCGACGAGCGGCTCTGGGCCACCCTCATCCATGTCGGCGGCATCCTCATCGGCTTCATCTCGCCGCTGATCGGCTACCTGGTGCTGAAGGACCGCAGCACGTTCGTGCGGGAGCACTCCCGCACGGCGCTGAACTTCCAGATCACCATGGCGATCGCGCAGCTCGCCAACATCGTGCTCGGCATCATCCTGGGCATCGTGACGTTCGGCCTCTGGCTGGTCGTCCAGTGGCTGATCTCGATCGCCATCTGGGTCGTCACGGTGATCTTCTCGATCATCGCCGCCATCGCCGCGAACAAGGGCGAGATGTACAAGTACCCGCTCTCGATCCAGTTCATCAAGTAGCAGGGACGCCGACCGTCAGGCCGGCGTGAGGCGGCGGACGACGGCGTCCGCCAGCAGGCGCCCCGGCCGCGTGAGCACCACGCGGCCGGCGAGCGCCGCCCTCCCGTCGATGAGGCCGTCGGCGATCAGCCCGGCCACCTCACCGCGACCGGACGAGCCCAGGCGCGAGACCGGCATCCCGTCGGCGAGCCGCGACTCGAGCAGCACCCGCTCCAGGGCGCGCGACTCCTCGTCGAGAACCTCTCGTCCGGCGGCCGGCGAGAGGCCGGCGGCGATGCGGGAGCCGTACGCCGCCGGATGCTTGACGTTCCACCAGCGCACGCCGCCGACGTGGCTGTGGGCTCCGGGTCCGATCCCCCACCAGTCCTCGCCGGTCCAGTAGGCGAGGTTGTGGCGCGAGCGGTGGTCCGCAGAGGTCGCCCAGTTGCTCACCTCGTACCAGCGGTACCCGGCCGCCTCGAGGAGCTCGTCGGCGAGGTCGTACTGCTCGGCCTGCAGGTCGTCGTCCGGAGCGGGCAGGGCACCGGAGCGGATGCGGCGTGCGAGGGCGGTGCCGTCCTCGACGATCAGCGCGTACGCGGAGACGTGGTCGGGCCGCTCGGCGATCGCCGCCTCGAGGCTCGTCCGCCAGTCCGCGAGGCTCTCCCCCGGCGTGCCGTAGATCAGGTCGAGGCTGACCTGCAGGCCTGCCTCCCGCGCCCAGCGGACGACGAGCGGGATCCGCGCCGGATCGTGGGTGCGGTCGAGGGTGGCGAGCACGTGCGGCACCGCGGACTGCATGCCGAAGGAGACGCGGGTGAATCCCGCGCCCGCGAGCGCCGCCAGATCCGCCGCATCGACCGAGTCGGGGTTCGCCTCCGTGGTGACCTCGGCGCCGGCGGCGATGCCGACGGTGTCACGCACGGCTGCGAGCATCGCGGCGAGGTCGGAGACCGGCAGCATCGTGGGCGTGCCGCCGCCGAAGAACACGGTGGAGGCGGGGCGGCGGGGCAGCCCCGCCGATGCGAGCACGCGGTCCGCGAGGTGCACCTCGGCGATCGCCTGCCCCGCGAAGTCCGTGCGCTTCGCCCCGCGCAGCTCGTCGCCCGTGTACGTGTTGAAGTCGCAGTACCCGCAGCGCACCCGGCAGAAGGGCACGTGCAGGTAGACGCCGAGCCGCCGCTCCTCGGCTCCCGCCACGACCGAGGCCGGCAGCAGGCCGTCGTCGGGCGCGGGGTCGGCGATCGGAAGTGCGGACGGCATGACGCTCAATCCTGACGCGGATTTCGCGATCCGGTGCGCGGGCTGCGAGCCTCGACGGCGTGAACGCGGTCTTGTGGGACGTCGATGGCACGCTGCTGCTGAACTCGTCGGTGGCGGGCCGGCTGTACGACCGGGCGATCGCCGAGGTGACCGGCGTCGAGCCGTCGGGGCGCCGCCCGAACGAGCACGGCAAGACGGACGCGCAGATCATCACCGAGCGGCTCGCCGACCTGGGATTCGGCCCGGACCTGCTGCCGGCGGTCCGCGAGCGCCTCGACGCCCTGTCGGTGGTCGCGTACACCGGCGAGGCGGCGCGCCGGACGGCGCCCGGCGTGACCGAGGCGGTCTCGGCGGTCGCCGCCGCGGGCTGGCGGAACGGCCTGCTCACCGGCAACTCGCCCGCCCGGATCCGCGCCAAGTTCACGAGTGCCGGCCTCGATCCGGCCCGCTTCGACGAGGCGCTCTGGTTCAGCGGGGAGGCGACGCCGGTGCGCGCCGACCTCGCCCGCCGCGCCCGCACCGAGGTGCCGGACGCCGCGCTCGTGGTCATCGGCGACACCCCGAGCGACGGGGAGGCGGCCGCCTCGGCGGGCATCCCCTTCGTCGCGGTCGCGACCGGGGCGTTCGGCGAGCAGGCGCTCCAGGATGCGGGAGCCGCGCTGGTCCTGCCCGACCTCGAGGCGGGCCTGCCCGACCTGCTCGCCGCCCTCGCCCGGCTGGAGCGCTGACATCGCGCCGTTCCGGAGTTCCCGGCCGACACGCCGTCCGGATGCGACGTTTCGCGGCGTGTCGTCCCATTTCTCCGGAACGGCGCGATCGCGGGCGTCGCGCGTCGGTCAGGCGGCGTTCGAGGGATGCAGGGCCTTCACCAGGCGTTCGTCGAGCCGCCTCTGCCGGGTCTCGACCGCCCTCGCACCGATGCCCCAGCCTCGGGACGTCCCCTGCCGGATGGAGCGCACGACGAGCCAGACGGCGTCGTCCTCCGCGTGCTCGAGCAGCAGCAGGCGCTCCTCGCACGACGCGTGCCCCGGGCGTGAGCCGTAGATGTATCCGATCCGCCCCGGCTCGTCGATGACGCTGAGCACCTTGACCGGCCCGCAGCCCTCGTCGGCGCCCGAGCCGGTGATCGTCGCCGTCATGCCGGGCGTGATCCAGGGCGTGCCGTCCTCGAGGAACAGCGGCCCCGTCCCCCTGGGGGACACCGATCTGGCCTCGGCCCGGATGTCCTCGACGTCGAACCCGGCGGCGCGCAGGGCGCCCCAGGTCATCAGCGCCCTGCCGGCGAGGTCGAACCGTCGCGCACCGCTGCCGACCCGGTGCCGGCACTCGACGGCCGTGAAGCCGGGCGGCGGGAACGCCACGATCTCGGGGCTCGCCGTGGCACCGATCGCCGTGTAGTTCAGTCCCGCATCCGGAGCGTGCACCGCGGTGCGCCGTCGCGGGCCCGTCATCGCTTCGCCGTCTCCGTGTCCCCGGACAACGCGGCGATGAAGGCCTCCTGGGGCACCTCGACCCGGCCGACCATCTTCATCCGCTTCTTGCCCTCCTTCTGCTTCTCGAGCAGCTTGCGCTTGCGGGTGATGTCACCGCCGTAGCACTTGGCGAGCACGTCCTTCCGCATCGCCCGGATGGACTCCCGCGCGATGATGCGGGCGCCGATCGCCGCCTGCACGGGCACCTCGAACTGCTGCCGAGGGATGAGCTTCTTCAGCCGCTCCGTCATCAGCACCCCGTACGAGTAGGCCTTGTCGCGGTGCACGATCGCGCTGAACGCGTCCACCCGGTCGCCCTGGAGCAGGATGTCGACCTTCACGAGATCCGCGGCCTGCTCCCCCATCGGCTCGTAGTCCAGCGACGCGTAGCCCTGGGTCCGGCTCTTCAGCTGGTCGAAGAAGTCGAAGACGATCTCGCCGAGCGGCATCGAGTACCGCAGCTCGACCCGGTCCTCGCTGAGGTAGTCCATGCCGAGCAGGCCGCCGCGCCGGGTCTGGCAGAGCTCCATGACGGTGCCGACGTAGTCCTTCGGCGTGAGGATAGCGGCCTTCACCATCGGCTCCCGCACCTCGGCCACCTTGCCGATCGGGAACTCGCTGGGGTTCGTCACCGTGACCGTCTTGCCGTCGTCCGTCTGCACCTCGTACACGACGCTCGGCGCGGTCGCGATGAGGTCGAGGCCGAACTCGCGCTCGATCCGCTCGGTGACGATCTCGAGGTGGAGCAGGCCCAGGAAGCCGCACCGGAAGCCGAAGCCGAGTGCGACCGACGTCTCCGGCTCGTAGACGAGGGCGGCGTCGGACAGCTTCAGCTTGTCGAGCGCATCGCGGAGGTCGGGGTAGTCCGCGCCGTCGATCGGGTACAGCCCGGAGTACACCATCGGCTTCGGTTCGGTGTAGCCCGCGAGCGCCTCGGCGGCGGGCTTGCGGGCGTTCGTCACCGTGTCGCCGACCTTCGACTGGCGCACGTCCTTCACGCCGGTGATGAGGTAGCCGACCTCCCCCACGCCGAGTCCACCGGTGGGGGTCGGCTCGGGGGCCGAGACGCCGATCTCGAGGAGGTCGTGGGTCGCGCGGGTGGACATCATCTGGATGCGCTCGCGGCCCGCGAGCCGCCCGTCGACCATCCGCACGTAGGTGATCACGCCCCGGTACGCGTCGTAGACCGAGTCGAAGATCGCGGCGCGGGCGGGCGCGTCCGGGTCGCCGACCGGATGGGGGATGCGCTCGACCACCCGGTCGAGCAGCGCCTCCACCCCCATGCCGGTCTTGCCGGAGACGCGAAGCACCTCGTCGGGGTCGCCGCCGATGAGGTTCGCGAGCTCCTCGGCGTACTTCTCCGGTTCGGCGGCCGGCAGATCGATCTTGTTCAGCACCGGGATGATCTCGAGATCGTTCTCGAGGGCCAGGTACAGGTTCGCGAGTGTCTGCGCCTCGATGCCCTGCGCCGCGTCGACGAGCAGGATCGCGCCCTCGCACGCCGCGAGGGATCGCGAGACCTCGTAGGTGAAGTCGACGTGGCCCGGCGTGTCGATCATGTTCAACGCGTAGGTGGCCCCGTCGACCGCCCACGGCATGCGCACGGCCTGGCTCTTGATCGTGATGCCGCGCTCACGCTCGATGTCCATCCGGTCGAGGTACTGCGCCCTGGCGTCCCGGTCCGAGACGATCCCCGTGATCCCGAGCATGCGGTCGGCCAGCGTCGACTTGCCGTGGTCGATGTGCGCGATGATGCAGAAGTTGCGGATCGACTCGGGCGGCGTCGCGGCGGGCTCGAGGGGCTGCAGCGCGCGGGGTGGCATGGCGGCAACAGTGTCGCACAGGCAGGGGCGGCTCCCCGGTGCACGCTCCGCGCCTGGGTAGGGTCGGCCGGTGCCCACCCCCGACTTCGTCCTGCGACTGCGCGAGCGCGTCGGGCACGAGCCCCTCTGGCTCGTCGGCACGACGGCGGTCGTCGCCGACGGCGATCGGCTGCTGCTCGTGCGCCGCGCGGACTCCGGCGACTGGTCGCCGGTGGCCGGCATCGTCGAGCCCGGCGAGCACACCGCGGACGCGGCCGAACGCGAGGTGCTCGAGGAGGCCTCCGTCGTCGCGGTCGTCGAACGCCTCGCCGCGGTCTCCGTCACGCAGGAGTACGAGTACCCGAACGGCGATCGGACCCGCTACACGGACCTGACCTACCGGCTTCGGTACGTCTCGGGCGAGGCCGCGGTCGGCGACGACGAGTCGACCGAGGTGGCCTGGTTCCCCCGCGACGCCCTGCCCCCGATGCCGGAGCGCTACCTGCGCCGCATCCGCCACGCCCTCGAGGACCGCGCCGACGCGGTCATCGACCGGCGCGCCGAGCCCTGACGCCTCAGGCGCCCGCGGTCAGCGCCGCCGCCACGGCCGGCTCGGGCCCGTCGGGACGCGGGAGCCTCGCGAGTCCGGCGAGCAGGGTCTCGCGCGACGCCGCCGCGCAGACCCGGATCCAGCCCTCGCCCGCGGCCCCGAACGCGCTGCCGGGCGCCACCGACACCCGCTGCTCGAGCAGGAACTGCTCCGCCCAGTGGGCGACGTCGCCCCCACTCGCGTGCGACACGTCGATCCAGAGGTAGAACGCCCCGCCGGGCTCCAGGTAGCGGATGCCGAGCCCGTCGAGCAGTGCCGCGGCCGCCGTCAGGTTGCCGCGGTAGTGCTCCCCCGCCGCCGCGACGGCGTCCTGCGGCCCGGAGATCGCGGCGAGCGCCGCGTGCTGGGCGGGCGTGTTCACGCAGGAGACGATGGCCTCCTGGTAGGTGCGCAGCACCTGGTCGAGCCCGAGCGGCACGACCAGGCTGCCGACGCGGGCGCCCGTGAGGGCGTACGTCTTCGAGAACGAGTGCACGGTCAGCACCCGGTCCTCCTCGTCGAAGGCGGCTGGGCTCACGTGCGGCACGGCCCAGGCGAAGGCCTCGTACACCTCATCGCTGATCAGCCAGAGGTCGTGCCGGGACGCGAACGCGAGCAGCTGCCGAAGCACCGGCTCGGGGAACACCACACCGAGCGGGTTCGACGGCGAGTTGACGATGATCGCCCTGGTGCGGCTCGTCACCTGGGCGTCGAGCGCGGCGACGTCGGGCAGGAACCCCCGGTCCGGGTCCAGCCGGTAGGGCACGGGGACCGCCGAGAGCATCCGGGGTGCCATGGTGAAGGTCGTGTAGCCGGGGTCCGGCACCAGCACCTCGTCGCCCGGCTCGAGCACGAGCGACAGCGCCAGGAAGAGCGCCTCCGTGGCGCCCGGGGTGACCCAGACGTTGTCGGCGTCGACCGGGATGCCGTTGACCCGGCGCAGCTTCGCCGCGATCGCCTCCCGCAGCGGGGCGATGCCCGCGTTCGCGGTGTAGGCGGTGTCGTCCGCCAGCCACGCCCGGCTGGCGGCCTCGAGCACGTGCGGGGCGACCGGCTGGTCCGGTTCTCCCACGGCGAGGGCGAGCACGCCCGGCATCCGCAGCGCGATCTCATGGATGCGGCGGATGCCCGACCCGGGGACGTCGAACGCGGTGCGGGAGAATGTCGGCACCGCTGCATTCAACCCTGCCCGTCCGCTCGAGACGGGCGGCAGGGCACCGGGCTCGACCTGATACGCTGTCGGACGGCTTTCGGGCGCCCGCGAGACCGCGCGGCCCGGCCCGACGACGGCGGACAGTCCGCCCTCCCGACATCGTCTTCCGAAAGAGGAATCCGCACGTGGCGAACATCAAGTCGCAGCTCAAGCGCATCGGCACCAACAAGAAGGCCCACGACCGCAACAAGGCCGTGAAGAGCGAGCTCAAGACGGCCATCCGCGCCGTTCGCACCGCGATCACCGCCGGCGACAAGGACAAGGCCGCCAGCGCCCTCGCCTACGCCAGCAAGAAGCTCGACAAGGCCGCCTCCAAGGGCGTCATCCACCAGAACCAGGCCGCGAACCGCAAGTCGGCCATCGCGAAGCACGTCGGCCAGCTGGGCTGATCGATCTTCGACGCGTACACGCGTCGAAGACGACGCTGACTGATCCTCCCATTTCGGAGGTCGGCTCGCGATAGTTGCCGGCGCCCCTGCACGTCAGGGCGTTGTCGGTCCGAGTCGGGATGCCCGGATGCGGCCGATGAACGGGCCTGTTCGGGTGCGACGGGCCGCCGATGACGTTCCTCGGTGCCGGACGTGGCCCGTCGGCTGCGGCAGATCGCTCGTCAGCGCCGACGTCGAGTCAGCCTTCGCCACGGGTCGCGACGAATGCGACCAGCCGCTCGACCGCGAACTCCGGGTCGCGCGCCGCGCCCTTCACCCGCTCGTCGGTCTCGGCGATCATCACCATGGCCCGGCCGAGCCCGTCCGCCTGCCAGCCCTGGGCGTCGCGCCTGGCGCGGTCGACCTGCCAGGGCGCGAGCCCGAGCTCGGCCGCGACCTGCGGCCCGCCTCCGCGCGCGTCGAAGACCCGGGCCATCGTCCGCAGCTTCATCGCGATCGCCGCGACGATGGGCACCGGGTCGGCGCCTGTGGCTATGGCGTGCCGGAGCAGGACGAGGGCATCGCCCCTGCGCCCGGCGATCGCAGCGTCGGCGACGGCGAACGCGTTGGTCTCGACGCGGCCGGCGTAGTAGGTCTCGACCGTCGACTCGGAGATGTCGCCGCGGGTGTCGGCGATGAGCTGCTGGCAGGCCGAGGCGAGCTCTGCGAGGTCCTCCTGGAACGCGGACACGAGCACCCGCAGCGCGCCGGGGGCGATGCGCTTGCCGGCCGCCCGGAACTCGGCGGCCGCGAACGAGGACCGGTCGGCGTCGCGCTTCAGTTCGGCGCACGCGATCTCGATGCCGCCGCCCAGGCCACCGCGGACCGCGTCGATCAGCTTCTTGCCGCGCGCTCCCCCGGCGTGCCGCAGCACGACGGTCGTGTCGTCGGCGGGGTGCTCCAGGTATCGCAGCGCCTCGGTGAGGAAGCCCTCGGAGAGCCGCTCCACGCCGGTGACTCGGATGAGACGGGGCTCGCCGAACAGCGACGGGCTCGCGAGCGTCGTGAGATCCCCGGGCGACGCGACGGCCGCGTCCAGATCGCTGACCTCGACGCTCGGGTCGGCGGCGACGAGCGCGGCGCGGATCGACCGGGTCGCGCGCTCGGCGAGCAGCTCCTCCGGCCCCGAGACGAGCACCACCGGCGCCGGCCTGGCCTCGTCCCAGCCCAACGTGGGGATCTTGGCGGCACCCGATCTCGCGGGCGCGGCGGCACGGGCAGCCATGATGCCTCCAGTATCCAGGGTGCCGGGGACACGGCCCGAGCTACGGGGCGGGCGCCCACACCGCGGGGGTCACCGGGTGCTCGGTCCACACGGTCAGGCCTCCGTCGGCGGCGGGCGCAACGAGCAGCAGCCCCTCCTGATCGGTTCGGAAGGGAGCGATGCGGTCCGCGCGCAGGATCCGCAGGAGCCGGGCGGTCGGGTGGTGGTAGTCGTTGTGCGCGCCGACGCCCATGAGGCCGGCCGCGGCGCCGGAGGCGGCGTAGAAGGCCGGGCTCTGGTCGGCGGATCCGTGATGCGCGACCTTCACGAGGTCGACGTGCGGCAGCGGACCCGCCGCGAGGAGCGCGTTCTGGGCGTCCTCGCCGAGATCGCCGGTGAACAGGGACCGGATGCGGCCCGCGACCAGCAGCGTGATGCTCGCCGGGTTGCCTGGCTGGATGTCGTCCAGCGGGTCCTCGGGCCAGAGCACGTCGAGGCGCAGCCGTCCCACCTGCGCATGCTCACCCCGATGCACCTGCAGCACGTGCGCACCGGCCGCGGCGATCGAGGCGCGGAGGGAGTCCGCGGCTGCACCGTCGCTCGGTCCCACGAACGCGGTGCCCACTCGGTCGGCGATCGACCGGCTCGCCCCCACGTGGTCGGCGTCCCAGTGGGTGAGCACGAGCAGATCGATGCGACGCACGCCGAGCCGGTCGAGGCAGGCGCGGATCGGTGGCCCCTGCCGTCCGGTGTCCACGAGGGCGAAGTGCCCTTCCCCTCCGTTCAGGACGAACGCATCCCCCTGGCCGACGTCGCAGCCCGCGATCTCCCAGTCGGGCGGCGGAGCGACGGAGCGTCCGACCGCCACTCCCGCGAGGACACCGAGGCCGACCACGAGCGCGAGCAGGCCCGCACCGGCCGCCGCGACGCGGACCGGCCGACGGACGGAGCGGCCCGCGGCGAGCAGCCCGAGCGCCAGCAGGGCGACCGCGAGCAGGCCGCCCGCG
>NZ_JAODBE010000179.1 GCF_025463795.1 Amnibacterium sp.
GGCGTCCCGCAGCGCCGCCCTGCGCGGATCCCGGGGCAGCAGTGCCGTCGCCACCAGGGCGACGCCGCCGCCGACGAAGCCGTCGATGCTCCGGGCGAAGGCGCCGCCGGTCGGCAGCGTGAGCAGCAGCACGATCGCCGACTGCGCGGTCGCCGCGACCGCGACCGCCGGCGAGGCGTTGGCGAGGCGCGCCACGAGGAGCGTGAGGAAGAGGGCGACCGCGATCTGCCAGACGCCCCGGCCGACGACGAGCAGCAGCACCTCGGCGAGCGCGACCCCGATCGCGAGGCCCAGCGCGGTCTCGAGCACCCGGCGCGGGCGGGCGTCGCGGACGAAGCCGAGGCTGCTCAGCGTGATCGTGATCGCGAGCAGCGGGACCGGATGGCCGAGCGCGAAGTGCGAGATGCAGTAGGCGGCGGTCGCGGCGACGGACAGCTGCACGGCGGCGGGCACCGCGGCCACGCCCCGGGCCAAGGCCGCCTGCGGACTCAGCAGCCGGGCGAGCGGCGCCGCCGGGCTCTCGCCGGCCACGGGGTTCAGCCGCGCCGGACCGCACCGAGGCGCGGCAACCGCGGCACCGCGACGGCCGGGCCCGCGTCAGCGGGCACGATGATGCGCTGCGCGGCGGCGACGTCGGCGCCGGCGGTGCGGACGAGGAGCGTCGCCGACTCCGGCACGGAGCGCTTCACGACGGCGAGCGCGATCGGGCCCTCCTCGTGGTGGAGCGCGGAGCTCGTGACCGAGCCGACCTCCTGGTCGCCGTCGAGCACGGTGTCGCCCGGCACGGGCAGCACGGCCTCGGAGCCGTCGAGGTCCAGCTGCACGAGGCGCCGTGGCGGGCGGCCGAGGTTGTGCACCTTCGCGACGGTCTCCTGCCCTCGGTAGCACCCCTTCGCGAGGTGCACCGCGCTCCGCAGCCAGTCGAGCTCGTGCGGGATGGTGCGGGCGTCGACCTCGCGGGCGAACCGCGGCCGCCATGCCGCGATGCGCAGGGCCTCGAGGGCGAGCGTGCCGGCCACCCGCTGCTCGCCCCGCCGAGCGGCCGCGGCCACGTCGTCGAGGTGGCTGCGCGGGATGAGCGCGAGCCACTGCGGGAACTCGGAACCCGGATGCGGATCGGTCGCCGCACGGGTGAACCCGCCGACGGCGGTGCCGGTCCACGGGTCCCGCCACACCGGCCCTGCGCCGGGCAGCCGGGGGACGTCGCCGAGTCCGGCGAGCACCGCCCAGTCGTCGGTGACGTCGTCCACGGCCACCCGCAGCGTGAAGCGCATCCGATCGAGGAACGCGGCGAACGACGCGGTCTCCGCGGCCTCCGTGAGGAGCCAGGCGCTCTCGCCGTCGTCCACGACCGCGGCGGCGTGCTCGACGCGACCGGAGGGGTCAAGCAGCAGGGTCTCCGCGGAGCCGCCCACGGGCAGCCCCAGCAGGCGCTGACTCGTGATGGAGTCGAGCCATGACAGCCGGTCGGGTCCCGTCACGCGGATCACGCCGCGGTTCGAGCAGTCGACGAGGGCGTCGCCGGCGGCGAGCGCTCGCTGCTCCTTGATCGGCTCGCCGTAGTGGCCCGCGACGCCGGCGTCCGGCCCCTCGGCCGCGACCGCGCCGGGGAGGGCGAGCAGCGGGCTCAGGTGCGCCGGCGCCTCCGCTGCATCCGTCGTCTCGAGGTCCACGGTCCCCGAGTGTAGGAGCGCCGCACCGCGCCCCTGCGCCGCATGCAGCCCTGGGGGCCGCTTCGCGCGGGTGCGAGAGGAACCGCCGAGCCCTGGAGCCGGTCCTCGGTCGGCGCTAGCCTGCGATGGCGCCCGCTGCCCGGACGCGGATGGCGAAGGAGCCGGCATGCCCGTGGTGCGATTCGCGACCCATCTCTGGTTCGACGACCAGGCCGTCGAGGCGGCGGAGCTCTACACCGGGCTCCTGCCCGATTCCCACATCGACCGGGTGACGCGTGCTCCCGACGGCGTGCCCGACACGCCGGCCGGGACGCCGTTCATCGTCGACCTCACGCTGATGGGGCAGCAGTACATCTTCCTGAACGGCGGACCGCAGTTCCCGTTCGACTCCCAGGTCTCCTTGTACGTGCTCTGCGAGACGCAGGACGAGGTCGACGGGTTCTGGTCGGCGCTGCTCGAGGGCGGCGGCAAGGAGGTGCAGTGCGGCTGGCTGACGGACCGGTTCGGGCTCTCGTGGCAGATCATCCCCCGCCGGCTGGAGGAGCTGATGAGCGATCCCGACCCAGCGGTGGCCCGTCGCGTCACTGCGGCGATGCTGCAGATGGTGAAGCTCGACATCGCCGGTCTCGAGGCCGCCGCGCGAGGCGCCTGAGCCTCTCCGCGCGCCTCACCAGCGCCCTGCGGACGACGCTGCGCTGTGGAGAGCGCTGGAACGTCCGGGCGGCGCTCAGATGCTGCGCACCAGCGGGCCGGATCCGCCCCTGGCCGCAGGTGCCGGCAGGTCAGTCGACGCGGCGCAGCCGACCCGATGCGTGCGTCTTCAGCTCCTGGCCGAGCGCGGCGATGTCCCACGCCCAGAGCAGGTCGCCCTCGACCAGGCCGTAGATGCGGGTGGCCGCCGAGTACTCCTTCGCGCTCTCGGTGCGCAGCACCGCGTCCGTCGCGAGATCGACCCTCGGCCCCTTCACCCGGCCGAGGTAGAGCTCGGTGACGCCGGTCGGATGCACGACCGAGACCTCGAGGTCGAAGCCGTCGGACGCGTTGCGCAGCGCCTCGACGCTCGTGGCGGTGCTGAACGGCCGCGGGCCCTCGCCCGGCAGCATGCCGGGCCCGGGGTCCCCGGAGGTCGGCGGGCGGCTCAGCCGCCAGTACCCCGTCTCCGTGACGAGGGGCGTCGACGGGCGCGGCTCGTGAGGCTCTCCGAGGACGTCGGGCGTTCCGGGGCCCGCTCCGAAGAGCCATGTGTAGGAGCTGTAGTTGAGGTACGGCAGCCCGTCGTGGCTGAAGCTCACGCGCTGGCCGAACTCGTGCCGGCGCAGCTCGTCGCCCACCTCGTACTCGATGAGTCCGGAACCCTCCCACACACCGAGCAGCCACGACAGCGGCACGAGCTCGGCGGGCAGGCCGGTGGGGATGTCGATCATCGTGAGGCCGCCTGGAGGTGCGCGCGGGTCAGCGCTGACCCCGGAAGAGGTTGTACAGCACGACGAGCGCGATGAATGCGATCGCGAGCGAGGCGAGCCCGAGGAGCCCCAGATAGAAGAACTCGATCGCCAGCTGCATGGTTCGAATTCTACCGACCCGCCGCGCGGGAGGCGGTCAGGCGCCCGCGACGAGCCGCACGAGCGCGACGACGAGCACGAGCGCGAACGACCCGCAGGCGGTCGCGACGAGCCGCTCGACGAAGCCGTCCTGCTCCCCCACCGCGAGCTGCACCACCATGCCGATCACGACGGCGACCGCTGCGGCGAGCATGAGTGCGGCCCAGACGAACGACCCCTGCACGGTGGCGGCCAGCACGCAGGCGGCCACGAGGGTGCCCGCCCAGACGGCCGCGACGGCCCACCACTTCGGCTGGGTGATCGTCATGCGGCCATCATGCCGCGCGCCGCTGCGGCCCCGCCGCATCCGCCCCGCGGTGAGCCCTGGCCCTACTATGGCGGCACGCCGTCCCTGGAAGGACACCTCCGTGGCGCAGCTGCTGATCCTGACCCCGCAGGTCGATGGTGATGTGCTGCCCGCGCTCGCGCTGCTCAGCCACTCGGTGCGCACCATCCCGGCGGAGCCGGCCCAGCTGATCACGGCACCCTCGTGCGACGTGATCCTGGTGGATGCACGGTCGGATCTGGCGAGCGCCAAGTCGCTCTGCAAGATCCTCACGACCACGGGCGTGAACGTGCCGATCCTGCTCATCCTCACCGAGGGCGGCCTGACGGCCGTCAGCGCCGACTGGGGCGTGAGCGACGTCGTGCTCGACGCGGCCGGACCGGCCGAGGTGGATGCGCGGATCCGCCTGGTCATCGGCCGGATGGCGCAGGCCGAGGGCACCTCGAAGATCCAGGCCTCCGGCGTCGTGATCGACGAGGCGAGCTACTCGGCGAAGGTCCACGGCAAGCCGCTCGACCTCACCTTCAAGGAGTTCGAGCTGCTCCGCTTCTTCGCCACCCACCCGAGCCGCGTCTTCACCCGCGAGCAGCTGCTCAGCGAGGTGTGGGGCTACGACTACTTCGGCGGCACCCGCACGGTCGACGTGCACGTGCGGCGCCTTCGCGCCAAGCTCGGCGACCTCGAGAGCCTCATCGGCACGGTGCGGAACGTCGGATACCGATTCAACGTGTACGAGGAGGAGGGCGAGCGGCTCGCCACCGTCCGCTCGTGACCGCTCCCCTCGCGTCCGCACGCGATCGGCGACTCGACCTCGCGTTCCTGCTGTTCGCCGGCGCCGCCGTCGTGGACGTCCTCCTCGTGGCGCTCGGGCTCACCCACATCGGCTCCGCCGTCGCGACCGCCCGCAGCCGATCCGGCGTCGATCCGGCGACCGTCGGTCTCTACATCGGGATCGGGATCGGGATCGTGCTCGCCTTCGAGCTGGCGCAGGCGGTGCTGCTCGTCGCCTTCGGCCGGCTCGCCCGACGCCGGGTGCCCTGGGCCCGCTGGGCGCTGCTGGTGCTCACCGTGCTGGCGCTGATCGGCTTCAGCGAGGGCGCCTACGTGCTCGGCCTGCTCCGCCTGCTGCTGGCC
This sequence comes from Amnibacterium sp., assembly GCF_025463795.1. Lineage (GTDB taxonomy): Bacteria > Actinomycetota > Actinomycetes > Actinomycetales > Microbacteriaceae > Amnibacterium. The sequence continues at coordinate 4,695 of NZ_JAODBE010000179.1, forward strand.
GCCGCGGGAACGGTGCTGGTGTTCCGCGGATCGGCAAGCCGCTCCCCGCACTGATCCTCAGTCGACATTCAGCCGCTGACCAGCGGTTACTCCATAGGCTCCGAAGCACCCACCAGGCGACGTACGGCCGCCTTCCTGATCGGAGTACCTCATGACGAACCCCGTCTCCCCCACCGGCACCGCCACCACGACTGCGGACGGACGCCGCCCGGGCACGGTCGAAGCCGCGTTCTGGCTCTACCTCATCGCCCCCGTCGTGGGCCTGATCCTGGCGATCGTCGGCATCGGCGCCGCCACGAACGCCGGCAACGCCGCCGCCGCGAAGGCCGGCGTCTCGACGGCGGCGGTGTCCGGTCTCATCGTCGCGAGCATCGTGCTGAACGTGGTCCTGCTCGTCGCGGTGATCGTGATCGACCTCTTCTTCCGCCGCGGCGCGAACTGGGCCCGCATCGTCATGACGGTGCTCGGCGTGCTGTCCTTCTTCGCCGGCGGCTTCCTCACCTTCGTGATCTCCCTCGTCGCGATCATCCTCAGCTGGCTGCCCGCCTCCAACGCCTGGTTCCGCTCGGTGCGGGGCACGGCAGCGCCGCGCACGGTCTGATCCGCAGCCTGCCGGTCGTTCATCCCGCGGCAACCCGGCCGGTGGAAGGATGACGACATGGATGCGGACGGTGTCGTGGAGCAGAGCGGAGCGGTCGCCGACGTCCTCGACGACGACTTCGACCCCCCGTGGGTGCCGGCCGACGGCGACGACCTGCCATCGGACCGGTTCCTCGACCGCGAGCTGAGCTGGCTCGCGTTCAACCGCCGGGTGCTCGACCTCGCCGAGGACGACAACCTGCCGGTGCTCGAACGCACCAACTTCCTCGCGATCTTCGCCAACAACCTCGACGAGTTCTTCATGGTCCGGGTCGCCGGACTGAAGCGACGGATCCTCACCGGGCTGGCCGTGCCGACCAACGTCGGCACGGCGGCCCGGGAGGTGCTCGGCGACATCAACGCCGCCGCGCACGTGATGCAGATCCAGCACGCCGAGATCTTCACCACGAAGGTGCGGCCGGCCCTGGAGCAGGCCGGGATCCGGATCCTCGCGGTCGACGATCTCTCGGAGGCGGAGCGCACCCGGCTTGCCGAGGTGTTCAGCACCCAGATCTTCCCGGTGCTGATGCCGCTCGCGGTCGACCCGGCGCATCCGTTCCCCTACATCAGCGGACTGTCGCTCAACCTCGCGGTGCGCGTGCGGAACCCGCGCAGCGACCGCACGGAGTTCGCGCGGCTCAAGGTGCCCACCGGGGTGCTGCCGCGGCTCGTCGAGACGTCCGCGGTCATGGGCGCCGCGTCGTTCGTGCTGCTCGAGGACCTCATCGCCCATCACCTCGACGACCTGTTCCCCGGCATGGAGGTGCTGGAGCACCACATCTTCCGGCTCACCAGGAACGAGGACGTGGAGGTCGAGGAGGACGAGACCGAGAACCTCATCCAGGCGCTCGAGAAGGAGCTGCTCCGCCGGCGCTTCGGGCCGCCCATCCGCCTCGAGATCACCGAGGACATGGACGACACGACCCTCGACCTGCTCGTCTCCGAGCTGGGGATCACGCGGGACGAGGTGTACCGGCTGCCGGGGCCGCTCGACCTCGCCGGGCTCTTCGAGCTCGGCCGCCTCGACCGGCCGGCGCTCCGCTTCCCGACCGCCGTGCCGGTGACGTCGCCCGCGTTCATGCCCGGCGAGCCGAACGAGCGCGCCGACCTCTTCACCGCGATCGCCGCGGACGACGTGCTCGTGCACCATCCCTACGAGTCGTTCGCGACGAGCGTGCAGGCCTTCCTCGAGCAGGCGGCGGAACTTCTTCTCGATCGCGTAGCCCGACAGCTGATTGAAGAGGCGGGTGAGGTCGGAGGCGACCTGGTCGTCGGCGGTGAACAGGCCGAGGTCCTCGTAGATGCGGCTGGTCTTCGGGTTGTAGTTGCCCGTGCCGATGTGGCAGTAGTTCCGCAGCCGCCCGTCCTCACGGCGGACGACGAGCGCCAGCTTGCAGTGCGTCTTCAGGCCCACCAGGCCGTAGACGACGTGCACGCCGGCGCGCTCGAGCTTCCGCGCCCAGTCGATGTTGTTCTGCTCGTCGAA
>NZ_JAODBE010000178.1 GCF_025463795.1 Amnibacterium sp.
GCGAGCACGCGGTCGAAGCCGCCGGAGACCGCGCCGACCAGGCCGCCCGCCCCGTGCACGGCCGACAGGAGCTCCGGCACGCCGGCGGTCACGGTGATCCTGCGCCGCACGTCGGCGAGCGCCGACACCGGCAGGCCCTCGAGCAGCGCGACGCGGCGCGCCAGGCTGCCGGCGAAGTCGACCTCGCCCCGCATCGCGGCCTCGGTGATCGCCGCGACCTCGTCGCCGACGCCGGCGGCGTCCGCGAGCAGGTCGACCACCTCCTGGCCGATCAGCGTCGAGTCGACGTCGAGGACGACCAGCAGCGGGCTCACGGGACGACCCGGACCCCCTTGCCGACGACGGTGATGCCGCTGTCGGTGACGGTGAATCCGCGCTCCAGGTCGCGCTCGCGCTCGATGCCGACGCGCGCGCCGTCCTCGATCACCACGTTCTTGTCGAGGACCGCCCGCTGCACGACCGCGCCCTTGCCGATGCGCACCCGGTCGAAGAGCACCGAGTCGGAGACGGCGCCGCCCGACTCCACGATCGCCCACGGCCCGAGCACGCTGTTCACGATGCGCGAGCCGCTGAAGATGGAGCCCGGCGACACGATCGAGTCGTGCACGACCGTGTTGTTGCCCCAGCCGTCGCGGTTGAACTTCGCGGGCGGCGAGTTCAGCGTCTGCGTGTAGATCGGCCACGCGCGGTTGTAGAGGTTGAAGACGGGCAGCGCCGAGACGAGGTCCATGTGCGCGTCGAAGAACGACTCGATCGTGCCCACGTCGCGCCAGTAGTAGCGGTCGCGGTCGGTGGCACCGGGCACCTCGTTGCGGATGAGGTCGTAGACGCCGGCCTCGTCCCTGTCGACGAAGTAGGGGACGATGTCGCCGCCCATGTCGTGGTCCGAGCCTTCCAGCTGGGCGTCGTCGCGGACGGCCTCGATCAGGGCGTCGGTGTCGAAGACGTAGTTGCCCATCGAGGCGAGCACCTCGCCGGGGGAGTCGGGCAGGCCCTCCGGGTCCTTCGGCTTCTCGAGGAACCGCTTGATGCGGGTGGGGTCGGCCCGGTCGACGTCGATGACGCCGAACGAGCTCGCGAGGTCGATCGGCTGGCGGATCGCCGCGACGGTCGCCCTGCGGCCGGAGGAGATGTGCGCATCGACCATCTGCCGGAAGTCCATCCGGTAGACGTGGTCGGCGCCGACCACGACCACGATGTCGGGCTCCTCGTCGCCGATGAGGTTGAGGCTCTGGTAGATCGCGTCGGCGCTGCCGGCGAACCAGCGCTTGCCGAGCCGCTGCTGCGCGGGCACCGACGCCACGTAGGAGTTCAGGAGACCGGAGAGCCGCCAGGTCTCGGCGACGTGGCGGTCGAGGCTGTGCGACTTGTACTGCGTCAGCACGACGATCTGGGTGATCCCGGAGTTCAGCAGGTTCGACAGCGCGAAGTCGACGAGCCGGTACACCCCGCCGAACGGCACTGCGGGCTTGGCCCGGTCCTCGGTGAGCGGCATGAGCCGTTTGCCCTCGCCGCCGGCGAGCACGATGCCGAAAATCTTCTTCGATGGCATGGGCTCACCGTAGTGCCAGGGCACGGCCGGAGTCTGGCCCTCGACCGGGACTTCCGTGGGGCGCCGGGGCTAGGGTTCCACCCATGCGAGTCGACCTCTTGACCAGGGAGTATCCGCCCGAGATCTACGGCGGCGCAGGGGTCCACGCGGCCGAGCTGGTGAAGGCGCTCCGCACCCGGATCGAGGTGCAGGTGCGGTGCTTCGGGTCGCCGCGCGACGAGGCCGGCGTGACCGCGTACCGCACCCCCGCCGAGCTCGACGGCGCCAACGGGTCGATCACCAGCCTCGGCGTGGATCTGCAGATGGCGCAGGGCGCCGCAGGGACCGACCTCGTGCACTCGCACACCTGGTACGCGAACGCCGGCGGCCACCTCGCCAAGCTGCTGCACGGCGTCCCGCACGTCGTCACCGCGCACAGCCTCGAGCCGCTGCGGCCGTGGAAGGCGGAGCAGCTGGGCGGCGGGTACCGCATCTCCAGCGCGATCGAGCGCACCGCGTTCGAGGCCGCCGACGCCGTGATCGCGGTCTCCCGCGGCATGGGCGACGACATCCTCCGCTGCTACCCGGGCGTCGATCCGGCTCGCATGCACGTCGTCTACAACGGCATCGATCTGGCCGCCTGGCGCCCCAACCCCGACGCGGACGTCGTCCGCTCGTTCGGGGTGGATCCGGACCGGCCGACGATCATCTTCGTCGGCCGCATCACCCGCCAGAAGGGCCTGCCGTACCTGCTGAGGGCCGCGAAGGCGCTGCCGTCCGACGTCCAGCTGGTCCTCTGCGCCGGAGCGCCGGACACGAAGGAGATCATGGCGGAGGTCTCCGGCCTCGTCCGCGAGCTGCAGCAGGAGCGCGGCGGGGTCGTCTGGATCGAGCGGATCCTGCCGAGGGACGAGCTGACGGCTCTGCTCACGGCGGCCGACGTGTTCGTCTGCCCGTCGGTGTACGAGCCGCTCGGCATCGTGAACCTGGAGGCCATGGCCTGCGGCACCGCCGTCGTCGGCACCGCGACGGGCGGCATCCCGGAGGTGATCGTCGACGGCGAGACCGGACGGCTGGTGCCGATCGACCAGGCCACCGACGGCACGGGCACGCCACTCGACCCCGACCGGTTCGTCGCCGATCTGGCGGCGGCGCTCACCGAGGTCGTGACCGACCGCGTCACGGCGGCGCGGTACGGTGCCGCCGGCCGGGCCCGGGCGGAGGCCGTCTTCGACTGGGACGCGATCGGCGCCCAGACCGTCTCGGTCTACGAGGGGCTGCTCGCCGGCTGAGTCACCGCGCCCGCATCCGGTTGTTCCGCGGGTCGTGGGTGAGCTCGGCGACCCCGAGGGCCTCGAGCAGCGGCGGCAGGTACATGCCGAACCGGCCGCGGTAGCCCTTGCGCAGCCCGTACCAGCCGCCGACCGGGTTCGCATCGTCCCGGCCGAACGCCTCGACCGTCCCGGCAGCGGCGGGCTTCTGCTCGTCCGCCGCCCCGAGCGGCACCCAGTCGCTCTGCGCGGCCAGCCAGGCGCGGAGGTCGTCGATCGCTTCGAGGCGATACCGCAGGGTCGTCGACCCGACCTGGCAGACGAGCGCGGGCGGATCCGCGTCGGGCTCGCGCCACATGGTGTACTGCGCGGTCCCGGGGGCCGTGGTGAGCGGCCACGGGTCCTCCTTCGTGCCTTCCGGCATGGCGGCACCTCCTCGTGTCGGAGCACAGTCGACCACCTTCCGGGCCCCGGCAGAAGGGGGCTCGGTCGGGATCCGCCCACGAACGGCCTCGGTAGGGTTGGGGACATGCCTGTGGTGTTGCAGCTGACCGACGTCTCCCTCACCCGCAGCGGCACCACCATCCTCGACGGCGTCTCGTGGAGCGTCGACAGCGCGGAGCGCTGGGTCGTCCTCGGGCCGAACGGCGCCGGGAAGACGACGCTGCTGCAGCTCGCCGCCGCGCAGCTGCACCCGACCCGCGGCACCGTCGAGGTGCTGGATTCGAGGCTCGGTCGTGCGGACGTGTTCGAGCTGCGGCCGCGCATCGGGTTCGCCTCCACGGCGATGGCGAAGCGCATCCCGGCGTCGGAGACCGTGCTGGACGTGGTGCTGACGGCCGCGTACAGCGTCACCGGCCGGTGGAGCGAGCAGTACGAGGACATCGACGTCCGTCGCGCCCAGCGGGTGCTCGCGGAGTGGCGGCTCGACCACCTCGGCGACCGCCGGTTCGGGGACCTGTCCGACGGTGAGCAGAAGCGGGTGCAGATCGCCCGTGCGGTGATGACGGACCCCGAGCTGCTGCTCCTCGACGAGCCGGCCGCGAGTCTCGACCTGGGCGCGCGCGAGGAGCTCCTGCAGCTGCTGGGTGGCTACGCCAGCGCGCCCGCGGCTCCCGGCATGGTGATGGTCACCCATCACGTCGAGGAGATCCCGGTCGGCTTCACCCACGCTCTGCTGCTCCGGCAGGGCGCGGTCGTGGCCGCCGGACCGATCCCCGAGACGGTCACGTCGGACCGGATCGGCGAGACCTTCGGTCTCCCGGTCGAGATCACGGAGCAGGACGGCCGCTACGCCGCCAGGGCCTCCTACACCGCCTGACCCCCGGGCTGGTAGCATCGTGGGTCGGCCGGCCGGGCCACGGGTTTCGCCCACGACCGACCCGAACGCGAGCCGTCCCCCGGGACGGGAGCCGAGTCCGTTCCGCCGGCCTCGGCGGACCACCCACGACCCGCGCCGCAGCAGCGGCGGCGCGGAAGGAGAACGCAACGCATGAAGTCCGGCATCCACCCCGAGTACCGCCCCGTCGTGTTCCGCGACCTCGCGTCCGGTGAGGCGTTCCTCACGCGGTCGACCGTGGGCTCCGGCAAGACCATCGAGTGGGAGGACGGGAACACCTACCCCGTCATCGACGTCGAGATCTCGTCGGCCTCGCACCCGTTCTACACGGGCAAGCAGCGCATCCTCGACTCCGCCGGCCGCGTCGAGAAGTTCAACCAGCGCTTCAAGAACTTCGGTCGCTGAGCCTCACCGGCACCGGTCCCGTCGGGACGGCGGCGCCTGAGGCGCCGCTCGGACGCGCCGAACCCTCCGCGCTGCTCGAGCGCGCCCGCCTGGCGCGCGGTCCGGTGCTGCTCGCGGCCGGAGCGCTGCTGCTCGTGCTGCTGGCGTTCTCGCCGGCGTACGGCTACCACCGCGACGAGCTCTACTTCCGGCTGCTGCCTGCCGCTTGGGGGTACACCGACCAGCCGCCGCTGACGCCGCTGCTCGTCCACGGCATCTCGCTGCTGTCGGACACCGTCTGGGCGATCCGGATCCCCGCGGCGCTCGCCGCCGCGACGTCGGTCGTGGTGGTCGCGGGGATCACGGCCGAGGCCGGCGGGGATCGACGGGCGCAGACGCTCGCCGCCTGGGGCTACGGGTTCGCCGACTTCACCCTGCAGCTCGGCCACGTGATGCTCACCGCGTCGCTGGACCTCCTCGTCTGGCCGCTCGTGATCCTGCTCGCGCTGCGCGCCGTGCTGCGCGACCGGCCGGTCTGGTGGGTCGCGGCAGGTCTCGTCGCGGGTGCCAGCCTCTACAACAAGCTGCTCGTCCTCGTGCTGCTGGCGGGACTCGCGGTCGGCCTCCTGCTCGTCCGGGCACCGGCCCGCACCTGGGCATGGGCCACCGCCGGCGCGATGCTGACGATCGTCATCGGCGCACCGAACCTCGTGTTCCAGGCCACGCACGGGTTCCCGCAACTGGCGATGGGGTCCGCCCTGTCCTCGGCGAACGGCATGCTCGTGCGGCCGTTCGTGGTGCCCTTCCTCACCGTGCTCCTCGGCCCGACGCTGGTCCCCGTCTGGATCGCGGGCCTCGTCGCCATCGGGCGGCGCCCGGCCTGGCGGCCGCTGCGGCTGATCACCGCGACGTTCGTGGTCGTCATGGCGATCGTCATCGAGATGGGCGCCCAGTTCTACTACTGCTACGGCGTGCTCGCCGCCGTCTTCGCCGTCGGCTGCATCCCCGTCGTGGAATGGGCGGGGACCCGCGGGCGTCGCCGGCTCGTGATCGCGGCGGTGGCGATCAACACGGTAGCCGGAGCGATCGTCTCCCTGCCGATCGTGCCGCTGCCGGTGCTCGGGCTGACCCCGATCCCCGCCTGGGACAAGGTCGCCCGCGATCAGGTCGGCTGGCCTCGCTACGCCGCCGAGGTCGACGTCGTGCGTGCCGCGCACAGCCGGGGCACCATCGTGCTCACCGCCAACTACGGCGAGGCCGGCGCGATCGAGCGGTTCGCGCCGTCGCTCGCCTCCCGGGTGTACAGCGGGCACAACGGGATGCACGCCCTCACCCCGCCGCCCGCCGGCACGCGCACCGTCGTCGCCGTCGGCCGCGGGCTCTCCTGGCTGCAGGACTCGTTCGCCGGATGCCGGACGGTCGGGCACCTCGACAGCGGCCTCGCCGTGCACAGCGAGGAGCAGGGGGCGCCGGTGCAGGTGTGCACCGGCCGTACCGCGACGATGTCGTCGATCTGGGCCCGCACGGCCCACCTGGGCTAGCTCAGCGGCACGGCCAGGCGCCCGACGTCGTGAACGCCGGGTCGTGGGTGCGCTGCATGTACTCCTCGAAGCGGGAGGCCTGCTCGAGGCACCACGCGACCTGCCGCTCGTGCAGGTCGGCGGGCGCGAGGTCCAGGTCGTCCGCGAAGCGGACCGCGATGGCCTGCGCGAGCCGCCCGGCCGCGATCGCGTCCGCGCCCGCGTCGTGCGCCCCGACCAGCGGCACGCCGTACGCCGCGGCAGCGGCCTCCAGGGTGCGCTTGCCCTTGCGGTACCGGTCGACCGCCTTGTCGAGCACGAGCGGATCGACGATCGGCGCCGGCAGCTCGAGTGACGGCACGCCGACCCGGGCGGCCTCGGCCGCGAGCAGGGTGAGGTCGTACGGCGCGTTGTAGACGACGAGCGGGAAGCCGCGCTCGAAGACGCTGCGGATCGCGGCGATGATCTCGGGCACGACCTCGTACGGGGAGCGGCCGAACCGGCGGGCCCGCTCCGTGCTGATGCCGTGCACGCGGGCGGCGCCGTCGGGGATCTCGATCCCCGGATCGACGATCCAGTCCTTGCGCTCGACGACCGCGCCGGTCTCGTCGATGACGCCCACGTGGGCCGTCACGATCCGGGCCACCGACGTGTCGACACCCGTCGTCTCGAGGTCGAAGACCCCGAGCGCGCGCGACCACGCGGCCTGTGCGGCGACCGCAAGGGGCGTGGCCCCGACGGTCGTCACCTCCTCGAGCTGGACCCCCACATCCGTCATGCCGCGATGCTAGGAGCGGCCTCGGACACCGCCGGGTGACGGGTCAGCGCACCGGCACCGGCGCGGGCGGGAGCACCGGGATCGCGGTCGTGGTGGTCGCCGGCTCCTGCGGCAGCACGACCTTCAGCCAGAAGAAGGTCTGCGTGCCGAGGGTGATGGTGACCCGGCCCTGCTCGTCGATGGTCGGGAACCGGGCGCCGCCGAAGAGGTCGGTGAGCTGCGCGCCGGCGAGCTCCGGCGCCGTGATCGTGAAGGCGATCGGGTTCTGGGAGAAGCTGAAGACGCAGAGCACCTGCTCGGGCGGGTCGCCGAGCCCCGTCGAGGTGCCCGTCCCGGCGTAGGAGCGCACGAAGGCGAGCGCCGAGTCGTGGTCCGTGGGCAGCACCTTCAGGTCGCCGAGCCCGAACACCGGATGGGCCTTGCGCGTATGGATCACGTTCCGGATCCAGTGCAGCAACGACCGCGACTGGGCCAGCTGCGACTCCACGTTGACGAGGGAGTAGTGGTACACGAGCGACTGCACGACCGGCAGGTAGAGCTTGCCGGGGTCCGCGGTCGAGAAGCCCGCGTTGCGGTCCGGCGTCCACTGCATCGGTGTGCGCGACGAGTCGCGGTCGTTCAGCCAGATGTTGTCGCCCATCCCGATCTCGTCCCCGTAGTACAGGAACGGGCTGCCCGGCAGCGAGAAGAGCAGGGCGTGCGCGAGCTCGAGCTCGGCCCGCGAGTTGTCGAGCAGCGGGGCGAGGCGGCGGCGGATGCCGATGTTCGACCGCATCCGCGGGTCGTAGGCGTACCAGCCGTACATCGCCTGCCGATACTCCTCGTCGACCATCTCGAGCGTGAGCTCGTCGTGGTTGCGGAGGAACACCCCCCAGGCGCCGGCTCCGGGGATGTCGGTCGTCTCGGACAGGATCCGGACCAGCTCCGTGGCGGTCTGCGAGCGCAGCGAGTAGAAGATCCGCGGCATCACGGGGAAGTCGAAGGCCATGTGGCACTCCGGCTCCTCCTCGCTGCCGAAGAACGCGGCGACCTCGCGCGGCCACTGGTTCGCCTCGGCGAGCAGGATGCGTCCCGGGTACTCGCGGTCGACGGTCTCGCGCAGCTCCTTGATGAAGTCGTGCGTCTTCGGCTCGCCCTCGCCGTTGCCCTCCTCGCTCTCGTAGAGGTACGGGATCGCATCGAGTCGCAGGCCGTCGACGCCCATGTCGAGCCAGAACTTCACGATGTCCACGATCGCGTCGCGGACGGCCGGGCTCTCGAAGTTGAGGTCGGGCTGGTGGGAGAAGAAGCGGTGGAAGTAGAACTGCCGCCGCACCGGGTCGAACGCCCAGTTCGAGTCCTCGGTGTCGACGAAGATGATGCGGACGTTCGGGTACTTCTCGTCCGTGTCGCTCCACACGTAGAAGTCCCCGTACGGGCCTTCCGGGTCGCTGCGCGACTGCTGGAACCACTCGTGGTCGACCGACGTGTGGTTCAACGGGAAGTCCATGATGATCCGCATGTTGCGCTCGTGCGCCCGGCGCACGAGGTCGCGGAACTCGTCGATCGTGCCGAACTCCGGCAGCACCCGCTTGAAGTCGGAGATGTCGTAGCCGCCGTCACGGAGCGGCGACATGTAGAACGGCGGCAGCCAGAGGCAGTCGACCCCGAGCCACTGCAGGTAGTCGAGGCGCGAGGCGAGCCCGCCGAGGTCGCCCGTACCGTCGCCGTTCGAGTCGACGAAGCACCGCACCATGACCTCGTAGAACACCGCCCGCTTGTACCAGAGCGGATCCCTCGTGAGGCCCGGCAGCTGGATCGGCGCAGTGAAGCTCACAGGTCTGTCGTCCTTCGTCAACGGCGTAGGGGTCCGGCCATCCTAGGACCGGGCGCAGCGGGCTCCCCGTCAGCTTCCTGCTTGCGCCGGGCGCCTACCCGGCGGATCGCTCGAGGCCTCCTAGGCTCGCTCGGATGAAGGTCGTGCCATCGCCCTACGCCGCGCTGCTCGCGCGCACCCCGCTGACGCAGCACGTAGCCGTCGTCGACGGCGTGCCGGCCGCCTGGTGGGAGTACGGCGAGCCCGGGACGGGGCCGACGCTGCTGTTCGTCCACGGTTTCCGCGGCGACCACCACGGCCTCGAGCCGGTGATCGCGCACCTGCCCGGCGTGCACATCGTCGCGCCCGACCTGCCCGGGTTCGGGCGGTCGGCGCCGCTGCCGGGCGAGCACTCCATCGACGGGTACGCCGCCTGGCTCGCCCGCTTCGCCGCCGAGGTCGGGCTCGACGGGTCGACGATCGTGCTCGGCCACTCGTTCGGCACGATCGTGGTCGCCGCCGCCCTCGCGGCCGGCCTCCCGGCCGACCGCGCGATCCTGGTCAACCCGATCGCCGCGCCCGCCCTCGCCGGCCCGAACGCGCTCGGCACCCGCCTCGCGTCCCTGTACTACCGGGTCGGCGCCCTGCTGCCCGAACGCGTCGGGGGCGCCCTGCTGAAGAACCGCCTGGTCGTGCGTGGCTCCTCCATCGTGCTGGCGAAGACCGGCGACCCGAAGCTGCGCCGGTGGATCCACAACCAGCACGACCGCTACTTCTCCGGCTACGCGAGCCGCAGGGTCGTGCTCGAGGCGTTCCGCGCCTCCGTCACCCACGACGTCACGGAGCACGCGGCGCGGATCGCCCTGCCCGTGCACCTCGTCGCGGCCGAGCACGACGACATCACCTTCGTGAGGGACGTCGAGGCCCTGCAGCGGATGCTGCCCGACGCGACCCTCACCGTGATCCCCGAGGTCGGGCACCTCGTGCACTACGAGACGCCGGAGGCGGCCGCGCGCGAGATCGCCCGGTTCGCGGGCGTGCCGGTGGTGTGACGCCGATGCGTCTCGTCGTCGACTGCCGCTACATCCGCCGCGACGGGCGCCACGACGGCGTCAGCCGGTACGCCGCCGGGATCACCGGCGGCCTCGGGCGGCTGCTGCCGCTCACCATGCTCATCGACGACGAGCGCCAGCTCGCGCTGCTGCCCGACCTGCCCTGGGCGCGCACCCGGCCGGTCACGCATCCGCTCGAGCCGCTCATCGCGCGCGTCGTGAACCGGCTGAGGCCCGACGTGGTGTTCAGCCCCATGCAGACCTCCGGCTCCCTCGGGCGGCGCTACGGGCTCGTGCTCACGCTGCACGACCTCATCTACTACCGGCACCGCACCCCGCCGACCGAGTTCGCCTGGTGGGTGCGGCTGCTCTGGCGGGCCGCCTACCTCAGCTACCTCCCGCAGCGGGTGCTGCTCGGCCGCGGGGACGAGGTCGTCACGGTGTCCGAGACGGTCGCCGCGGAGATCGCGAAGCACCGGCTCACCTCGCACCGCGTGACCGTGGTGCCGAACGCCCCCGACACGGCCCCGCTGCCCGAGGCGGCGCCGGGTCCCCGGGAGCGGTCGATCGTGTACATGGGCGCCTTCATCGGCTACAAGGACGTGGCGACGCTCGTGCGGGCCGCCGCGCAGCTGCCCGGGTGGACGCTCCACCTGGCGAGCCGCATCTCGGTCGGCGAACGGGCCGCGCTCGAGCGGGTCGCCGCGGAGGCGGGAGGCGCCGATCTCGTGTTCCACGGGGGCGTCGACGAGGCGCAGTACGCCGCGCTGCTCGACGCCGCGACCGCCCTCGTCTCGGCCTCGAGGGACGAGGGGTTCGGCCTGCCCGTCGTCGAGGCGATGAGTCGTGGGGTGCCGGTCGTGCTCACCGACATCCCGATCTTCCGGGAGGTCGGCGGCGATGCGGCGCTCTACGCCCGCGTCGGCGAGCCCGCGTCGTTCGCGGCGGCGATCCGGCGGCTGGAGGACCCGGGGGAGTGGCGCAGGAGGTCGGTCACCGCGCTCGCGCACGTCGCCACCTACAGCTGGGACGCCTCCGCGGCCCGCCTCCTGCCCGTGCTCGAGCGGGTCGCCGAGCGCCGCCGCTCCCGCCGGCCGCCGCGGTGAGACGGGCCGAGCGGTTCAGTCGGCCGTGGGCACCGGATCCTCCGCCGGCAGCAGGTCCGCGGACCACGGCCGCCCGGCGAAGCTCACGAGCTCGATCCGCCCGTCCTCGACCCGGAACACGTGGTCGGACCCGTTCTCGATGCGCACGCCGCGCTCCGGCCACGTCCAATCGGTCGCCATCCGCACCAGCGAGCCGATCACGCCGCCGTGGCTCACGACCAGCACCCGCTGGCCGGGATGCCGCTCCGCCAGCCCCAGGAGCGCCGGAACGACCCGCTCCAGCACCGCCTCCCGCGACTCGCGGGCCTTCAGCACCCCGTCCCAGCGGCGGTCGATCTCCTCCCCGGTGAGCCCCTCCGCCTCGCCGTAGTTGCGCTCGACGAGCGCCTCGACCAGCTCGGGCGCGGGCAGGCCGACCTTCCGGGCGATGATCTCGGCCGTCTCGGCGGCGCGCGCCAGGGGGCTGGAGGCGATCGCATCCCACTGCTCGGAGCGCAGGCGATCGCCCGCCTCCAGGGCCTGATGGCGGCCCGTCTCGTTGAGCGGGATGTCAGACAGGCCCTGCACCCGGCCGAGCCGGTTCCACTCGGTCTCGCCGTGGCGCACGAGGACGAGGTCGGTCATGGCGGTGCTCCCGGAGGGTCGGGGGACCCGACCTGCTGGGTGAGGTCAGCCGAGCAGGTGCGCCCGCAGCGCGCTCAGGATCTCGGAGGTCCCGCCCTCGATCTTAACCGCGGCGACCTTGTCGCCCTTGGTGGCGCCACGGTTCACGACCACGATCGGGATCCGACGTCGGCGCGCCTGCTCGAGCAGCCGGATGCCGCTGTTCACGGCGAGGGACGAGCCCGCGACGAGCATCGCGTCGGCGTTGCGGACGAGCGCGCTGGCCTCCACGAAGCGTTCGGTGGGCACGAACTCGCCGAAGAAGACCACGTCGGGCTTCAGCACCCCGCCGCACACGGTGCAGTCCGGCACGACGAAGTCGGTCACATCGCCCACGTCCGCGTCGCCGTCGGGGTTCAGGGCGGCACCAGCACCCCGCTCGACGAACCAGCCGTTCGCCGCCTCGATCCGCGCCGCGATGCTGGACCGGGCGAACGTCTGCCCGCAGTCGAGGCAGAGCACACGGTGGACCGAGCCGTGCACCTCGACCACCCGGCGTGACCCCGCCTTCGCGTGCAGCCCGTCGACGTTCTGCGTGACGACGCCGTTCACCCGCCCGGCGGCCTCCAGGTCGGCGAGCGCGACGTGCCCGACGTTGGGCTCGGCGGCGACGAAGCGCGCCCAGCCGAGGTAGCTGCCCGCCCAGTAGCGCTGCCGGAACGGGACCCCGGAGACGAACTGCTGGATGGTCATCGGCGTGCGCGGGACCGATCCGCGGCCCCGGTAGTCGGGGATGCCGGAGTCCGTGCTGATGCCCGCGCCGGTGAGCACCGCGATGCGGCCGTCGAGCAGCGGGAGGGCCTGCTCGAGGCCGGCGGGCGCGTCCGCCGACCTCCCCGCCGGGACGACGCCCGTGGTCAGGCTCATGCTGGGCAGCATAATCGGGCGAGTTTTCGAGCAGGTTTCGGGAAGGAGAGCGTCGTGCACGTGCTGCGGCTGCCACCGGACGGGCTCGCCGATCCGGCGCTCGACGACTTCGTGCGCCTGACCGACGTGGCGCTGCGCCGCAAGCTCGAGCCGGCGGGCGGCCTCTACCTCGCCGAGTCGACGAAGGTGATCGAGCGGGCGCTCGCCGCCGGCCACCGCCCCCGGGCGGTGCTGAGCCGCGCCGAGTGGCTGCCCCAGCTGGAGATCCTGCTCGGGTCGTTCCCGGACGTCCCGGTCTACGTCGGGGACGACGCCGCGCTGACGGCGATGACCGGGTTCCACCTGCACCGCGGCGCCCTCGCCTCGATGCACCGCCCCGAGCTGCCCGAACCGGCCGACGTGCTGAAGGGGGCCCGTCGCGTCGTCGTGCTCGAGGACATCGTCGACCACACGAACGTCGGTGCGGCGTTCCGCAGCGTCGCAGCCCTCGGTGCGGACGCCGTGCTCGTCACACCGCGGTGCGCCGATCCGCTCTACCGCCGCAGCGTGCGGGTCAGCATGGGCACGGTGCTGCAGGTGCCGTGGACGCGGCTGCCGGAGTGGGGCACGGCCGCGCCCCTGCT
This sequence comes from Amnibacterium sp., assembly GCF_025463795.1. Classification (GTDB taxonomy): domain Bacteria; phylum Actinomycetota; class Actinomycetes; order Actinomycetales; family Microbacteriaceae; genus Amnibacterium. The sequence continues at coordinate 12,930 of NZ_JAODBE010000178.1, forward strand.
CCACGACGCCGGCTTCACGATCGCCGCCCTCGCCCTCGCCGACGACGCGATCGACCTCGACGAGCTGGAGCGCCGCACCCCCGAGCGGCTGGCGCTCGTGCTCGGCACGGAGGGCGACGGCCTCAGCCGAGCCGCGCTCGCGGTCGCGGACCTGACCGTGCGGATCCCGATGCTCCACGGCGTCGACTCGCTGAACGTCGCCGCTGCCGCGGCCGTCGCGCTCTGGGCGACACGCGTGCGGTGACCCCCATCCGGGGGGTCCGGCGGGATGTTCCGTATCCTTCTGCGGTGCCGAACGACGAGACGCCGAACCACCGGCTCCGCCGACTCGTCGTCGCCGTCCTCGCGGCGTTCATCCTCGTCGTCGTGATCGGCGTTCCCGTCGCGATCCTCGCGCCCGTGCCGAAGGCCGAGGCCAGCGTGCCGGCCGCGGCCGCCACGACGACGCCGGCGGCGCATCCGCGGTTCCCGTCGTTCGGCGACGGCGCGATCGGCGCCGTCGGCCTGCCCGGCGTCCTCGCGCGATCCGGCAGCCAGTCGCCGCACTCGATCGCGAGCATCACCAAGGTCGTCACGATGCTCGTCGTGCTCCAGCGGAAGCCGCTCACCGGCGCCCAGGAGGGCCCGACGATCACGTTCACGCAGCGCGACGTGCAGATCTACCAGAACGTCATCGCCGACAACGGCTCCAACGCCCCGGTGTCCGCCGGCTGGAAGCTCACGGAGCGCCAGGCGATCGAGACCACGATGCTGCCCTCGGCCAACAACTACGCGGAGTCCCTCGCGCTGTGGGCCTACGGCTCCGTGCCGAAGTACCTGACGGCGGCGCGGGCGTTCCTCAAGGCGAACGGCCTCACCCACACGACGCTCGTCGACACCAACGGGCTCGACCCCGGCGACAGGAGCACGCCCGCCGACCTCGTCGCGCTCGGCAAGCTCGCGCACGCGAACTCCGTGCTCGCGCAGATCGTGTCGATGGCGACCGTCACCGAGCCGCAGATCGGCCTGCTCACGAACACCAACGAGCTGCTCGGCCAGGCGGGCGTCGACGGGATGAAGACCGGCACCACCGACCAGGCCGGCGCGTGCCTGCTGTTCAGCGCGAAGGTGACGGTCGACGGCACGCCGGTCGAGCTGGTCGGCGTGATCCTCGGCGCCGCCTCCCATCCGCAGCTCGACGCCACCGTGCCCGGCCTGCTGAAGAGCGTCGCGGCGGGCCTGCACGAGGTGCGGCTGTCGAGCAAGGCGGAACCGTTCGCGACCTACCACACGAAGTGGGGCGGCACCGCGAAGGCGATCGCGGCCGCCGACCAGACCGTGCTCGTGTGGAGCAGGCAGAGCGTCAGGCGCACCACCCAGGTCGCGGAGATCCGCGGTGGCCGGAAGAACGAGCGGGTCGGGTCGGTGACCTTCGCGGTCGCCGACCGCACCGTCCGGGTGCCGCTGCTGCTCGACCGGAACGTGCTGGCCGCGCCCGTGTGGTGGCGGCTGACCCACCCCGTGCGCTGAGCTCAGAAGCCGGGGCGCTTCGGCTGCACGTGGTCGCCGGACGAGACCCGGCGGATCCGCCGCACCACCCACGGCACGAAGTACTCGCGCGTCCAGACGAGGTCGTCCCGGCGCGCCTGCCGCCACGTCGGCACCCGATGCGGCTCCGGCTTGCCGGGCTCCAGGCCGTGGCTCACGCCGAGGGTGTCGAGCACCATGCGGGCGACCTCGTGGTGACCGAGGGTGTTGAGGTGCAGCCGGTCGGAGGACCAGAACCGTGCATCCTGGATCGCGGTCAGCCCCCACTGGTCGGCGACGATCGCGCCGTGCCGCGCCGCGAGCACGCGCAGGTGCTCGTTGTAGACGGCGGTCTTGCCGCGGATCCGCCGGAACACGGGGGAGAAGCCGACGTCGACGCCCGTGAACAGCACGAGCGTCGCGCCGGTCGCGGCCAGCCGCTCGAGGGCGGGATCGAGCCTGGCGGCGATCTCGTCGGGATCCGTGCCGGGCCGGATGACGTCGTTCCCACCGGCGGAGAGGGTGATGAGATCCGGCTGCAGCGCGACGGCGGGCTCGATCTGCTCCGCGACGATCTGCCGGAGCACCTTGCCGCGCACGGCGAGGTTCGCGTAGGCGAAGTCGGGCGTCTGCGCGCCGAGCACCTCAGCGACCCGGTCCGCCCAGCCGCGCAGGCCGCCGGGGCTCTCCGGATCGGGGTCGCCGACCCCCTCGGTGAACGAGTCTCCGATCGCGACGAAGCGCCGCCACGGCGGGGTGCTCCCGCCCGGCGTGGTCCCGATGGTCTCGGCCGTGTCCGTCATCCGTGTCCTCCGATCGACGATTATCGGCCCGCATCCGGTGGGCGCAGCGCAGGGGACGCGCCCGGCGACCGGGGCTCCTCGGCGTGTCCCGGCGGCGTCGAATAGGGTCGGCAACCGGATGAGCGACTCAACCGACCGAGGACCGGGACGGCCCTCGGCGCCGGGGTCGCGGAGGAGGACGGCGATGACCTCCTCCCCGAGTCCCACCGCGCTCTTCGACGCCGCTCCCGGGGCCCACCAGGCGGCGGCCCTCCCACCCGCCTTCCCGGACCGGGCGCCGCGCGGCACCGCCGGTTCGCTCCGCCGCTGGCAGGAGGAGGCGCTCGCCGCGTACTTCGAGCGGGAGCCGCGCGACTTCCTGGCCGCGGCGACGCCGGGTGCCGGCAAGACCACGTTCGCGCTGCGCCTGGCCAAGGAGCTGCTGGCCCGCGGCACCGTCGACCGGGTGACGGTCGTGGCGCCGACCGACCACCTGAAGCGCCAGTGGGCCGAGGCCGCCGAGCGCGTCGCCATCCACCTGAACCCCGTGTTCAAGAACTCCGACGGCTGGCTCGGCCGGCACTGGCACGGCGCAGCCCTCACCTATGCACAGGTGGGCGTCGACGCGGCCCTGCACAAGCGGATGACCGAGTCGGCGAAGACCCTCGTGATCCTCGACGAGGTGCACCACGGCGGCGATGCGCTGTCGTGGGGCGACGCGATGCGGGAGTCGTTCGGCGGCGCGACCCGGCGGCTGCTGCTCACCGGGACGCCGTTCCGCAGCGACACCGCGCCGATCCCCTTCGTCAGCTACGCGCCGGACGACGCCGGTCTCCGCACCTCGGTGTCCGACTACTCCTACGGGTACCGGCGCGCGCTCGAGGACGGCGTCGTGCGGCCCGTGCTGTTCATGGTCTACGGCGGCGGGATGCGCTGGCGCACCTCCGCGGGCGAGGAGATGAGCGCCAGCCTCGGTGAGGCGACGACGAAGGACGTCACGGCGCACGCCTGGCGGACCGCGCTGTCACCGGAGGGCGACTGGATCCCCGCCGTCCTGCAGGCCGCAGACCAGCGGCTCACGGAGGTGCGGCGGCATGTGCCCGACGCGGGCGGCCTCGTCATCGCGTCCGACAGGACGACGGCCCGCGCCTACGCGAAGCGCCTCCAGGCGATCACCGGGCAGCCGGCGACCGTGGTGCTCTCGGACGAGAAGGAGGCGAGCGACCGGATCGCGGACTTCGGGGCGGGCACGTCGCGGTGGCTCGTCGCGGTGCGGATGGTGTCGGAAGGCGTGGACGTGCCGCGGCTCTGCGTCGGCGTCTACGCGACGAACGCCTCGACGCCCCTGTTCTTCGCCCAGGCGATCGGCCGGTTCGTGCGGGCGAGGAAGCGGGGCGAGAGCGCCTCCGTCTTCCTGCCGAACGTGCCCGTGCTGCTCAAGCTCGCCGAGCAGCTCGAGCTGGAGCGCGACCATGCGCTCGACCGGCCGTCGACCGACGACGAGGCCGGCGCGCTCGACGAGGACGCCCTCACCGCCGCGAACCGGCAGGACAAGGCGTCCGAGACCCTCACGCTCGACGGCGCGTTCGAAGCGCTCGGCAGCGACGCGAAGTTCGACCGGGTGCTGTACGACGGGGGCGAGTTCGGCTTCGAGGCCGAGGTGGGCAGCGAGGAGGAGCTCGACTTCCTCGGCCTGCCCGGCCTGCTCGAGCCGGACCAGGTGCGGGACCTCCTCCGCCACCGGCAGGCGAAGCAGCAGCGGCGCGGGAAGGGCCGCCCCGGGCCGCCCACCGCACCGCCATCGGCGCAGCAGCCCGTCCACGACCTGCCGCTGCACAAGCGGATCAAGGAGCAGCGGGCGCTGCTCAACGACCTCGTGGGGCTGTGGGCGCATCGCACGAGCGCGCCGCACGGGTCCGTGCACGCGGAGCTGCGGCGCCTCTGCGGCGGCCCTGCCGTGGCGCAGGCGTCGCCGGAGCAGCTCCAGGCGCGGATCGACCTGCTGCGCAAGCGCATCAACGGCTGACCCACTCGGGGCGCGCTCGGCGACGCGCCCTAGGGTTCCTGCCGATGCAGACGTTCCTGCCGTATCCGTCGTTCGCGGAGAGCGCCGCGCTGCTCGACGGGCCGCGGCTCGGCAAGCAGCGCGTCGAGACGCTGCAGATCCTGCGGGCGCTGCTCGTGCCCACGTACGGCTGGCAGCGGCACCCGGCCGTGCAGATGTGGCGGGGGCACGTGCCCGCGCTCACCGCGTACGGCCTCGCGGTGACGGACGAATGGCTCGCGCGGGGCCACGCCGACACGGTGCGGCCGCAGCTCGTCGAGTTCGCGCCCGAGGTCGACGGCGTGCCGCAGGAGGAGCTCGCGAGACGAGGCCTGCTGCCACCCTGGCTGGGCGACCCGGCCGTGCACGAGAGCCACCGGTCACGGCTGATCGCGAAGGATCCGGCGTTCTACGAGGGCGCCTTCCCCGGCACCCGCCGCGACCTCGAGTACGTCTGGCCGCCGGCGCCCGCCCGACCGCCTGCGCCGCCCGAGGCGCCGCTCTGGGTCGTGCGCGTCGACGACCTCACCACCTGGCGCGACGCCGGCCTGGTCGGCGTCCCGCAGACGAACGACGCCGGGAAGGTGACGCCCGCCTGGCGCCAGCAGCTGGAGCGGTTCGCGGAGGCGCTGGAGCCCGGAACCCTCGTGGCCGTGCTCGGCGAGGACCCGGCGCTGCTGCACCTCGCCCGGGTCACCGGGCCGGTCGCGGCGGTGACCATCGACGGTGCCGGGTTCCAGGCCCGGTCCGCGCACTTCGAGGGCGACCTCGCCCGGGGTGAGCTGCCGGTCCCCGCGGAGCTGCAGAACCCGCGTCGACTCTTCCCGGTCGCTCCACCGCACGCCGTTCCCGCGGTCGGCGGCGACCCGCACCCCTAGGCGCCCCGTACCAGGCGGATCTCCGCCTGCTCGCCGATCTCCGGACCGAACGAGAACCGTGCGCCGTCGGGGACGAATCCGTGCTTCGCGTAGAAGGCCAGCGCTCGGGCGTTCGGCTCGAAGACCCACAGCTCGGCGGCCGCTCCGTCGGGCAGGACGGCCGCGAGCAGGCGCGCAGCCGTGCCGCTGCCGTACTCGGCCTCGAGCACGTAGAGCGAGTAGAGCTCGAGCGGCGTCGCCGGCGGACGCCCGTGCGGCAGATCCGTGCGGGTGGGGCCGCTCGTCGCCACACCGACGATGCGGCCGTCGCGTTCGGCGACGACGATCACCTGACCGGGCCACGGATCCGTCGCCATCCGGGCGAAGGCGGCGATGCGCGCCTCCTCGGTGAAGCGGTCCCAGAAGCGCTGCGGCAGGAACGCGTCGTACGCCTCGTGCCATGCCGCGAGGTGCATGCGGCCGGTGGCGGGCGCGTCGTCGAGGGTGAGCGGCCGGATCACGGTCATGCCCCCATCCTGCTCACCGGAAGTCGCGGGAGACGTGCCGCGCTCCGATGGGCAGGCGCTCGAACCGGTCCGCGACGACGTTCACCACCCCCTCCGGGGAGCGCTCGAGGATGCCGCGCACGATCATCGCCGGCGCCTCCCTGGCCACCCGCCGGTACCGCTGCCAGACCCCGACGCTCGCGATGACGTTGATCATCCCCGTCTCGTCCTCGAGGTTGAGGAACGTGATGCCGCTCGCCGTCGCCGGGCGCTGCCGGTGCGTCACCACGCCGCCGACCTCGATGCGGCGTCCGCTCTCGGCCGAGCGGAGCGCCTTCGAGGTGAGCACGCCACGGCGGGCGAGGTCGGTGCGCACGTAGGCGACGGGGTGGTCGTCGGGGGAGATGCCGGTGGCCCACAGGTCCGCCGCGACGCGGTCCATGCCGCTCGGCTCCGGCAGCAGCGGCGGCTGCACGCTGATCGAGGTGTGCGGCAGGTACTCCGGCCGCTCCTCGGCGGCCGGGCCGGCCGCCCACAGCGCCTCACGGGTGTTCATGCCGAAGCACTCGAACGCACCGGCCGTCGCGAGCGCCTCGAGCTGCGGCGCGGTGAGCCCGACGCGGCGGGCGAGGTCGCGGATCCCGATGTACGGCCCGCTCGCCGTGCGCTCCCGCACGATCCGCTCGGCGAGGGCCTGCCCGATGCCCGTGACCCCGGCGAGGCCCAGCCGCACCGCGAGGTTCCCGTCGCGGCGGTGCTCCGCGTCGCGGCTCGGCGCGGCGGCGTCGAACCGGGGCTCGACCGGCGGCTGGTCGGTATCGAGGCAGCCGGACATCCCCGTCGGCCCCTGCGCCGCGGCGAGCGGCTCGAGCGTCGCGTCGGCGAGCGAGGCGTTGAGATCGGGCCGGCGCACCACGGCGCCGTGCCGGCGCGCATCCGCCGTGAGCGATGCGGGGGAGTAGAACCCCATCGGCTGTGCCCGGAGCAGCGCCGCGAGGAACACCCCCGGGTAGTGCAGCCGCATCCACGCGCTCGCGTAGACGAGCAGCCCGAAGCTCAGCGAGTGGCTCTCCGCGAAGCCGAAGTTCGCGAACGCCTGGATCTTCAGGTAGATCTCGTCGGCGGTCGCCCGATCGATGCCGTTCGCCGCCATGCCCGCGTAGAGCTTCTCCTTCAGCGACTCGATGCGCTCGATGCCGCGCTTCGAGCCCATCGCGCGACGGAGCAGGTCGGCGTCCTCGCCCGTGCAGCCGCCGACCGCCATCGCGACCTGCATGAGCTGCTCCTGGAAGATCGGCACCCCGAGCGTGCGGGCGAGCACCGGCTCGAGCAGCGGATGCAGGTAGGTGACGGGCTCGTCGCCGAGTCGTCTGCGCACGTACGGGTGCACCGCGCCGCCCTGGATCGGGCCGGGACGGATGAGCGCCACCTCGATCACGAGGTCGTAGAAGCGGCGCGGCCGCAGCCGGGGGAGCGTGCCCATCTGGGCCCGCGACTCCACCTGGAACACCCCGATCGAGTCCGCCCGGCAGAGCTGGTCGTAGACGCCCTGCTCCTCCTTCGGGATCGTCTCGAGCGTCCACCGCTCGCCGAGGTGCTCCGCCGCGAGGTCGAACGCGTACTGCAGGGCGGCGAGCATGCCGAGCCCGAGCAGGTCGAACTTCACGAGCCCCATCCAGGCGCAGTCGTCCTTGTCCCACTGCAGCACCGTGCGGCCCGGCATCCGCGCGTGCTCGACCGGCACGACCTCGCCCACCGGCCGGTCGGTCAGCACCATGCCGCCGGAGTGGATGCCGAGGTGCCGCGGGAAGGTCAGCACCTGCTCCGCGAGCTCCACCACGGAGGCCGGGATGTCGTGGTCGTCGCTCGAGGTGACCGCGCCCCAGTGCTCCACCTGGCGGCTCCACGCGTCCTGCTGCCCGGTGGAGGCGCCGAGCGCCTTCGCCATGTCGCGCACCGCGTTCTTCGGCCGATAGGTGATCACGTTGGCCACCTGGGCCGCGTTGCGCCGCCCGTAGGTCGCGTAGACGTACTGGATGACCTCCTCGCGGCGGTCGGAGTCGAAGTCGACGTCGATGTCGGGCTCCTCGTCGCGCATGCTCGACAGGAAGCGCTCGAACGGCAGGTCGAAGAAGATCGAGTCGACGGCGGTGATGCCGAGCAGGTAGCACACGGCGGAGTTCGCCGCGCTGCCGCGGCCCTGGCAGAGGATGCCGCGCGACCTCGCGTACCGCACGATGTCGTACACGATGAGGAAGTAGCCGGGGAAGTCCTTCTCCTCGATGACGGCGAGCTCCCGCTCGATCCTGGCGAGGTCGGCGGGCGACGCCCGCGGGTACTTCTGCGGGATCGCGTCGTGGACGAGCTGCTTCAGCCACGTCATCGGCGTGTGCCCGTCGGGCACCGGCAGCTTCGGCAGGCCCGGCTTCAGGCTCTTCAGGGCGAAGCGGGTCGCCTCCGCGATCTCCACGGTGCGCTCCACGGCGCCCGGGTAGCGCGCGAAGCGGATCCGCTGTTCCGCCCCGCTGAAGAGCGGCGCGGCCGTGGCGGGCAGCCAGCCGTCCATCTCGTCGAGGCTGCGGCGGGCGCGCACGGCGGCGAGCGCCGTGGCGAGCCTGCGGCCCGACGGGGTGGCGACGTGGGCGTTCGCGGTGGCGACGACCGGCAGCCGGCGCGCGCCGGCGAGCTCGAACAGGGCGTCGTTCACGGCGGAGTCGAGCGGGCCGCCGGTGTCGAACAGCTCCACCACGACCCCGTCGCGGCCGAACGCCTCGACGAGCCGGTCCAGCTCGCGGCCGCCGGCCGCCGGATCGAGTCCGCCGTCCGTCACGAGCGCCTGCCGCACCCGCCCCTTGCGGCAGCCGGTGAGGGCGATCACCCGGCCTGCGAGCCGGTCGGCGAGCGCCGCCTCGTCGTAGACCGGCTTGCCCTTCTCCGCGCCACCGGTGCGGGAGCCCTCCGGGCCCGCGAGCTGCGCCTCGGTGATCGCCGCCGCCATGGCGTGGTAGCCCTCGGCGCCGCGGGCGAGGAGCAGCAGGTGCGAGCCCTCCGGATCCGGCACTCCGTTCTGCGGGGCACCGAGGCCGAGCGACAGCTCCGCGCCGAAGACGGTGGAGACCGGGTGCTGCTCGGCCGCCTCGGCGAGCCGCACGGCCCCGTAGAAGCCGTCGTGGTCGGTGAGGGCGAGCGCAGTCAGCCCCAGCCGGCTCGCCTCCTCGAGCAGCTCCTCGGGGCTCGAGGCGCCGTCGAGGAAGCTGAAGTTCGAGTGCGCGTGCAGCTCGGCGTACGGCACGACGTCCGCGTCGGGGACCGGGGGCTGCGGATCCGCCCGGTACGGGTGCCGCTTCAGCGACCACGCGGGGCTGTCGCCGCCGTCCGCCTCGACCGGCGGGCCGCCCGGCCGGCGCGAGTCGGAGAGCCGGCGCTCGAACTCGGACCAGGGGATCGGCGGGTTGCTGTAGCCCATGCCGTCAGTATCGAACACTTGTTCTACATCGGCAAGAGAACCGCTGATCACCGGCCGACTGACGTGCCACTTCCGCACCCTTCAGGCGCCGCGAAGGGTGCAGGAGTGGCAAGGGACGGGGAGCGGTGGCAGCGTGGGGCACGGGAATGGACGGAGGAGTGGTGTGGACGACGGGATCGAGCGGCCAGGTGCCCAGCAGTGGGTGCCGGAGGGCGCCGACATCGACGCGTTGAAGGAGGCCGCGAAGGCCTGCCGCGGCTGCGAGCTGTGGGAGCCGGCGTCGCAGATCGTCTTCTCCGCCGGGCCGCCGTCGGCGTCGATGGTGCTCGTCGGCGAGCAGCCCGGTGACCAGGAGGACCGGCGCGGCATGCCGTTCGTCGGGCCCGCGGGCACCCTGCTGGTGCAGGCGGTGCGGGACGCGGGCATCGACCCCGCCACCGTCTACCGGACGAACGCGGTGAAGCACTTCCGCTTCGAGCTCCGCGGCACGCGGCGCCTGCACAAGACGCCGGAAGCGGTGCACATCACCGCCTGCCACCCCTGGCTGCACGCCGAGCTGCAGCAGCTCGCGCCCGGCATGGTCGTCGCCCTCGGCGCGACCGCGGGTCGCGCCCTGTTCGGCCGCCCGGTGCGGATCGGGGCCGAGCGCGGCCGCGTGCTCGAGGGCGCCATCCCCGACTCCGATGCGAAGGCGCTGCTCACCGCGCATCCGTCCGCCGTGCTGCGGATGCGGGACGACCCCGGCTACGACGCCGCCTACGCCGCGCTCGTCACCGACCTGAAGACCGCCGCCGCCGCGGCCGGCTAGTCGTAGCGGGCCTCGGCCCACCAGCGGCCCGCCTCGTAGCAGAGCAGCCACGCCGCCCCGTCGCCGTCGACGACCTGGAGGCGGTGCACGCTGCGCGCCGCCACGGGATCCCACCACCGCTCGTCCACCGGCCACGGCCCCGCCCACGCGGTGACCGGCCGGCGCCGGCTCGAGCCCGGCGGCACGAAGCCCGCGGGGGGCCCGCTCGGCATGCCCCGCTCGTCGACGGCGACCGTCTCGCCCGCCGGGTCGAGCACCGCCACGTCGGGCCGGTCGCCGAGCACGCTCGCCGGGCCGAACCC
>NZ_JAODBE010000182.1 GCF_025463795.1 Amnibacterium sp.
GCTGCGCCGAGGCCCACGAGCGCCATCGTCCCGGCCGCGACCCCGGCGGGCGCGGGCAGCCGCACGATGTCGCCTGCGGCGGCGCTCACGCCGAGGGCGGCGAGGTCGAGCTCGGCGAGCCCGAGGGTCGCCGCATCCACGCCCGGCGGCAGGGCGAGCTCGGCCGTCGCGTCCCCGCCCCGCACGGCGAGCACGAGCACGTCGGCGTCGATCGTGGCGGGCGCCGCGGAGGAGAGGAGAAGGGTGGGGATCGGCATGACCGCATGCTAGGCAGGGCGGCTCCCGCTCCCGCTGGGCGCACCGCCGCCGACCGGTGGCGACACCCGCGCCGGTACGCTTGACGGATGCCTGAGCCCGAGGATCTGTACGAGCTCACCCCGGCCGCGGCGGACGTGCCGCCCGGGCTGCCGCTCGTCGCCGGCCTCACCGGGTTCGCCGACGCGGGCGGTGCCGTGCAGCAGCTCGCGGACTACTTCCGGGCGACCGTCGACCCCGTCCCGATCGCCCTGTTCGACCCGGACGAGCTGCTCGACTACCGGGCCCGCCGGCCGATCGTCGCCTTCGAGCAGGACCACCTCACCTCGTACACCCCGCAGCGACTGGTGCTCTCGCAGGGCCGGGACGAGATCGGCCGTCCGTTCCTTCTGCTGACCGGGTACGAGCCGGACTTCCGGTGGGAGCGGTTCACCCGGGCCGTGCTCGGGTTGATCGACCGGTTCGCGGTGAGCGCCACCACGTGGGTCCACAGCATCCCGATGCCCGTGCCGCACACCCGGCCGATCCAGGTGACGGTCGGCGGGAACCGCCCGGAGCTGATCGAGGCGATGAGCGTCTGGCGGCCGAGCACCCGCGTGCCCTCGAACGTGCTCCACCTGCTCGAGCTCCGGCTCGCGGAGCTCGGCATGCCGGTCGCAGAATTCGTCCTGCTGGTGCCGCACTACCTGGCCGACACCGAGCTGCCCGCAGCGGCCGTGAAGACCCTCGAGGTCATCGCCGCGGCCACGGGACTGCTGTTCCCGACCGACGAGCTCCGTGAGCAGTCCAGGGACTTCGTCTCCCGGGTCGACGAGCAGGTCGGCGCCAACGAGGAGCTCGCCCAGCTCGTGCGCACCCTGGAGCAGCGTCACGACACGTACATGGCGGGCAACCCCCTGCGCTCGCCCCTGACCGACGACGAGGGCGAGGTGCCGAGCGCCGACGAGCTCGCCGCCGAGCTCGAGAAGTTCCTGGCCATCCGCCGCCAGGCCGACGACGAGGCGTGACCGGCACCGCGACCACCCGCGCGAGCCTCGTCTTCGCCGGCGGCACGATCGCCTACCTCTGCGCCGTCACCCAGCGCAGCTCGCTCGGCGTCGCCGGGGTCGCGGCGGCGCACCGCTTCGGCGCCTCGGCGGCGGCGCTGTCCACGCTCGGTGTGCTGCAGCTCGCGGTGTACGCGCTGCTCCAGGTGCCCGTCGGCGTGCTGGTCGACCGCTACGGGCCGAAGCGTGTGCTCGCCGTCGGCGCCGTCCTCATGCTCGCCGGGCAGGCGGTCGTCGCCGTCTCGACCTCCCTGCCGACGGCCGTGGGCGGGCGGATGCTCGTCGGAGCGGGGGACGCGACGACGTTCGTCGCGGTGCTGCGGGTCATCGCGGCGTGGTTCCCGGCGCGACGCGTGCCGGTGATGAACCAGTGGCTCGGCAACATCGGCCAGTTCGGGCAGGTGCTCTCGGCCGTGCCGTTCGCCGCGCTGCTCGGGGCCGCGGGCTGGACCGTCGCGTTCCTCAGCGCGGCCGGCCTGGCGGGCGTCGCGTTCGTCGTGGTGCTGCTCGTCGTACGCAACGGCCCGGTCGCCGGCGCCGTGCCCCGGCCGGACCTCCGCACCGCGTTCGGCGCGCTGCGCGCCGCGATGCGCCGGCCCGGCACACGGCTGGGTTTCTGGTCCCACTTCGTCACCCAGTCCAGCGGCGTCGTGTTCGCGCTGTTCTGGGGCTATCCCTTCCTCGTGTCGGCCGTCGGACTGGATCCGACGGTCGCGGCGCTCCTCCTCAGCGTGCAGGTGGTCGCCGGCTTCCTGATCGGCCCGATGCTCGGCGTGCTGACCGCACGCCATCCGCTGCGCCGCTCGAACCTCGTGCTCGGGATCGTCACGGGCATCGGCATCGCCTGGACCTCCGTGCTGCTGTGGCCGGGCACGCCGCCTCTGCCGCTGCTCGTCCTGCTCGTCGTGGCGCTCGGGCTCGGCGGCCCCGCGTCCCAGATCGGCTTCGACTACGCACGCACCTTCAACCCCGCCACGAGCCTCGGGGGAGCGAGCGGCGTCGTGAACGTCGGCGGCTTCACGGCCAGCTTCACCATGATGTTCCTCATCGGCGTGATACTCGACGCCGAGCAGTCGCTGTCGGGCGGTCCGCTGTACTCGCTCGCCGCGTTCCGCGGCGCCTTCTCGGTGCAGTACCTGGTGATCGGCGTCGGCCTCGTGCTGCTGTTCGCGGCCCGCCGACGGACCCGGCGGGTGCTCCTCGAGACCGAGGGCGTGGCCGTCGGTCCCGTCTGGGCGGCCATCGGTGGCCGGCTTCGACGGCGCGCCGGCCGGCGGTGAGGCGCGACACGCCGTCGACCCGTGTACAATTGTAGGAGCGCAGCAGCACGGACCACCGCCGACCTCGGAATACGCACGCCGCCACCGCGTTGATCAGAGCGAGGGGATCTGCGGGAGCGGACCGCATCTGAACACGATCCACAGGTCCTTCGCGCACCACATCGTCCCGGGCAGCACGGCCCGGGCATCGAGCAGGACGGTCGTAGGCGCGTACCCGCACCGCCGAGCGACATCCGTCGACACAGCCAGTTGGGGGCTTCATGACGATCCAGACCACCGCACTCGCCGAGCCGGACGACGCCGAGGCGACCGCGAAGCCGCCTGCGCGCAAGGCGGCGCCGAAGAAGGCCGCCGCTGCGAAGACCAAGCCCGCTGCTCGCACGAAGCCGGCGTCGGACGACGCCGACGACGAGGACGACGCCGACATCGAGGCGCCCGAGGTCATCGAGGCCGACGCGGACGCTCTGGAGACCACCGACGACGTCGCCGAGGTCGAGACGACCGACGACGACGCCGCCCCCGAGGAGACGCCCGAGGTGGCGACCGACGAGGAGGCGACCGAGGAGACGGTTGAGGCGCCCGAGGCGCCGCTGCCCACGGGCGCGCTCGTGCTGTCGATGTCCGACGAGGACGAGATCCCCGTCTACTCGACCGCGATCACGGGCGCGACGGCGGACCCGGTGAAGGACTACCTGAAGCAGATCGGCAAGGTCGCGCTGCTGAACGCCGCGGAGGAGGTCGAGCTCGCCATGCGCATCGAGGCGGGCCTCTTCGCCGAGGAGAAGCTGCAGAGCGAGGCGGGCAAGCTGTCGAAGGAGCTCGAGCGGGAGCTGAAGTGGGTCGCCCGCGACGGGCAGCGCGCGAAGAGCCACCTGCTCGGCGCGAACCTCCGCCTCGTCGTCTCGCTCGCGAAGCGCTACACGGGTCGCGGCATGCAGTTCCTGGACCTGATCCAGGAGGGCAACCTCGGTCTGATCCGTGCGGTCGAGAAGTTCGACTACACCAAGGGCTTCAAGTTCTCCACGTACGCGACCTGGTGGATCCGGCAGGCGATCACCCGCGCCATGGCCGACCAGGCCCGCACGATCCGCATCCCGGTGCACATGGTCGAGGTCATCAACAAGCTCGCCCGCGTCCAGCGGCAGATGCTGCAGGACCTGGGCCGCGAGCCCACGCCCGAGGAGCTGTCCCGCGAGCTCGACATGACCCCGGAGAAGGTCATCGAGG
>NZ_JAODBE010000205.1 GCF_025463795.1 Amnibacterium sp.
CACGACGACGATAACGACTAGATCCCGCAGGAACGCTCCGTCTCCGCGGTAGCGGTTGCGCATCCGATCGACCACGCGAGGGCGCCGCTCCTCGACGTTCTCCGGAGGTCAGTCGGTCACGATCCGGGCCTCCCTGGCACGCGAGAACGGTCCGTGCCGCGGGCCAGTGTACGTCCCGGTCGGAACCGGGCCGTCAGGCGGAGCGGCGCGGCCGCCTCACCGGATCCGCCGGGCGGATCAGGCGGCCGAGGCGCTCAGGCGTCGCGCTTCTCGCGGATCTTCGCCTTCTTGCCGCGCAGCTCGCGCAGGTAGTAGAGCTTCGCGCGGCGCACGTCGCCGCGGGTGACGACCTCGATGTGGTCGATCACCGGCGAGTGCACCGGGAAGGTGCGCTCCACGCCCACCTGGAAGCTGACCTTGCGGACCGTGAAGGTCTCGCGGACGCCGGCGCCGGAGCGGCGGATGACCGCGCCCTGGAACACCTGGATGCGGCTGCGGTTGCCCTCGACGATGTTCACGTGCACGCGCACCGTGTCGCCGGGACGGAAGTCGGGGACGTCGGACCGCAGGCTGGCGGCGTCGACGGCGTCGAGAAGCTGGCTCATGGGGAACTCCTTGGGCGCGCCGCCGGTCGGCCCGGATCGTGGCGCCGGTCGGCGCCGCTGAAGAGGAGGCCGCTGGACCCGAAGGATGGTCCCCCTGCGGCAGGACCGGGCCGCGGCACGATCTCCCATCATGCCACAGGTCGACGGACGACACCGTTCCTCGTGCGGGAGGCGGGGCGCCCGGGCTACCGGTCCGAGGGCTTGATCACCAGGTACTCGCCGGCGTCGACCGAGCCGCGTGGGTCGGTCGGGCGGAAGCCGAGGTCGGCGAGGGTGCGGCGCATCCGGGTGCGGATGTCGGTGACCAGCTCGTACCCACCCAGCCAGAAGCCGCCGAGCACGGCCGCCACAGCGAGCACGCCGAACCACGTGGTGCCCGGGCCGAAGAACCCGACACCGACGACGGCGGCGGTGAGCACCGCCACGACACCCGTGTCGGCGAGACCGAGCATCCGCGGACGCCGCACCGCCGAACGTGCCGTGAAGAGCACCGCGAGGCCGAGCTGCGCGAGCACGAGCAGCGGCGCGAGCAGGCTGATGCCGAGGAAGCCGCCGACGCCCCCGCCCCAGATCGCGTACCCGATGAGCACCCAGAGCGGCAGCACGACGGCGGCCGCGAACTGCCACACGAACGCCGCGCGCCGGATGCCGGCCGTGGGGATGCGCACGCTCATGAGGGAAGGGTAGATCCGGCACCTCGCGAGAGCGACGGGGTTCGCCCAGGGCGTGCTGAGCGGCTGGGCACCGGCGGCTCGCCCGCCCGGTCTAGGGTCGGATGCCGAACAGAGAGGACCCCGTGATCGAGTTGCGCACCCCCGCCGAGGTCGAGGCGATGCGGCCGGCAGGCCGGTTCGTCGCGAGCGTGCTCGAGCGCCTCGCGAGCGAGGCCCGCGTCGGGATGAACCTGCTCGAGCTCGACCGGATCGCCCACGAGATGATCCGGGCTCGCGGCGCGGAGAGCTGCTACATCGACTACCACCCGTCGTTCGGTGCGATGCCGTTCGGAAAGGTGCTCTGCACGTCGGTGAACGACGCGGTGCTGCACGGGCTGCCGCACGACTACGGGCTCCAGGACGGCGACATGGTCAGCCTGGACTTCGCGGCGAGCGTCGACGGCTGGGTCGCGGACAGCGCCCTCACCGTGATCGTCGGGCGCGCCCGCCCCGAGGACGAGCGGGTTCTCGCCACCACGCAGGACGCGCTCGCCGCAGCGATCGCTGAAGCGCGACCGGGCAACCGGCTGGGCGACGTCTCCGCGGCGATCGGCGACGTCTGCCACGCCGCCGGGTACAGCGTGAACCTCGAGTTCGGCGGCCACGGCGTCGGCCGCACGATGCACGGCGATCCGCACGTGCCGAACGACGGGCGCCGCAATCGCGGCCTCAAGCTGCGGCCCGGGCTGGTGCTCGCGATCGAGCCGTGGCTGCTCGAGACCACCGACCGGATCGTGACGGATCCGGACGGCTGGACCCTCCGCAGCGTGGACGGCTCCCGCGGCGCCCACAGCGAGCACACGATCGCGATCACGGACGACGCCCCGCTCGTGCTCACCGCGCGGGACTGACCGCGCAGCATCCGGAGCGGTCCGGGACACCGTGCCACCGTCGCCGCCCGGCACCCGTCCCGATGGGGGACGAGCGCCGGGTCAGCGCTCCGGCGGCAGCAGATCCGGGCGCACGCGGCGGGTGCGCTCCAGCGACTGCTGCCGGCGCCACGCGTCGACCGCTCCGTGGTCGCCGGACCGCAGCACGGGCGGCACCTCGAGATCGCGCCAGACCGCCGGCTTCGTGTACGAGGGGTACTCGAGCAGGCCGTCCTCATGGCTCTCCTCGTCGAGGCTCGCCGGGTTGCCGATGACCCCGGGCAGCAGCCGGGCGGTCGCCTCGATCATCGCGAGCGCCGCGACCTCACCGCCGTTCAGCACGAAGTCGCCGAGGCTCACCTCGAGGACGCGGGCGCGCGACGCCGCGTGCTCCACGACGCGCTGGTCGATGCCCTCGTACCGGCCGCAGCAGAACACGAGGTGCTCCTCGGCGGCGAAGCGCCGGGCGGTGGCCTGGTCGAACCGCTCCCCCGCCGGCGTCAGGAACACGACGAGCGGATCCGCGTCGAGCAGCGCGTCGAGCGCCTCGCCCCACGGCTCCGGCCGCATCACCATCCCGGCGCCCCCGCCGTACGGGGTGTCGTCGACGGTGCGGTGCCGGTCGTGGGTGAAGTCGCGGAGGTCGACGGCGTGCACGTCGAGCAGGCCGGTCCGGCGGGCCTTGCCGACGAGCGAGACGTCGAGCAGCCGGACGAGCTCCGGGAAGATCGTGACGACGTCGATCCGCACGGTCAGCCCTGGTCGTCGGGCGACTCGCGGTGCTCCTGCGGCTCCGCCGCATCGGGGTCGCGAGGGGTGTCGTCGTCGATCGGCACGTCCTCGAAGAGGCCGTCGGGCGGGGTGACGACCACACGCTTCGCCTCCACGTCGACCTCGGGCACGATCGCCCGAACGAACGGGACGAGGACCTCGCGCTCCCCCACCTTGACGACGAGGAGGTCCTGCGCCGGCAAGTGCTCGAGCCGGTCGATCACGCCGACGACCTCATGGTCGCGGACGACGTCGAGCCCGATCAGCTGGTGGTCGTACCAGGCGTCGGGCTCGGCGGCCTCGGCCGGGTCCTGGTCGATCCAGAGGATCGCCTTGACCAGGCTCTCCGCCGCGGTGCGGTCGGTGACCCCGGTGAAGAAGCCGACGGGATGGCTGTTGTACCAGCGGAGCTCGGCGAGCTCGATGCGCTTGCCGTGCCACGGCGACGTCTCGGGGACCTGCAGCGAGAACGACGCGCCGGGCGTGAAGCGCCGGTCGGGGTCGTCCGTGAACAGCTCGAGCTTGAGGCCGCCCTTCAGCCCGTGCGCCTTCGTGAGTCGCCCGACCCGCAGCTGCGTCTGCGCGGAGCGGGCCCGTGCCGCCACTGCTACCTGTCGACGTCGACGACGTCGACGCGGACGGAACGACCGTCGGCGAGCGCACCGATGACGGTGCGCAGCGCCTTCGCGGTGCGGCCGGCACGGCCGATGACCCGGCCGAGGTCGGCCGGGTCCACCCGCACCTCGAGCAGCTCGCCGCGCGGGGTCGACCGGGACTCCACCTGGACGGCGTCCGGGTGGTCGACGATCCCCTTGACGAGGTGCAGCAGTGCGGACTTCAGCATCAGGAGTTGTCGACCTGCTGGGGCGTCTCGTGCTCGACGGTGGTGGTCGAGTCGGCCTCGTCGACGCGCTCCGCGTCGGCCTCGGCGTCGGCGCGGGCCGCCTTCACGGCGTCCTTGACCTCGGACTTCGGGCGCACGATCGGGGTCTTCTTCGCGTCGGGCTGGAAGGCGACCTTCTCGCCCTTGACCTCGACCCGGTTCTCGGCCGTGGCGTCGCCCTTGAAGCGACCCCAGTCGCCCGTGAGCTTCAGGAGCGCGGCGACCTGCTCGGTCGGCTGCGCGCCGACGCCGAGCCAGTACTGGGCGCGGGCGGAGTCGACCACGATGACCGAGGGGTGCTCGGTCGGGTGGTACTTGCCGATCTCCTCGATGACCCGACCGTCGCGCTTGGTGCGCGAGTCGGCGACGACGATGCGGTAGTAGGGGGCTCGGATCTTGCCGAGCCGCTTCAGGCGGATCTTGACGGCCACTGTCTGGTGTTCCTCACATGCGAGACGATTGATACGACATCCGACGGTCCCGGGGGCGTGGGGCACACCCGGCGCGGAAGCAAGACGATCCGCCCGCGTGCCCGGATAGAGGGTCGGGGCTCGCGGACCCGACGGGCTATTCTGCCAGATCGCCGGCGCCCACGGCGACCGTCGCACCGCGATGCGCGGCGCGGAGACGCTCGAGCCCCCGCGACACGCCGACGGCGGGGCTCCAGTCCAGGTCCTGATGCGTGCGGCGCTGGTCGAACCAGTGGGCGGTGGACAGCTGCTCGGCGAGGAACCGCGTCATCGGCGGTTCGTCGTCTCCGGGGCGGAGCCGCCAGACGATCTCGGCGATCGCGCCGACCGCGGATGCCACGGGGACCGGGACGTGCACGGCGGGCGGGGGCACACCGGCCGCCCGGCAGAACGCCGAGAAGAGCTCCCCGATGGGGCGCGGCTCCCCTGAGGTGAGCACGTACGCCTGGCCGTGGGCGACGTCGATCCGGCGGAGGGCGGCCAGGATCCCGTCGACGGCGTCGTCGATGTAGCAGGTGTCGACGAGCGCCGCGCCGGTGCCGACGAGCGGCAGGCGGCCCTTCGACGCCCTGTCCACCACCCGGGCGACGAGCTGCGGGTCCCCCGGTCCCCACACGAGGTGCGGCCGCACCGCGGTGACCGCCATCGACGGCGAGTCGGCGGCCAGGGCGAGGAGCTCCGCGGCGGCCTTCGTACGGGCGTACTCGCCCCGGGCCCTCGACGGCTCGGCCGGAGCCGCCCCGTCACCCATGATCGAGGTCCCCGTGTGCGCGACCGAGGGTGACGAGACGAAGACGAACCGCGTCACGCCGGAGGCGGCCGCGTCGGCGAGCAGGGCCCGCGTGCCCTCCACGTTCACGGCGGCGAACTCGGCCGGGTCGCCTGTGAAGGTGACCTTCGCCGCGAGGTGCACGACCGCGTCGATCCCCTCGACGGCAGCCCTGCGCGATCCGGCGTCGGTGACCGTGCCGATCACGTCCTCCGCCCCGGCGACGCCGGACGGCCGGCGCTGCAGCGTGCGCACGCGAGAACCGGCGGCGAGCAGCGCTGCGGCGACAGCACCGCCGAGGTATCCGCTCGCGCCGGTGACCAGGACCCGCTCGCCGGTCACAGCCGCGGCACCCGCCTCCCGGAGAGCACCGTCGTCGCCCATCCGGCGAGCAGGGTGCGGTCGATCTTCGAGTTGTGCCGGATGTCGGTGGGCAGCCGCTCGATGCCGATCACCGCGGCGACCGGCCGCCCGACGGCCGCGCGTACGGCGTCGGCGAGCGGGCCCTCGAGGAAGCCGGGCCGCTCTCCCTCGGCGACGACGACGAGCTGCTGCGTGCCGCGCGGGCCGACGCCGACGGCGGCCGCCCGCCGGATGCCGGACGACTCCTCGATGCGCTGCTCCACGCCGACCGGCGTGACCACGCCGTCGGCGGTGACGATCACGTGCAGCAGCCGCCCCTCGACCCAGAGCCGGCCGGCCCCGTCGAACCGCCCGACGTCGCCGGTGCGATGCCAGTGGTCGTCGACGCTGCCGGCTCTCGCCTCGTGGTCGGTGCGCCACAACCGGTCGTAGCCCTCGAGGATGTGCGGCGCGGAGACCAGGATCTCCCCCGTCACCCCGTCAGCGTCCGTCGCGGCTCCCGCGGCCCGGCCGTCGGCGTCCAGCGGCGCGATGCGCACCCGT
>NZ_JAODBE010000006.1 GCF_025463795.1 Amnibacterium sp.
CGGTGAGCGTCGCGCCGGTGGTGACGACGTCGTCGACGAGCAGCACCCGTCGTCCGTCGGCCGCGCCGCTGCGCATGCTGCCCGCCACGTTCCGCAGCCGATCCTCGCGCCCGAGCGCCCGCTGATCCGCGGCGCGCCGTTCGAGGCGGAGCAGCCGCAGCGACGGCAGCGACGCCCGGCGCAGCACCACCCGCACGGGGTCGTACCCGCGATCGCGCGTCGAGCGGATGGTGGCCGGCATGGGCACGAGCGTGACGGGCTCCGCCCCGAGCACGGGCGACGCCGCCTCGATCGCGGCGCGCAGCGCGGCGGCGAGGTGCGGCCCGTGCTCCGTGCGGCCCTCGTTCTTGAACGCGAGGAGCACGCTGCGCGCCACCCCTTCGTAGGCGAGCCCGCTCCAGACGGGCAACGCCCTGGTCCCGATGCGACGCAGCGACGGCACCGGCAGGAGCGCGAGGCGGCACGCCGCACAGATCGGCGGCCCGACGGACCCGCACCCGGTGCACGGCACGGGCAGCACGACCTCCTGCAGCATCCCGAGCAGTGCGGCGACCCGCCCCCGCGCCGCTGCGACCGTGCCGGTGCTCGCCACCTCCGTCATCCCGGCAGGATGCCGCCGACGCGCGGGACGGCCCGGCGGGTGAGCGCCGATGCGCGCCGGCGGCGCCGCTCCGGAGCATGGGGAGGAGCGGTCAGCGCTGCACGAAGAGCACGTCGGCCGCGACCGACGGGTCGGTCGACCAGACGGCGCCCGACAGCTCGGCGATCGAGCCGTTCTGCAGCCGGGCGCGGAGGTCCTTCAGGCTCGTCGCGCCGACGAGGGTGTCCGCCATGGAGAGGCGCCCGACCGAGCTGGGCAGGCCGCCGAGCTGCTGCACCGTGACGTCGTCGCCGGTGTCGTCCTGCGCGAGCACCGCGACCGACGAGCCGGCGGCATCGACCCAGGTGGCGTCGAGCGCGGTCGTGGAGGCCGGCACGTCGACGTCGTAGTGCTGGCTCGTGAGGGCGAGCGGGACCCCGGACGTGTCGCGGACGATCCCCGCGACGAACGCGATGGGGCCGCGATCGGTCGACGCGAGCACCAGCATCCGCGTGCCGTCGCGGGACGCCTCGATGGCGATGATCGAGGTGACGTCCTGCATGGTCACCGCGACGGACACGACATGGCCGCGGGCGTCGACGGCCCGCCAGCTGTTCGGATCGGCCTGGGGCACGGAGTAGGTCCAGCCCCGGTCGTCGAGGGTGGGATCGATGAGCCCTGGCCGCGAGTCCACGACTCGGGTCGCGCCCGCCGTGACGACCTCGATGCCGGAGGGCGTGCGGACGGCGGCGAACCCGCGGGACAGCGACACGGTGCCGCCCTGCGGCCCGGTCGCGGCGATCTGCCGCCCCAGCGTCCGCTCGGGCTTGAAGTCCGACCCCGCGATGGTGCCGACGACGCCCTTGCGCAGCACGAGCGCGCTCAGCGGCGGGGCCGCTGTGGGTGGCAGCGTCGGCGCGTGCTCCACGTGGCCGCCGACCGAGACCTGCACCTGCTGGATGCCCTTCAGGTTGAGCAGCGAGTCCTCCAGCTGGGCGCGCATGCGGGTCACCGCGGTGAGCGACGGCAGCTCCGACCCGGTGTCGAGATCCACGGTGGCGACGCCGGAGGCGACCTGCACCGAGCTGACCGTCGTTCCGTGCGGGAAGGCGCTCGTGGTCACCGGTGGCGCGATCGGCGCCGCCGGACCGGCGAGCAGGGCCTGCACGACGCGCAGCGGCGTGATGTTGCGGGCCGGGAACCACCGCAGATCGGGCACGGTCTGCGACCACCGCGGGTCGAAGTAGTAGGCCGGCCGCGCCGTGAAGAGGCTGCCGAAGTAGTTGGTCCCGAGGACGATGCCGCCGGGCGTCTTCGCGATCCGCCACTGACCGTTCACCTTGGCGAGGGTGAACGGCACGGGCCGGTCACGCGGTGCGGCGTAGCCGGTGTAGACGCCCTCCGCGTTCACCTCCGCGGTGGCCGGGACGGTGACGACGATCGAGGTCTCGGAGACCGCCTTCACCTGCCACGGCTGGTCGTGGATGAGCACGCGGGCGTCGGGGTTCCAGGTCTTCGCGAGGGCCGGGGTGAGGAAGTCGCGGGCCACCCGGTACGAGTGCTGCTGGCCGGTCGCCGCGGTGAGGAAGCCCTGCACGATGTCCGCGGGCGCCTCGCCCTGCGCGGGCGGGTACGGGACCAGCACCACGTCCTGGTTCTTCACGTCCTGCGTCTGCCCCACCTTGACGTCGCCGCTCGTGGGGATGTCGGCGCACCCGGCCAGCACCAGCACGCAGGCGGCCGCGAGGAGCGCCGCCCACCACCGCCTCATCTCCGCACCGCCGGGAGGCGACCCGTGGGCGGGCGGTGCGTGGCCGCCACCGCGGTCGACGGGAACGCGTCGGCCGGCTCGAGCGGCACGGGACGGCCGATCATCGGGGCGTCGGGCGACCTCGGCAGGGTGAGCACGAAGTTCGTGCCGTCGCCCTCCCGGCTCCACACCTCGAGGCTGCCACCGTGCAGCAGCGCGTCCTCGAGGCTGATCGCGAGTCCGAGGCCCGTGCCGCCGATCCGCCGCTGGCGGGACGGATCCGCGCGCCAGAACCGGTCGAACACGCGGTCGGCGTGGTGCTGGGGCATGCCGGCGCCGTGGTCGCGCACACCGAGGCCCACCGCGGTGGCGGAGCTGTCGACCGTCAGGACGATGGGGCGCCCGTCGCCGTGCTCGATGGCGTTCGCGAGGAGGTTGCGCACGATGCGGGCGATGCGGCGGGCGTCGACCTCGATCTCGACGTGGCCGCCGGGGGTGACCAGCCGCACGGGGGTGCCCATCTCGTCTGCCAGCCCCGCGAGCGAGTCGATCGCCTCACGGGCGAGCTCGACGAGGTTCGTCGGTTCCCCCGCGACGTCGGCGGCCTGCGCATCCATCCGGCTGATCTCGAGCAGGTCGCCGAGCAGCGCCTCGAAGCGCTCCACCTGGTCCCGGAGCAGCTCGGCCGACCGGGCGGCCGGCGGATCGAGGGCCTCGCGGCCGTCGTAGAGCACATCGCTGGCCAGGCGGATCGTCGTCAGCGGCGTGCGCAGCTCGTGGGAGACGTCCGAGACGAAGCGCTGCTGCACGCGGGAGAGGTTCGCGAGCTGGGTGATCTGCCGCTGCAGGCCGTCCGCCATCCGGTTGAAGGACCGGGCGAGCGTGGCGACGACGTCCTCCCCGCGCTCCGGGATGCGCTGCTCGAGCCGCCCGTCGGCGAGCTCCTCCGACACGAGCGCGGCCTCCTTGATCGGCCGCACGACGAGCGACACGACGACGGTCGTGACCCCGCCGATCAGCAGCAGCAGGGCCGCGCCGCCGATGAGCAGCGTGCGCTGCACGAGGTCGAGGGTCGCCTGCACCTCGGAGAGGTTGTAGACGAGGTAGAGCTCGTACTGGTTGCCCCCCACCTGCAGAGGCTCCCCCACGATGATGCCCGGGAGGGTGCGGCCGGGGCCGGAGGGCAGCGCGACGGGCTGGTAATGCTGGCCCGTCGGTGCGGCCTCCACCGAGCGCTTGAGCTGCTGCGAGATCACGGCCTCGACCCCACTCGGGATCGTGACCGCCGGCAGCGCGACACTGCCCGACTGCCCCGGGCTGACGAGCCATGCCAGCCCGTCCGCGGCCGCGGTCGTGCGCACCTGCTCGACCGCGCTCTGCTGCAGCACGCCCAAGGTCGTCGGGTCGTACGCGGTCGCGGTTCCGAGCACGCGCTGCGCGGCGGACGCGGCGCGCGCCGAGGAGGCGAGCACCTGGTTCACGCGGTCGTGGTAGAGGCCGTTGGCGATGCTCACCGACAGGACGCCGCCCACCGACACGAGCGCGACCGCGCTGAGCAGCACGGTCACCACGACCGTGCGCACGCGGAGCGACCGCCGCCACAGGTGCACGGGAGCCGTCGCCGCCCTGCGCGCCTGCAGGAGGCGGGTGCCGGGAAGGGGCCGCCCGACGGTCGCGCCGGAGGACATCCGGGTCAGACTGCCGCGCCCGCGCGGTAGCCGACGCCGCGCACCGTGGTCACGATCCTGGGGTTCTCGGGGTCGCGCTCGACCTTGGCGCGGAGGCGCTGCACGTGCACGTTCACGAGGCGGGTGTCCGCCTTGTAGTGGTAGCCCCACACCTGCTCGAGCAGCATCTCGCGGGTGAAGACCTGGTGCGGCTTGGCCGCCAGGGTGTGCAGCAGGTCGAACTCGAGCGGCGTGAGCTGGATCTTCGTGTCCCCGCGCAGCACCTCGTGGCCGGCGGCGTCGACGACGAGATCACCGATGCGCAGGCGGCTGCCGGGCGTGGCCGGCGCCGGGCGCAGCCGGGTGCGGATGCGGGCGACGAGCTCCTTGGGGTCGAACGGCTTCACGACGTAGTCGTCCGCCCCGGACTCGAGGCCGACCACGACGTCGGTGGTGTCGGACTTCGCGGTGAGCATGATGACCGGCACGCCGCTCTCCGCCCGGATCTCGCGGCACACCTGGATGCCGTCGACGCCCGGCAGCATCAGGTCGAGCAGCACCAGGTCGGGCTTCGCGGCCCGGAACGCACCGACCGCCTTGGCGCCGTCCGCGCAGAACACGGGGTCGAACCCCTCGGTGCGCAGCACGATGCCGATCATCTCGGCCAGCGCCGTGTCGTCGTCGACGACCAGGATGCGCCCGCTCATGCCTCGAGTTCTCCTTGAGCCGCTTCGCGCTCGGGTGCGCGGAAGTGGGCTCAGCGTACTGCCTCGACCGCGGATCGCCGGGTATCACGCCCGCCTCCCGCGACCGCGGCGCCCGACGTGCGAGAGTTGCGTCATGGCTGATCAGGGGGACGAATGGGCCTCGCCGTCCGGTGGTCAGGGCGACGGCGGGCAGCGTCCGCGCCAGGAGGGACCGCCCCGCTACGGTGAGCGGATCCCCGGCTGGACCCCGCCGGCCCCTGCCGCCCCTCCGCCGTCCGCCGGGAGCGGGCAGCACGGATACGGCCAGCAGCCGGGCGGCTACCCCGCCCCCGGCGCCTACGTGCCCCCGCCGAAGCCGGGCCTGATCCCCCTGCATCCGCTGTCGTTCGGCCAGCTGCTCGGCGCCGCGTTCGCCGTGCTGCGCTACAACCCGCGCGCCACGATCGTGCCCACGCTGATCGTGAACGTCGTGCAGGTCGGCTTGACGCTCGCGCTCTTCGGTCTCGTCGGCGTCTCGGCGGTCGACCGCCTGCAGCACGCGAGCGGGCCCGACCAGGGCGCCGTCGCCGCAGGCGTGATCGCGGAGGGGGCGCTCGGCGGACTCGTCGTCGCCGCGATCTCGATCTTCGGCACCGCGCTGCTGCAGGGCATGCTGACGCTCGCCGTCGCGCGCGGCACGCTCGGCAAGCGGCCCGGCGCCGGCGAGGTGCTGCGGCGGGCGCTGCGGTCCATCTGGCCGCTGATCGGCTTCGGGGTGCTCGTGTCCGGCGTCGAGATCGTCGTGATCGTGGTGCTCGCCCTGCTCGTCACGGGAATCGCACTCACCGGGACGACGGTCGGTGTGGTGCTCGCGGTGCTCCTCGGCGTCTTCGGGGGCCTCGCCTTCGCGATCGCCGCGGGGTTCCTGCTGGTGAAGCTGGCCACCGTGCCGAGCGCGATCGTGCTCGAGGGACTCGGGGTCTTCGCGGCGATCGGCCGCTCCTGGGTGCTCATGCGCGGCGCGTTCTGGCGCACCCTCGGCATCTTCCTGCTGGTGATCGTGATGGTCGGGATCGCCAGCCAGATCGTGAGCGCCCCGTTCAGCCTGATCGGCGGCGCGGTGGGCGGCCTGCTCTTCCCGAACGCCGCCGGCTCCACGGATCCGACCGTCGCGGTCCAGACGGCACTGATCACTTCCATCCCCGCCACGATCGTCTCCTCCCTCGTGCAGAGCATCGGCGTCGTCGCCCAGGTCTCGGCGTTCGCCCTGACCTATCTCGACCGCCGGATCCGCCGCGAGGGGCTCGACCTCGAGCTGCAGCGCGTCGTGGAGCAGGGCGGCCCGGATCCGTTCGAGCCGGCGGCGAAGTGATCGGAGGACTGCCGACCGCCGTGCCCGTGCAGCCCGGCGGCGACCAGGCACGCCAGTGGCTCATGCAGGAGCTGGCGAAGGCGCCGTACCAGACCGCGAAGCCGACACCGTTCGACATCGTCTCGCAGGCGGTGTTCGAGTGGTTCCAGAGCCTGTTCACCTCGAAGACGTCGGTCGCGCCGCCGGTGCTGCTCGTGGCGGCGCTGATCGTGGTGGTGGCGCTGATCGTCGTCGCGCTGGTGCTCTTCGGCGTGCCGCGGCTGAACCGGCGCAGCGGGGTCGGGGCCGGGCTGTTCGGCGAGGACGACCGGCGCACCGCGGACGAGCTGCGCCGCTCATCCGCCGCGGCCTTCGCCGGGAGCGACTGGTCGACGGCGGTGCTCGAGCGGTTCCGCGGGCTGGCGCGCGGGCTCGACGAGCGCACCGTGCTCACGGTCTTCCCCGGCACCACCGCCACCGGGTTCGCGCGGCGGGCGGCGGAGGCGTTCCCGGCCGACCGGCGGGACCTGGACGCGGCAGCCGCCGTGTTCGACGACGTCCGCTACGCGGGCCGGGCGGCGACCAGGGCCGAGGCCGAGGCCGTCGCGGCGCTCGACGACCGGCTGATGGTCACCCGCCCGCTCCTCGAGGACGCGGCGGCCCTGCCGCGATGACCGCCGTGGAGATCACGCCGGCGGCCACCCCGACCCTCCGGCAGGCCGTCCGCCGCCTCCGCTTCCCGGCGATCGTGGCGGTGGTCGTCGTCGTGCTCGCGCTGATCGGGCTGTTCACCGCCGGCGGCGTGAACGCGGGGACGCCCTTCGGGCCGGACAACCCGGCGCCGGCCGGCGCGCAGGCGCTCCGCTCCGTCCTCGAGCAGCAGGGTGTCGCGGTCACGCGGGTCTCGCGACTCGCCGACGTGCCCGCCGGCACCGAGACCCTGCTCGTCGACGACGCCGACGGCCTCGTGCCGGCCGCCGGATGGCGGGCCCTCCTGCCGCGCGCCCCGCGGCTCGTCGTCGTGCATCCGGGCGTCGTCGCCCTCGGCGTCGTGCTGCCCGCCGCGCGGGAGGCGGGCCGGCCGGACGGGACCACGGCCTCAGCGGGCTGCAGCGACCCGATCGCCCAGCGCGCCGGCTCGATGGACCTCACCGGCGTCTCCCAATCACTGCGCGTGATCGGCGGCGCGGCGACCACCTGCTACACCGACACCTCGGGCGGGGGCGGCCAGCTCGTCTCCGGCACCACCCAGGGCACCCATGTCGTGCTGCTCGCCGACGGCACGGCATTCGAGAACGCACACGTCGCGGAGGACGGCAACGCGGCCGTGGCGCTGAACGCCCTCGGGGCACACCGGCGACTCGTCTGGTACCGGCCGGATCCGCTGGACCCGTCGATCGGCGGCCGCATCACCCTGCAGCAGCTCACACCGGCGTGGGTCACGCCGCTCGTGCTGCTGCTGTTCGCGAGCGGACTCGCCGCGGCGCTGTGGCGCGGCCGGCGCCTCGGCCCCCTCGTCGTCGAGCGGCTGCCCGTCATCGTGCGGTCCCGGGAGACGGTCGAGGGCCGGGCCCGGCTCTACCAGCGCACCGGCGCACGGCTCCGTGCCGCGGATGCGCTGCGCATCGGCACGATCGGCCGGCTCGCCCCCACGCTCGGGCTGTCGCGGCTCGCGACCGTCGACGAGGTCGCGACCGCCGCCGCGGGCGCGCTCGGCAGGCCCCGTGAGGAGATCCGCGGGCTCCTGCTCGAGGCCGAGCCGCGGTCCGACGCCGACCTCGTGCGCCTCTCCGACGACCTCGTGCGGCTGGAGGCGGCCGTCACCGCCGCCGTCCGCCCCGACGCCCCCCGATCCGCCCCGCAGAACGGAACCTCCCGATGACCGACGACCTCCGCATCCGCCTCGCCGCCGTCCGCACGGAGGTGGGCAAGGCCGTGGTGGGCCAGGACGCGGCCGTGACCGGCCTGATCATCGCCCTGCTCGCCCGCGGACACGTGCTGCTCGAGGGCGTCCCCGGGGTCGCGAAGACGCTGCTCGTGCGGTCGCTGTCGGCGTCGCTGGCGCTGCAGACCACGCGCGTGCAGTTCACGCCGGACCTGATGCCGGGCGACGTGACGGGCTCGACGGTCTTCGACGCGAGCTCCGGGAGGTTCGACTTCCGGGCCGGACCCGTGTTCACGAACCTGCTGCTCGCGGACGAGATCAACCGCACGCCGCCGAAGACGCAGTCCGCGCTGCTCGAGGCGATGGAGGAGCGGCAGGTCACCGTCGACGGCGTCTCGCGGAAGCTGCCGGAGCCGTTCCTCGTCGCCGCGACCCAGAACCCGGTCGAGTACGAGGGCACCTACACGCTGCCGGAGGCGCAGCTCGACCGCTTCCTGATGAAGCTGGTGCTCGACGTTCCGCCGCGTGAGCAGGAGGTCGAGGTGCTGTCGCGGCACGCCGCCGGATTCGACCCGCGGGATCTGCAGGCCGCGGGCGTCCGCCCGGTGCTCCGGCCCGAGGACCTCGTGCAGGCGCGCGCGGCCGTGCAGCAGGTGCAGGCCGCCCCGGACGTGCTCGGCTACGTCGTCGACCTCGTGCGGGGCACCAGGAACGCGCCGAGCGTGCAGCTCGGCGTCTCCCCGCGCGGTGCGACCGCGCTGCTCGCCGCGTCCCGGGCGTGGGCGTGGCTGCGGGGTGCCGCAGCGCTCACCCCCGACCACGTGCAGGACATGGCGCTCCCGGTGCTGCGGCACCGCATCCGCCTGCGGCCTGAGGCGGAGCTGGAGGGTGTCTCGGTCGACGCGGTGCTGCGCAGCGTGATCGCGAACGTGCAGGTCCCCCTGTGACCACGCTCCTCACTCGAGAGTTGCCACTCTCTGCTGGTATCGGGCGCTCGAAACCACAGAACCTGGCAACTCCCGTGGTCAGTGGCGCGCGTGTGGCCGTGCCCGGAGGCGTGCTGCCGTGGTGATCACGGGGCGGGTGCCGCTGCTGCTGCTCGTCGGGCTCGTGCCCCTCGTGGGGCTCGGCGGCTTCGGGCCCGCCTGGGCGGTCGGCACCCTGCTCGCCTGGCTCGCGCTCGTGGCGCTGCTGATCGGGACCGACGTCGCGACCGCGGCCTCGCCCCGGCGGATCCGGGTGGAGCGGGACCTGCCCGATGCGGTGCGCCTGGGCGAGCCCGTGCGGGCGACGCTGCTGCTCACCAACGCCGGGCGCGGCCGGATCCACGGCATCGTCCGCGACGCCTGGACGCCGTCCGCCGGCGCCGCGCCGTCCCGCTGGCCCCTCGACCTGCCGCCCGGCGAGCGGCGGGCGTTCGCCACGACGTTGACGCCGACCCGGCGCGGTGAGCGGCGCAGCGAGCAGGTCACCGTCCGCTCGCTGGGGCCGCTGAGGTTCGCGGGCCGCCAGGCGACCCTCGTCGCGCCCGCCGCCGTGCGGGTGCTGCCGCCGTTCAACTCGCGCCGGCACCTGCCGTCGCGCCTCGCGCGCCTCCGGGAGCTCGACGGCCGCACCCTGCTGCAGGTGCGCGGCCAGGGCACGGAGTTCGACTCGCTCCGGGAGTACGTGCGCGGCGACGACGTGCGCTCCATCGACTGGCGCGCGACCGCCCGTAACTCCGCGCTCCCCGGGGCGGGCCGTCGGCTCATGGTGCGCACCTGGCGCCCCGAGCGGGACCGCCGCGTCGTGATCGTCGTCGACTCCGGCCGCACCGCTGCGGCCCGCATCGCCGACGAGACGCGCCTCGACACCGCGTTCGAGTCATCGCTCCTGCTCACCGCGCTCGCGACCCGTGCGGGCGACCGGGTGGACCTGCTCGTCTGGGACCGCCGCATCCGGGCCCGCGTGCACAACGCCTCGTCGGCCGAGGTGCTGCACCGGATGGTGGAGGCGATGGCACCGGTCGAGCCCGAGCTGCTCGAGACCGACTGGACCTCGGTGCCCGGTCAGATCCGCGCGCTCACGTCGCAGCACGCCTTCGTGGTGCTGGTCACCTCGCTCGAGGGCGCCGGCAGCGCGCGCGGCCTGCTGACCACGCTGCCGCAGCTGACCAGCCGGCACACCGTCGTGATCGCCTCGGTCACGGACCCGGCGGTCGTCTCGATGACGACGGACCGGCGCGACCGCGACGGCGTCTACCTGGCCGCGGCGGCGGAGCGCAGCCTGCTGGAGACCGCACGCCTCGCCGCAGCGGTGCGACGGATGGGCGCGGAGGTCGTCACGGCGCCCCCCGAGGACCTGCCGCCGGCGCTCGCGGACCGCTACCTCGCCCTGAAGGCGGCCGGCCGGCTCTGACCGCGCCCGTCTGCGGCTCGCACGGACATCTGCTGCCGGCACACCTGCCGCAGACGTCCGCGGGGGCCGCACATGCGTCAGGCGGGGGGTGTGAGAACGGTGCGCTCGGTGACCACGAGGACCGGCGCCGGCGGCGTCGTGCCGGTGACCGCGCCGAGAACCGGGAGCCAGGGCCCCGCGCCGACCCGGTACTCCGCGGCATAGATCACCTCGACCTGCGCCCGCCGGCTCGCTCGGGACGTGTACACGTGGCTCGTGGCGGTGACGGTGAGCTCCTGCTGGCCGAGGGCCGCCCACGTCGCGCCGGGTGTCGCGGTGGTGCGCTCGGCGCCGTCGCCGTAGATCCATCGGTACAGCTGCGGCGTGAAGCGCACCTCGGCCGGCCCGCCGAGCAGGGTGCCCTCGACGGTCGCCGGCTGCACGTCGGCCCAGAAGTTGGCGGGCACCCCGACGACGGCCCATCCGTTCGGCTCGGAGTGGACCGCGCCGAGCGCGGGGAGGAACCGTGCGACGTCGGCCGCCGTCACGACCTGAGCGGCCACCCCGGCGGCGGGCGCGCCTGGAGCCCCGGGGAGGAGCAACGGGTTCAGCACCGTCGGGCCGCGGCGGATGCCGCAGTCGCCGTTGCCCGCGCAGATGCGGTTCAGCAGCGCCTGCAGCTCCGC
>NZ_JAODBE010000015.1 GCF_025463795.1 Amnibacterium sp.
GGGTGGCCTGGCAGGGGTCGCCGTGCCCACGGACCGGCCCGTCGGCGGGTTCCTGAACGGAAGCTGCGGGGCTGGACGCCGCACACCGTACGCCTGAACCGACGCCCGCGGTGGGGACCGCCGAAACGGATGCGCCGCCATGATCGAACAGGACGACGTCGCCGCGTGGGCGGACCGCTGGAACGGCGCCGTCGAACGGTTCGAGTCGCAGATCGTCGTACCCGTCCGCGCACGAGGCGAGTCGCGAGGTGCTGATGACCGCCCGCATCTGCCGCGGGGATCCTCCTGCTCGCCGTGCTGCTCGGCCCCCGCGGTAGGTCTCGTTTCGGAGCGGTGGGTGGGCAGCTATTTCAGGAGAAGTTCCGGTCGGATCACTTCGCTGCGAAGGATTCGAGCGACCTCGTCAGGCTCGGGGTTGTAGCGACTCGCGCGCTTGATCTCCTTGCGCACGGCGTCGACGACCGCGTCGGTCATCAACACCTCGGCCATGGCGGTAGGCGCCGTGGCTGCCTTCCGCTTCCAAAGGTCGCTGATGAGATCGCGCTTCAGAGCCGCCCGGTGCAGGTAGAGCAGCGACTCGACCTTCTTAGACGGACTCTCCTCGCTCAAGAGGTCGACCTCCAGTGCGAGGTGGACCTCAACCTGCTGACCGGTCGCCGCGAACACGTGATAGGCCTGCCAGGTCTGACCATTGGTCAGAATGACCCATTCCAGGCCTTCCTTCACGGCATACGTTTCCACCTGCCGCAGATGCCGAACGTTGAGCTTCTGCGCGGCGCGCTTGACCTCGATGAACGCGACGAGCTGCTTGTCGATGCGAACGCCATAGTCGGCGAACTCGCCCCGGACTGCGAACTCCGTCGTAAGGTCCTCGTACTTGTCGTACCCGAGCCCCTCACAGAGGAAGTCCGTGACGAGGAGCCGAGTGTCGCCTTCGTTCGCGTCGCGCTGGACGAGATCCTGGAGCGGCCTGGAGAACTTGCGGATCGCGAGCTTGAGCGCCTCGCGAGCGTCCTGCTCCCATTTCGGGACTGTGGGCTTCTGGGGTGTCGCCTGCAAGGTGTCGGTCATGTCCGTAGGTCCTTCGGTGGCTTGGATTTTGGCGCGAGCCTATAGAAGGGGTTCCGGTCGCGCGGAACGCCGCACCGGTGCGCAGCACCCTCGATCCGATCGCCAGATCGGAGGAGGGCGGACGCGCTCACTTTGCGTCTCCCCAAGATCGCGGCCCCTGCCATGATGCGGAGGTGGATCAGCAAGTACCCCGATGGGACAACGATGACGTCTTCCGGGGAGTCGGCACGGCCGCCTGGCTGCTCCCGTCGCTTGCCGAGTTGCAGAGACTGGCTGAGGAGCCGGGATGGGTGGCTGAGGCGCCCGAGACGCACCTCGCGCCACATCTTCGGGCCGCCGTTGACGCGGCCGGGTTCACATGGCTGAGCGACCGGATCGAGTCGGACGGCACCTATGCAGTGACCGTCGGCGTGAGCCGGAGCGTGAACAAGCGAGCGACCCGACAGAGGGTGTGGCAGATCATCGGGTCCATCGCGGAGTCGTCCTCGCACGTCGTGGAACGGACGTCGCCGGACGGCGCGGTGTTCGAGGTCGTGACCGGAGAACCGGACGGCGCCTTCGCGGCGCACGGCCACACCCTTCGACTCGAGATCTCGAAAGCCGGCTGAGCCGGGCGCCCCCGCGAGAGCTCGAGGTCGACCAGGACCGAATGCGTCCCGGCCGCCCTCCTGACGTGGGCGCGGCGATCTTCTCAGAGGGGATGACGGGAATCGAACCCGCACCATCAGTTTGGAAGACTGAGGCTCTGCCATTGAGCTACATCCCCGGCGCCCGCCACCCGAGCAGCGAGCCCGTCAAGGCTACTGCAGCCGTCGGTCAGGGCAGGAGGTGCCCTGCGGCGGTGAAGAGGCCGTACCACTCCTCGCGGGTGAGCGGCAGGTCGGAGCCGGCCGCCGATTCGCGCACGCGCTGGGCCTTCGTCGTGCCGAGCACGACCTGCATCTTCGCCGGGTGGCGAGTGATCCACGCGACAGCGATCGCGGTCGGCGTCACGTCGTACTTGGCCGCGAGCGCGTCGATCCGATCGTTCAGCTCGGCGTAGTTCTCGCGGTCGCCGAGGAAGACCCCGTTGAAGAAGCCCTTCTGGAAGGGCGACCAGGCCTGCAGGACGATCCCGTTGAGCCGGGCGTAGTCCAGGATCCCGTTGTCGCGGTCGACGGACTGCGGGAGGTCCGCCATGTTCGCCGCGATGCCCTGCGTGATCAGGTTCGCGTGCGTGATGCTCAGCTGCACCTGGTTGAACATCAGCGGCTGACGCACCGAGCGACGGAGCAGCTCGGTCTGCCCGGGGGTCTGGTTCGAGACGCCGAAGTGGCGCACCTTGCCGGCGCTGTGCAGCGCGTCGAACGCATCCGCGACCTCCTCCGGCTCCATCAGCGTGTCCGGGCGGTGGAGCAGGAGCACGTCGAGGTAGTCGGTGCGCAGCGCCCGGAGCGACGCGTCGACGCTCTCGAGGATGTGCTCCTTGGAGAAGTCCCAGAAGCCGTCGCGCAGGCCGACCTTGCTCTGGATGATCATCTGCTCGCGGTCGGACGAGCTCAGCTGCAGCGCGTCGCCGAAGCGGCCCTCGCAGTCGTGCGGATCGTCGCCGTAGACGTCGGCGTGGTCGAAGAACGTGATGCCCACGTCCCTCGCGGTACCGACAAGGGTGCGGATCTCCTCGGCGGAGATCTCCGTGATCCGCATCAGGCCGAGGATCACGTTCGAGACGGGCAGGTCGAAACCGGGGACGGGAAGGTTCTTCACGCTCCCGTCTTACCGTGCCGCCGCCTGAGAATGCACTGCGGCCTTCTCGCCGGGAAGCCCCGTCGTCCGCGCCGGGTGCAGGTTCCGACGCCATGTGCAGGGTCGGATGGCCGGATCCGTCCTGCAGACGGCACGGGAACCTGCACACGGCTCAGCGCGACGGCTGCCTGTCAGAGCGGGCGGTGGGTGAAGCGCCCGGCGACGAGGGTGGCCGCCACGGCGCCGGCGTGCATCCGCTCGGGCGGCAGGTCGATCAGCACGAGGTCGGCCACATCGCCGACCTGGGGCTCGGCCCGGCCGCGGGTGGCGGCGGCGAGCGCCTCGTCGATGCGGATGCGCTGCTCCGGATGCCAGGGCGGTCGATCGTCTCCGGTGCGCTCGATGGCCGCGCGCACCGCGAGCCACGGGTCGAGAGGCGCGACGGGGGCGTCCGACCCGAACACGAGCGTGGCGCCGGCGTCGAGCAGCGACCGGAACGGGTAGGTGCGGCCGGTCCGGCCCGGCCAATGCTGCTCGGCGACCTCGCGGTCGTGCAGCAGGTGCCCCGGCTGCACGCTCGCGACCACCCCGAGCGCCGCGAAACGCGGCAGGTCGGCGTCGGCGACGAGCTGGGCGTGCTCGATCCGGCCGCGCGTGCCGGTCGCGGCGAACGCGTCGAGCACCTCGGTGACGGCGGCGTCGCCGATCGCGTGGATCGCCGGTGTCAGGCGTGCCTCGGCCGCGGCGGCCAGCAGCCGGCGCAGCGGCTCCCCCGGCAGGGTCAGCACCCCGTGGCCGCCGTCGGGGTACGGATCTGTGCAGAACGCCGTGCGGGTGTTCAGCGCACCATCGGCGAGCGCCTTCATGGGCCCCACCGACACGAGACCGGACTCCCCGATCGGATCGCCCGTGCGCAGGCCCTCGGCGACGGCCCGCTCGAGGTCGGCCGAGTAGATCGCGGCCTCGATCCGGAGGCTGTCGAGCCCGCTCGCGGAGCGACGCGCCCATGAGGCCGCGTTCCAGGCCATCTCGAAGTCGACGATCCCGACGACCCCGGACCGGGCGGCCGTCTCGGCGAGCGCGGTGACGGCCGCGTCCGCGTCCGCGTCCGCCAGGTTCCGCACGGCCCGGGAGACAGCGAAGGCGGCGTCCTCGCGGAGCAGTCCCGACTCGTCGAGCTCCACGCCGAAGCGCCGGCCCGCGGCGCTGTTCAGCCAGACGGCGTGGATGTCGTGGCTCTGCAGCACGACGGACCGCTCCCCCGCCGCCTCGTCGAGCAGGGCGCGGGTCGGCCGGTCCGGCCAGACGCCGTCGCGGAACCCGATGCCGACGACGGGTTCGACCGGCCGGTCCGGCAGGGAGGCGCGGACGAGCGCGGCGGCCTCCGCCGCCGATCCGGCGCCGCCGAGGGGCAGCCAGGTGCTCGCGAGGGCCGCCTGGGTGACGTGCACGTGCTCGTCCCAGAGGCCGCGGAGCAGCATCCGTCCGTCCGCGTCGACGACCTCGGCGCCGTCGGGCTCGAGCGTGGGCTCGATCGCGACGATCCGACCCTCTGCCACGCGCACGTCGACGACGGCGCGGCCGATTCGGCTGCGCCGGAGCAGCAGGTCAGGCACGCCGCTGCCGCGCCTCCCGCATGAGCGCCGCGAGCGCGGGCTGCGCGTAGGGGCCGTCACCTTCGAGGTGCCCGATCACCGAGTCCACGATGTGCAGCGGGCGGTTCTGGCTCAGCTTGGCCTTCGCGGTCACCGAGGTGGGCGTGAGGCGGATGCCGACCGTGCCCGACTGGATGCGCTCCGCGTACGCCGCGTCCGTGGGCGCGGCGAGCATCCGCCGCGGCTCCGGCACCCGGTCCTCGAAGTGGTCGACGAGCTTCCCGAGCACGGCGAAGTTCTCCTCGGGCGAGAGGATCTCGGGTACGCCGCGCAGGTGCGCGGCCACGAAGTTCCAGGTCGGCACGGCGGGGTTCTCGTCGTACCAGGACGGCGAGATGTAGCCGTGCGGGCCCTGGATCACGACGAGCAGCTCGTGCTGCCCGAGCTCGTGCACCAGGTCGTCGGGCCGGCCGACGTGCGTGAGGACGCTGAGCTCCTCGCGGTCGTCGTCGACGAGCACCGGGTAGTGGGAGGCGACGAGTCCCTCCGACGTGTCCGACACGAGGGTCGACCACGGGTTGTCTCTGATCAGCTGCTTGATGGCCGCCGTGTCCGCCAGCGAGAAGCTCGGGTTCTGGCGCATGTCAGCCCTCCGCCGGCTTGGGCTTCGGCAGCGTCTGCCAGCCGGGCGCCCAGTAGAGGTTGCGGCCGCCCATCTCCTCCATCACGACCTGCCCGCGCCCCCGCGGGCTGCGCAGGCCGGTGCGCTTGTAGACGTAGTGGCGCTCCTCGCGGCTCGCGAGCGCCCGCCGGTAGGCCTCCTCGGTGTCGAGGTCGTCGCGCGTCATCATCTGCCCCGTGCGCACGCCGATCTCG
Organism: Amnibacterium sp.; assembly: GCF_025463795.1. Lineage (GTDB taxonomy): Bacteria > Actinomycetota > Actinomycetes > Actinomycetales > Microbacteriaceae > Amnibacterium. The sequence continues at coordinate 5,268 of NZ_JAODBE010000015.1, forward strand.
AGCAGGTGCGCCCAGTCCCGCCAGAGCTTCCGCAGCGTGGGCACCGGGATCTCCTTGCCCGGGGTGTGCGGATTGAGGCGCGCGCGGAACAGCAGCTCGGCGCGGTAGACGTTGCCGATGCCGGCGACGACGCTCTGGTCCATCAGCTGCAGCCCGATCGGCGTGGCCGACTTCCGCACGGCGGCGACGAACCGGTCCTCGGCGGCCTTGCCCGAGTCGTGCATCGGATCGGGGCCCAGCTTCGCGACGAGCTTCGTCACCTGCTGCGGGTCGAACACCTCGCACGCGGTAGGGCCGCGGAGGTCCGCGACCGCACGCTCGGTCAGCAGCCGCACCCGCACCTGACCGATCGGCTCGGGCGGGAAGTTCTCCAGCTCGACGTCCTCGCCCTTCTCCGACTCCGCCATGCGGAGCCGAGTGCGCCGAGGCGCGCCCATGGAGTTGAGGCTCGACTCGGGCAGCACGTCCGGCTCGAAGGCGTCGTCGCCGGCCACCTGCTCGACGAACGTGCCGCGCTGATTCGTCTGGCCAATCCGCCCGTTCGCGGAGGCGAGGGTCGCATCGGCCTCGATCTCCCCCGCGAAGTCCCACGCGCCGTAGAGCCCGAGATGCACGTGGAGGATGCGGTCGCCTTGGGCCACCTCGCCGGTTCCCTGGTGCGGCGCAGCTGCATCGGGGCCGTGCAGAGGGGAGAACTCGAGCAGCAGATGCTTGCCGATCGCGCTGGCGCCGAGCAGCACTCGCCCGTCGAGCTCGGCGGCGCCCGCGGCGAACCGGCCCTGGGGGCTCGACGCCGTCACCCGGTCCCCGGCGAAGTTGCGCCGGAACTGCATCGCGATCCGGTGGATCGAGTGCCCCTCAGGCACGCGCGTGCCCCGGATCGTCGACGGGGTGGCCTTCGATGTTCCCCGTCCGCTCGTACTCGGCGAGCTGCGCGATACGGCGCGCGTGCCGCTCCTCCTTCGAGAAGGGCTCCGCGAGGAACACGTCGATGAGGTGCATCGCCTCCTCGAGGGTGTGCTGGCGGGCGCCGATCGCGCAGTCGTTCGCGTCGTTGTGCTGCCGCGCGAGGAGGGCCGTCGACTCGTTCCAGATGAGCGCAGCGCGGATGCCCTGCACCTTGTTCGCGGCGATCTGCTCCCCGTTCCCGGATCCGCCGAACACCACCGCGAGCGTCTCGACGCCCTTCGCCTGGTCGTCGACGACCCCGAGGGCGGCGTTGATGCAGAACGAGGGGTAGTCGTCGAGCGGGTCGTAGGCGGTCGGACCGTGGTCCACGACCTCGTGGCCGGCCGATTCCAGGTGCTCCCGCAGGTGCCGGCTGAAGCCGAGGCCGGCGTGGTCGGTCCCGATGTGGACGCGCATGTCGCGAGTCTAGGACGGGCTGCGGAACCCCTTCGGGCCTCCGACGAGACCGCTCCGACGTGCGCGGGTCGCGCCGTTCCGGAGTTCCTGGCCGACACGCCGCGCGGCGGGCGGAGACGGCGGCGTGTCGGCCCGTTTCTCCGGAACGGCGCGAACGGCCCCGACGGATCACGGCGATGCGGAGGCGCGGAGTGGGACCAGCGAGGCTCAGTAGGGTGGTCGGCCGTACCGAACAGGTCGACCAGGACTGCAGGAGCGTCACATGCCCGGAGAGAACCTCACCCGCGTCGAGGCCCAGGAGCGCGCAGGCCTCGTGCAGCCGTCCGCGTACGAGGTCGAGCTCGACCTGACGCGCGGCGCAGAGGTCTTCGGATCCACCACCACGGTGCGCTTCACCGGCACCGCCGGGGCGTCGACGTTCATCGATGCGATCACCCGCACCGTGCACGCCGTCACCCTCAACGGGAAGGCCCTCGACCCCGCCGAGGTGAGCGACGGCGTGCGCATCCAGCTGCCCGGGCTGGCGGCCGAGAACGAGCTCGTGATCGTCGCCGACGCGATGTACACGAACACCGGTGAGGGCCTGCACCGGTTCGTCGACCCCGTCGACGACGAGGTCTACCTCTACTCGCAGTTCGAGGTGCCGGACTCCCGCCGCATGTTCGCGGTCTTCGAGCAGCCCGACCTGAAGGCGACGTTCCGCTTCACCGTCACGGCGCCGGCGCGCTGGCAGGTCGTGTCGAACCAGCCGACGCCCGAGCCGGAGATCGACGGCGACGTCGCGACCTGGCGCTTCGAGCCGACGCCGCGGCTCTCCTCCTACATCACCGCCCTCATCGCGGGCCCGTACCGCGTCGCGCGCGACGAGCTGACGAGCGCCGACGGCCGCACGATCCCTCTCGGCGCCTTCGCCCGCGCCTCCCTGTTCCAGCACCTCGACGCGGACTACGTATTCGACATCACGAAGAAGGGCTTCGAGTTCTTCGAGCGGATCTTCGGGGTGCCGTACCCGTTCGAGAAGTACGACCAGCTCTTCGTGCCCGAGTACAACGCGGGCGCGATGGAGAACGCGGGCGCAGTCACGTTCGTCGAGTCCTACGTCTTCCGCTCGAAGGTGTCGGACGCGGTGAAGGAGCGGCGGGTCGTCACGATCCTCCACGAGCTCGCCCACATGTGGTTCGGCGACCTCGTGACCATGAAGTGGTGGAACGACCTCTGGCTGAACGAGTCGTTCGCCGAGTACATCTCCACGCTCGCCACCGCCGACGCCACCGAGTGGACCGAGGCGTGGACGACCTTCAACATCATGGAGAAGAGCTGGGGCTACACGCAGGACCAGCTGCCCTCCACGCATCCGATCGTCGCCGAGATCCCGGACCTCGAGGCCGTTCAGGTCAACTTCGACGGCATCACGTACGCCAAGGGCGCGAGCGTGCTGAAGCAGCTCGACGCCTGGGTCGGCCGCGAATCCTTCCTCGCGGGCGTCGGCAACTACTTCCAGAAGCACGCGTTCGGCAACACCGAGCTGCGCGACCTGCTCGTCGAGCTCGAGGCCACGAGCGGCCGGGACCTCACCTCGTGGAGCGCCTCCTGGCTGGAGACGGCGGGCGTGAACACGCTGATGCCCGAGATCGACATCGACGAGACCGGCTGGATCACCGCCTTCGCGGTGCGGCAGACGGCGAGTGAGGCGCAGCCGACGATCCGCCCGCACCGCCTGGCGATCGGCTTCTACGAGCTGTCCGACGAGCAGCTGGTCCGCGCCGAGCGCTTCGAGCTCGACGTGGCCGGCGAGCGGACGGACGTCCCCGAGGCCGTCGGCAAGCGGCGCCCCGCGCTCGTGCTGCTGAACGACGACGACCTCGCGTACGCGAAGATCCGGCTCGACGAGGAGAGCCTCGAGAGCGCCATCGCGCACCTCTCGACCATCGAGTCGCCCCTCGCCCGCTCGCTGGTCTGGGGTTCGGTGTGGGACGCGACCCGGGACGCCGAGGCGCGGCCGCGCGACTTCGTGCGGCTCGTGCTCAACAACATCGGCAGCGAGACCGAGTCGACGACCCTCCGCACGGTGCTGCAGCAGGCGGCGCTCGCGGCGTCCAGCTACGTCGCGCCGGAGATCCGCGAGGAGACCCTCGTCGCCCTCGGCGACGGCGTGCTCGCGCTGCTGCGCAACGCGGCGCCCGGGTCGGATGCGCAGTTCCAGTTCGCGAAGAACCTCGCCGCGCTCGCCCGAACGGAGGAGCAGCTGCAGGCGGTGCGCGGGCTGCTGTCCGGCGCCGAGACCCTCGAGGGCCTCTCGGTCGACACCGACCTGCGCTGGGAGCTGCTCATCGCGCTCGTCGCCGGCGGCAAGGCCGGCGAGGCGGAGATCACGGCGACGCTCGCGGCCGACGACACGGCGACGGGCCGCGAGTCCGCGGCGCACGCACGCGCCACGATCCCGACGGCGGAGGGCAAGCGGGCCGCATGGGCCTCCGTCGTCGATTCGGCCGCCCTGCCGAACGCGATGGTTCGCGCCACCTGCCTCGGCTTCCGCCGTGCCGCCGACCGTGCGCTGCTCGAGCCGTACGTCGACGAGTACTTCCGGGTGATCGAGGAGCTGTGGGCGAACCGCAGCTACGCGATCGCCGAGGCGCTGGCCCGCGGCCTCTACCCGTCGCCGCTCGCCGACCGGCGACTCGTCTCGGCGTCGCAGCAGTGGCTGGAAGCGCATCCGGAACCGACGGCGCTCCGTCGGGTGATCGTCGAGAACGCGGCCGCCGTGCAGCGCGCGCTCGCGGCACAGGCGCGGGACGCCCGTGACTGAGCTGCTCGGGATCCTCCGGTCGGCCACGACCGACGCGGTGCGGTCGGACTGGGACCGGTTCTGGGCGTCGACCTGGGGCGGCGTGCTGCTCCAGGTGATCGCCGTCATCGCGATCGTGGTGATCGCGCTGGTAGTGCGCGCCATCGCGCACCGGATCGTGCGCCTGTTCGTCGAGCGCATCGTCTCGGGCGTGAAGCGACGGCAGCACGCGGAGAACACGCAGGCCCTGCTCGCCTCGCCGGTCGCCGCGGCCCGGCTCGTGGCCCGCACCCGCACGCTCGGCTCCGTGCTGAACAACCTCGTGTCGGCGACGGTGACGATCATCGCGATCCTCAGCATCGTCGGGGTGATCAACGCGCAGATCATCGGCGCGTTCTCCCTGATCACGGCCGCATTGGGCGCAGGCCTCGGCTTCGGCGCGCAGAACATCGTCAAGGACGTGCTCACCGGTCTGTTCATGGTCGCGGACGACCAGCTCGGTGTCGGCGACGTGGTGAACACCGACCTCGCATCCGGCGTGGTCGAGGCCGTCGGCATCCGCGTCACGCAGATCCGTGACGTCAACGGCGTGCTCTGGTACGTCCGCAACGGCGAGATCACCCGCGTCGGGAACATGTCGCAGGGCTGGTCGCGCGCGATCGTCGACGTCACCGTACCGAAGGACGTGGACGTGGAGGCGGTGCAGCAGCGGTTGCTCGCCGCGGCCACCGAGGTGCTGAGCGATCCGCAATGGGCGCCGTACATCGCGGAGAAGCCGGAGCTGTGGGGCATCGAGTCGGTCAGCCCGGACGGCATCGTGCTGCGCCTCGTGGCCCGCACGCGCGTGAACACCCGCGACGACGTCGCCTGGTCGCTCCGGGTGCATCTGCGGGAAGCGCTGGTGGCCGCGGGCGTGGAGCCGTCGGCGATCACGAGCGCACCGCTCGACCGCTTCGAGGTGGCGGGCGCGCTCCGCGGCATCCGGCCGGCTCGCCTCGGCTCGGCTCCTCGCCGGCCGACGAGGAGCCGAGCCCGGACGACAGAGCCGGCGCCCTTGACCGATCCGCAGGTCGGGCCCGTGCCGACGACGCACCCCCGATCGGGCGCGCGCGGCGCGTCCGGGGCCTCCGGCCAGGGCGGTGTCTCCGGCCCGGGTGCCCCGTCGGACGGCGCGGATGGCCGCTGAGCCCACCGCCCCCGCCGCCGACGCGACCTTCTGGTCGGCCGTCGGCGGCCGGGCCACGTTCGAGAAGCTCGTCCGCACCTTCTACGAGGGCGTCGCGAGCGATCCCGAGCTGCTCGCCCTCTACCCCGAACCCGACCTCGAGGGCGCGATCCAACGCCTCACCGGGTTCCTCGAGCAGTACTGGGGCGGCCCGACGGCCTACAGCGACCAGCGCGGCCACCCGCGACTGCGGATGCGGCACGCGGCGTTCAAGGTCGATCCCGCGCAGCGCGACCGGTGGCTGACCCACATGCGCGCCGCCGTGGACGCGATCGACCTGCCGCCCCTGTACGAGGCCGAGCTGTGGGCCTACCTCGAGCGGGCGGCCTTCGCGATGGTGAACACGTTCGAGGACTGACCGCGGTCAGTGCCCGAGCATCGCGTGCAGCAGGAGGATGCCGCCGGTGAGCGCACTCACGGTCGCGAGCACCACCGCCCCGAGCACGGCGAGCCCGGCCAGCTTCAGCGCGAAGCGGCCGACGCCGAGTGCGGCGACGACCAGCAGGGCGACGGCGAGCAGGCGGGATCCGGATCCGGGCAGCACCGGCAACGACGCGGCGGGCGTCGGCACGGTCTGCTGATCGGTCACCCGCTCAGGCTAGGAACGCGCGGTCATCGGGGGCAGCCCCAGAGCGAGGGTCCGCGCCCCAAACGGCGCCCTCTCCCCCGTCGACGCGAGGCCGGAGGCGGAGTCAGCCCTGGAGCGACCAGGCGCGACGCTTGACGAGCACGTGCCCGCGCTCGGTGCTGAGGCGCGTCCAGGGGCCCGAGTCGTAGATCGGGATCTGCTCGAGCGGGTCCCCGAGGAACCCGAGGCTGTGCGCGGCGAACGCCGCGCCGGCAGGCACGTGCTCGGCGCCCTCGATCGGGCGGCTCCAGACGTCGGCGCGGACGCGGCGCACGAGCGGCTCACCCGCGTCGGTGGGCAGCGCCTCCGCCACCTCCACGATGCCGGCCTTCGCCACGTCGGTCAGCACATCGGCCTGCGTCTGCCCGACCGCCACCCACCCGCTGCGGGGCGGCGCGACGCCGGCCCACGTCACCGTGTTCACCTCAGCGGGGATACCGACCTGCACCGCCTCCGCGGCCTCCGCGAGCGACTCGCTCGCCCGCTTGAGCCGCTCCACGAACGAGGCGATCGGCACGACGACATCGAGGTCCTGCTCGGGGTCGATACCGACGGTGCGCAGCCCGAGCACGGTCGGGGTGTCGTCGAGCAGCCCGGACGGGTACAGCACCGCCGTGTACACGGCGAGCACGCCCGCGCCTCCGACGAGCCGCACCGACGCCCGTTCGACGGCGTCCGCCCGGCCGAGATAGGTCTGCAGATCGACGAGCGCCGCAGCGTCGGGCAGGTCGAGGGTCCGGTCCATGAGCGCCCCTAAACTTACCCCGCCCACCCCCCGCGGCACGTCGGCCGCACCACTGACGCGAGGAGCTGCAGATGGATCCGCTCGCCGGGATGCTGGCTGCGCTCGACCTCGTCGACACGGGCGCGCGCACCTCGGAGGACATCTTCACCGGCACACCGCAGTGGAGCCCTGCGGGGCGTCTGTTCGGCGGCCAGGTGCTCGCGCAGTCCGTCGTCGCGGCGACCCGGACCGCACCGGAGGGCCGGCACGTGCACTCGATGCACGGCTACTTCCTGCGCCCCGGCGACGTCGAGACGCAGATCACGCTGGCGGTCGACCGGATCCACGACGGCCGGTCGTTCTCGACCCGGCGCACGCAGGCGTACCAGGGCGGGGTCCCGATCCTGTCCATGATCGCGTCGTTCCAGACCGTCGACGACGGCCTCGAGCACCAGGCGACGATGCCCGAGGGGCTTCCTGCGCCCGAGGACCTGCCCGATGAGCGCAGCGCGCTGGCCGCCATCGATCATCCGATGGCGCAGTACTGGGCCACCGGGCGGCCGTTCGACATGCGCCACGTCGAGTCGCCCGTCTTCCTCTCCGTCGAGGGCGAGCGGGTCGCGCACCAGGCCGTCTGGCTGAAGGCGATCGGCGACCTCCCCGACGACCCGGCGCTGCACCGCGCGGCACTCGCGTACGCCAGCGACTACACGATCCTCGAGCCGACGTTCCGACGCCACGGCCTGCCGTGGGCGGCCCCGGGCCTGAAGGCGGCGAGCCTCGACCACGCGATGTGGTGGCACCGGCCGGTGCGCGTCGACGAGTGGCTGCTGTACGTACAGGAGTCGACGAGCGCGAGCGGTGGCCGCGGCCTCTCCCTCGGGCGCATCTTCACCCGGGAGGGCGTGCTCGTCGCCTCCGTGGCGCAGGAGGGCATGGTCCGCGTCCCGTCGAGGCCGCTCGCCTGATCGCTTCACCGCGCCGTTCCGGAGTTCTTGCACGACACGCCGCGCCTGCACCGATCAGTCGGCGCGCCGCGCGGTTTCTCCGGATCCGCGCGATGCGCACATGCACTTCCTGAGCGGCGCGGGTGGACCCGTGGCGGTCAGCGGCGCGTGAAGCGGACCGGATCCTCCACGTACGGCGCCCAGGCCGCCTTCTCCGCCGGTGTGATGCGGCGCGGCTTCGAGTCGTTCGCGTTCGCGAGCACGAGGGTCGTCGCCGCCCGCGTGTAGAGGGCCCGCGGCTCCACCCCGGCCGGCGTGTGGATCTCGTAGTTCAGCTCGAGGCTCGCTCCACCCATCCGGCTGATCCACACCTCGGCGTCGAGCGGCGCCCGCTGGAACGGGATCGGGTGCAGGTACTCGATCTCCTGCCGGGCGATCAGCGCGAGCGTGTCGGACCCCGGACGGCCGTCGAGCACGCGGGGACCGACACGCTCGGGCGAGTCCGCGTCCTCCCCCGTCACCCAGAACGCCTCGATGCGGATCTCCTCGAGGAGGTGCAGCATCGCGGCGTTGTTGACGTGCGCGTACGCGTCGATGTCGCTCCAGCGGAGCGGGACCGCGACGTGCAGCCGCATGTCAGACGCGGGTGAGCTTGCGATACACCCCGCGGCCGACGCCGACCGACTCGGGGCCGAGCCGCTCCGCCTTGTTCTCCTCGTACGCCTGGAAGTTGCCCTCGAACCAGTACCAGCTGCCCGGCTGCTCGGCCGTGCCCTCGTACGCCAGGATGTGCGTCGCGATCCGGTCGAGGAACCACCGGTCGTGAGTGATGACCACGGCGCAGCCCGGGAACTCGAGCAGCGCGTTCTCGAGGCTCGACAGCGTCTCCACGTCGAGGTCGTTGGTCGGCTCGTCGAGCAGCAGCAGGTTGCCGCCCTGCTTCAGCGTGAGCGCGAGGTTCAGGCGGTTGCGCTCGCCACCGGAGAGCACGCCGGCCGGCTTCTGCTGGTCGGGCCCCTTGAATCCGAACGTCGACACGTAGGCGCGCGACGGGATCTCCGTGTTGCCGACGTGGATGTAGTCCAGGCCGTCGGACACGACCTCCCAGAGCGTCTTCTTCGGGTCGATGCCGGCGCGCGACTGGTCGACGTAGGAGATGTCGACCGTCTCGCCGATCTTCAGGTCACCGCCGTCGAGCGGCTCGAGCCCCACGATCGTCTTGAACAGCGTGGTCTTGCCGACGCCGTTCGGGCCGATGACGCCGACGATCCCGTTGCGGGGCAGCGTGAAGCTGAGGCCCTCGATCAGCGGACGGCCGTCGAAGCCCTTCTCGAGCTTCCTCGCCTCGATGACCTGGCTGCCGAGGCGCGGGCCGACGGGGATCTGGATCTCCTCGAAGTCGAGCTTCCTCGTGCGCTCGGCCTCGGCGACCATCTCCTCGTAGCGGCCGAGCCGCGCCTTCGACTTCGCCTGACGGCCCTTGGCGTTGGAGCGGACCCAGTCGAGCTCCTCGGAGAGGCGCTTCGCGAGCTTCGCGTCCTTCTTCCCCTGGACCTGCAGCCGCTGCTGCTTCTTCTCGAGGTAGGTGGAGTAGTTGCCCTCGTACGGGTAGAGGCGTCCGCGGTCGACCTCGGCGATCCACTGGGCGACGTGGTCGAGGAAGTACCGGTCGTGGGTGACGGCGAGCACGGCGCCGGGGTACTTCGAGAGGTGCTGCTCGAGCCAGAGCACGCTCTCGGCGTCGAGGTGGTTGGTGGGCTCGTCGAGGAGCAGCAGGTCGGGCTTCTGCAGCAGCAGCCGGCACAGCGCGACGCGGCGCTTCTCACCGCCCGACAGGTACTCGACGAGGGCGTCGCCCGGCGGGGTGCGGAGCGCGTCCATCGCCTGCTCGAGCTGCGAGTCGAGGTCCCAGCCGTCGGCGGCGTCGATGTCGTCCTGGAGCTTCGCCATCTCGTCGCCGAGCTTGTCGTAGTCGGCGTCGGGCTCGGCCATCTCGAGGCCGATCTCGTTGAAGCGGTCGAGCTTCGCCTTGATCTCGCCGACGCCCATCTCCACGTTCTCGAGCACGGTCTTCGATTCGTCGAGCTCGGGCTCCTGCATGAGGATGCCGACGGTGTAGCCGGGCGTGAGCTTGGCCTCGCCGTTGCTCGGGGTGTCGAGCCCCGCCATGATCTTCAGGATCGTCGACTTGCCGGCACCGTTCGGGCCGACGACGCCGATCTTGGCACCGGGGAAGAACGACATCGTGACGTCGTCGAGGATCAGCTTGTCGCCGTGCGCCTTGCGGGCGCGGGCCATCTGATAGATGTACTCCGCCATGCCCCGAGTCTATTCGGGGCATGGCGACCGCCCGTCCTGCGGGGTCAGATCGGTGTGCGCATCCACGGCGCATCGTCGGCCTCCTGCGGCTCCGCGGGTGCCGCCGGCGCGGGCGACGGCGTCGTGGAGATGGCGGACACGCCCCACTCGCCGCTGTGGTCGACCGGAGGCGCCGGAGGAGCGGCGGCGGGGTCCGGTGCGGCCCCGACGACGGGCTGCTCGCCGGTTCCCGGAACCTGCTGCGCCCGCCGGCCCCGCTCGAACCGGCTCGTGCCGAACGTGAGGTCGTGCCCGAGCGCCGCCGCGCGGATCTCGACGGAGCGCCCCTTGTGCCCGTCGGCGCCGTCCCATTCGCTGACGCTCAGGTCGCCGGCCACGATGACCCGCTGCCCCTTGCGGAGCGACGTCAGCGCGTTCCTGCCGAGCTCGCCCCAGGCGTTCACCCGGTACCAGCTGGTCGTGCCGTCCTGCCAGTTGCCCTGGGCGTCGCGACGGCGGTCGGTCGACGCGAGCCGGAACTGCACCACCGACCCTCGACTCGTGGAGCGCTCCTCCGGGTCCTGCCCGAGCGTCCCGATGACGGTGATCCGATCGGCCATCTCCTGCTGCTCCTCTCCCGCCCGCGGCACGGTGCCGCGGAGTCGGATCCGCGCGCCGCGTCCGTGCCAGGTAGCGGCGCGCGGATCCGGCCAGAAGGATGCGCTCACCGCCGCCCGGAACGGGACGCGGCCCGCCCTCGAGGAGGACGGGCCGCGGAGAAGGGGGCTGGGGAGGAACGGTTCCCGCCTCAGGCCGCCTTGACGTACTGCGCGTAGGACCTGCGGACCTTGTTCACCTTCGGGAGGGCGACGGCGAGGCAGTAGCCCTGGTTCGGGTTCTTCGCGAAGAAGTCCTGGTGGTACTCCTCGGCCCGGTAGAACTCACCGAGCGGCGCGAGCTGGGTGACGATCCGGCCGTCCCAGATGTCGGCGGCGCGGGCGATGGCGGACTCGAAGATCGCCTTCTGCTCGTCGTCCTCGTAGAACATCGCCGACCGGTACTGCGTGCCGACGTCGTTGCCCTGCCGGTTCAGCTGGCGTGGGTCGTGCAGGGTGAAGAAGACGTCGAGGATCACGTCCCGCGGGATGACGTCGGGGTCGAAGGTGACGGCGACGGCCTCCGCGTGGCCGGTCAGCCCGCTGCAGACGGCCTCGTAGCTCGGGTTCTTCAGCTTCCCGCCGGTGTATCCGGACACGACGTCGGCCACCCCGTCGAGGGAACGGTAGACGGCGTCGAGGCACCAGAAGCAGCCGCCGGCGAGCACGAACGTTTCCATGTGTGGGTTCTCCCGTTCTCGGGCGCCTGTGCCGGCACCCAGTGCAGTCAACCCGCCCCTCGGGGCCCTTGTTCCCCTCCGACAGCCGATCCGCGCCCGCGTTCATCGGACCGTCACAGGTGCTCAGTACCCTGAGGGCCATGTGGGACGCCTTCGTCGCCTGGTTCCAGTCACCGGCGGGTCAGCGCGTGCTCGACGCCGCGGTGATCCCGGCGCTCGCGATCCTCGTCGCGGGCGTGGTCGCGGCGCTGATCGCTCGCGCCGCGATCCGATCGCTGCTCGCGAGGGCGGACCGCGAGGCCGTGTCCGGCGCGGTCGCGGCACTCGTGGAGGTGGCGAGGGCGGCCGGCGCCGGCGCCTCGTCGGACGGGGAACGGGAGCGGATCGCGCGGCTGCGCACCGAGGCGGACGTGCGGCTCCGGCTCTCCGGCGGAACGGGCGCGGCCCTCGCCGCGGACTGGGCGTCGCTGCGTGTCGACGCGATCGAGCGCGACGCCGGGTCGCCGGTGCCGCAGACGACGGCGGCCGTCGAGGAGGTCCGCGATCGGCTTCTCGCGTGGGTCGGGCGTCCCCGCCGCGCCAAGCGGCTGTTCGCGGCCGACGTGGAGCGGCTCGGGGCCGAGCGCACCGCCCGGCGCGACCCGCAGCAGCCGGCCGCCGAACCTCCTGCAGCTCCCGGCCAGCGGTCGACGGCGGACGCCGAAGCCCAGCTCGACCCGCAGCCGGAGAGCGCGGCCGCCGCTGCCCCCGCGCCCGAGACCCCTGCCGCACTGGAGTCGCCGAGCGACGGCCGTCCGGAACCGGTTGCCGCGCGTGCGCAGAACCTGGCCCACGAGCGGCAGGCCGAGCAGGCCGAGGCCGCGGCGGATGACGGCGTCGCGCCCGCAGCGGCGCCGGATGAGGACAGGGCGCCCTCCCCGACGACCGAGCCGGTGCTCATCCAACGAACCCGGCTGGACTCGATGGACCGACAGGCGGTCGACCCCCGGTTCGACCACGCCCGGCACGCCGGTCCGGAACCGGTCGTCGCCGCGGCCCAAGCGACGGCGGAACCGCAGGTGGAACCCGTGGAGCCGGAACCGGCACCCGGGCCGGAGCCCGAACCGGCCGCGCCGGTCGGCGAGCGGCAGGCGACTCCCGCATGGCTCGACGTCTACGACGACGAGGCCGAGGTGACCCGCGACATCGACCTGTCGAAGACGCCGCCTCCGAAGGCCGCGTCCGCGGTGCGGGACCGCACCCGCACCGGGGACGACATCGTGCCCCGTCACTAAACTCGGGCGTTCACGCCCCGATAGCTCAATGGATAGAGCAACGGCCTTCTAATCCGTAGGTTGCAGGTTCGAGTCCTGCTCGGGGCACA
>NZ_JAODBE010000026.1 GCF_025463795.1 Amnibacterium sp.
TGGTCCGGTTCCCGCTCGCCCCGTTCCTCGGGCTCATCGGGGTCGCCGTCGCCGGCGAGGAACGGGCCCACTCCGTGCCGCCCGGCGCGCACGGCGGCAACCTCGACATCCGCCTCCGCGTGCCCGGCACCCCCCTCTTCCTGCCCGTGCAGGTGCCGGACGCGCTCGTGTATGTGGGCGACCCCCACTTCGCCCAGGGCGACGGCGAGGTCGCCCTCACGGCGATGGAGGCGCCGCTGCGCGCCACGCTCCGCCTCGGCGTGCTGCCGGAGGACGAGGCGCACGCCGAGTTCGGCCGGGTGACCGGTCCCCTGATCCTCACCCCGGACCACCTCGTGCCCACCGGCCTCAGCGAGGACCTCGACGAGGCGGTGCAGCACTGCGTGCGGGCCGCCATCGAGCTGCTCCATGCCCGCTTCGGCATGGACCGCCCCAACGCGCTCGCCTACCTCAGCGCCGCGACGGACTTCCACATCTCGCAGGTCGTGGATCTCGTGAAGGGCGTCCACGCGCGCATCCGTCTCGCCGACTTCGATGCCTGACGCCGCCGTCTGGCGGGTCACGGGCTCGCCGCTCGTCGCCGGGGAGCCCGGGGGACCGCTCACCGGCGTCCGCGTCGCGGTGAAGGACCTCTTCGCCCTGCGGGGCCACCGGATCGGCGCGGGCGTGCCGCGGTACCTGGCGGAGGCGGACGCGGAGGACCGCACCGCGCCGGCCGTGTCGGCGCTGCTCGCGGCCGGGGCGAACGTCGTCGGGATCGCGCAGACCGACGAGTTCGCGTACAGCATCGCGGGCGCCAACCCCCACTACGGGACCCCGCCGAACGCCGCGGTGCCCGGGGCGCTGCCGGGCGGATCGTCGAGCGGGCCGGCGTCGGCCGTGGCTCTCCGCGAGGCGGACGTGGGCCTCGCGACCGACACCGGCGGCTCGATCCGGGTGCCCGCGTCCTACCAGGGCCTCTGGGGGCTCCGCACGACTCACGACCGGGTGCCGCGAGGCGGCCTGCTGGCACTCGCCCCGAGCTTCGACACCGTCGGCTGGCTGACCCGCGACGCGGGGACCCTCGCCGGAGCCTGGTCCGCGACCCGGCCGGGAACGGCCGGCGAGGACACGGCTGCGGCCCCGGCGCTCGCGGTCGATCCCGCGGTCCTCGACCGACTCGACGAGCCCGTGGCGGCGGCGGTCCGGTCCGCGGTCGAACGGCTCGGCGCCGCCGGCCGGCCGGTGGATCAGGTCGACCTCGGCGACCTCGACCGCCTCGCCGCGGCCTTCCGCACCGTGCAGGCCTTCGAGGCGTGGCAGGTGCACGGCCCGTGGCTCGTCACCCATCCGGGCGCCGTCTCGGGCGCGGTGGAGGAGCGCTTCCGGATCGCGCAGGCCGTTTCCGCCGAGGAGGCGGATGCGGCATGCAGCGCCGTCCACGCCGCCGCCGACCGGCTCCGAGCGCTGCTCGAGCAGCGCACGCTGCTGCTGCCGGCCGCAGGGACGCCGGCGCCCGCACGCACCGCGCCCGGGGGCGAGATCGACCGCGTCCGCTCTGCCACCATGCGACTCACCTGCGTCGCGGGTGCTGCCGGGGCGCCGGGTCTCAGCGCACCGCTCCTCGCCGTCGGCGCCACGCCGCTCGGCCTCGGCCTCGTCGGGCGGCCGGGGTCGGATGCGTCGTTGATCGGACTCGGCAGGGAGCTGGCGGCGATCCTCGCCTGAAACACGGGATCGGCTACCGTCCGAGGACACCAGCGCTTCCAGGAGGTCGCCGTGCCCGCCCGTCAGATCGACCCGCCGCCCCGGCTGCTCATGGGGCCCGGCCCCGTGAACGGCGACCCCCGGGTCCTCCGGGCGATGTCCGCGGCCCTGCTCGGGCAGTACGACCCCGCGATGACCGCCCTCATGACGGAGACGCAGGGGCTGTACCGCGACGTGTTCCGCACCGCGAACGATGCGACCCTGCTCGTCGACGGGACGTCGCGCGCCGGGATCGAGGCGGCGCTCGTCTCGCTGATCGTGCCCGGCGACCGGGTGCTCGTGCCGCGCTTCGGCCGGTTCGGCCACCTGCTCGTCGAGATCGCGGAGCGCTGCGGCGCCGAGGTGCACGTCGTCGACGCGGCATGGGGCGAGACCGTCCCGCTCGAGCGCATCGCGGACGCGATCGCGCTGGTGCGGCCGAAGCTCGTCGCCGTGGTGCACGGCGATACGTCCACCACCATCGCGCAGCCGCTCGAGGAGCTCGGCGCGCTGTGCCGCGAGGCGGGCGCGCTGCTCTACGTCGACGCCACCGCGACGCTCGGCGGCAACGAGTTCCGCACCGACGAGTGGGGCGTCGACGTCGTCACGGCCGGGCTGCAGAAGTGCCTCGGCGGCCCGTCCGGGAGCGCCCCCATCACGCTCTCGCGCGCGGCGGTCGCGGTGATCGACTCGCGACGCAGCGTGGAGGCGGGGATCCGGGCCGACGACGAGGAGGCCGCGCCGCCGGCGGAGCGGATCCGGTCGAACTACTTCGATCTCGGCATGATCCTCGACTACTGGGGACCGGCCCGGCTCAACCACCACACCGAGGCCACCTCGATGCTCTACGGGGCTCGGGAGTGCGCGCGCGTGCTGCTCCAGGAAGGGCTCGACGCCGCGATCGCGCGCCACCGGCGGCACGGTCGCGCCATGCTCGCCGGGGTGCAGGGCCTCGGGCTCCGCCCGTTCGGCGACCTCGAGCACCGGATGACGAACATCGTCGCGGTCCACATCCCGGAGGGTGTCGTCGGCGACGCGGTCCGGGCGGCGATGCTCGCGGACTACGGGATCGAGATCGGGACGTCCTTCGGCCCGCTGCACGGCCGGGTCTGGCGGATCGGCACCATGGGCGTGAACGCCCGTCGCGACGCCGTGCTTCTCACCCTGGCGGCGCTCGAGCAGGCGCTGCGCCGGGCCGGCGTCGCCGTGCCCGCCGGCGGCGGCACGGAGGCCGCGCTCGACGTCTACGGCGGGAAGCCGTGACCGGCGCCGCACGGGCGCTCGCCCGCTGCGACGAGCTCGGCCGCATCTCGGCCCGCCAGGACGCGCTCGAGCGCACGCACCTCTCCCCGGAGCATGCGGCGGCGGACGCGGTCGTCGCCGGCTGGATGCGGGAGGCGGGCCTCACCACGCACCTGGATCCGGCAGGCAACCGGATCGGCCGGCGGGAGGGCGCGCGGCCGTCCCTGCCCGCGCTCGTGCTCGGGAGCCACCTCGACACCGTGCCGGACGCGGGCCGGTACGACGGCATGCTCGGCGTGGTGCTCGCGATCGAGGTCGCCGACCGCCTGCGGCACGAATCGCTGCCCTTCGCGATCGAGGTGGTGGGCTTCACCGACGAGGAGGGCACCCGCTTCGGCGACGCCCTCTTCGGATCACGGGCCTTCGCGGGCGGCCTCGAACCGGGTCGGCTCGACGCGAGCGACGCGGAGGGGGTGACCGTGCGGGCGGCGCTCGAGGCGTTCGGGCTCGATCCCGGCCGGGTCGGGGAGGCGGCCCGCCGGCCGGAGGAGCTCGTCGGCTACCTCGAGGTCCACATCGAGCAGGGGCCCGAGCTGCTCGACGCCGGCAGGCCGCTGGCCGTCGTCTCCTCGATCGCGGCAGCGCGGCGGTTCGACCTCGAGGTCACCGGCCGGGCCGCGCACGCTGGCGGCGCGCCCTATGCGCGTCGGCGGGACGCCCTCGTGGGCGCGGCGGAGATCGTCGTCGCCGTCGAGCGGATCGCGAAGGCCACCGGAACGGTCGCGACCGTCGGCCGCATCCGCGCGGAGCCGGGCGGCGTGAACGTCGTACCGGGGCGCGCGCTGCTCTCCCTCGACGTGAGGGCGGAGCGGGACGAGGGCCGCGACGAGGCCGTCGGCCGGATCGACGCGGCCGCGCGGGAGATCTGCGCGGCCAGGCACCTGGGCTGGCACCTCGAGGAGCGCTACCGGGCCGACGCGGTCGTCTGCGACCCGGCGCTCACTGCGGCGGTCGCCGCGGGCGTCGCGGCGGCCACCGGGCAGGAGCCCCCGCGGCTGTTCAGCCGGGCGGGCCACGACGGCATGGCGGTCGCGGCGGTCACGGGCATCGGCATGCTGTTCGTGCGCTGCGGGAACGACGGGGTGAGCCACTCGCCCGACGAGACGGTCGACGAGGGCGACGTCGGGCTCGCGCTCGACGCGTTCGAGGCGGCCGTGCGGCGCCTGGCCGCCGAGCGGGGGTGACCGGGCCGGATCAGGGCCGCAGGACGCCGCGCTCGTCCTGGTCGGCGCCCGAGAAGAGATCCCCGCACTCGATCTCCTGCACGCCGGAGCGCTCGAGGTGGTCGCGGCCGCCGCGGTCGCCGATGAGGGTCGCGAGCAGGGGCGCGACGTGGTCGGCGCCGATCAGCACGGGGTGGCCTGGGCGTCCGTCGTAGACCGCGCGGCGCAACGAGCGCGGTCCCGGAGCGGTACCGAGCACCCGGCGGACGACCTCGGCCGGCAGCCCCGGCAGGTCGACGAGCGTCACGAGCACCGCGGAGGCACCCGTCGCGGCTCGCAGGCCCTCGGCGAGCGACGTGGCCAGTCCGTCCGCCCACCGCTCGGCCACGACGGCCTCGGCACCCACCGGCAGCAGGGGGCGTGCCTCCTCCGCCCCCGCTCCGAGGACCGCGATCACCCGCCCGCAGCCGCCGTCCTGCAGCGCCCTGACGGCCAGCGCCAGCCACGGCTCGCCCTCCGGGGTGCGCGCGAGGGCCTTCGGGCCCCCGAAGCGGCGCCCGGCGCCCGCCGCGAGCACGAGGCCGAGCGGGGCGAGCGGGCTGGTCATGGCGGGCGCCAGCCTAGGGCGACGGCCCCGACGACGGTGGGGCGGACGAAGCGACGGCGATCCTGCAGGATGACGGCGTTCCGGGGCCCTTCGGGCCGTCGTCCCGGCCGGATCGCGGCCCTCCGCCGCCGCCCCGTAGGGTGAGGCGGGAGACGGAGGCGACCGTGATCGATGCCGGCACCGGTGAAGCCCGCGAACGGCTCGAGACCGCGCTCGGCGTGCGCCGATGGGTCGACGAGGTGGCGGCAGGAGGTCCGTACCCGACCCTCGAGGCGCTCACCGCGGCCGTGGACGGCACCGGCGCGACCCTCACCGACGCCGAGCTCGACGAGGCCGTCTCGCACCACCCGCGCATCGGTGCGTCCGAGGTGAACGGCCTCGCCGTCGGGGAGCAGGCGGGGCTCGGCCGCGCGGACGAGGGCGTCGACGCCGCGATCGCCCGCGGCAACGAGGTCTACGAGCAGCGGTTCGGCCGGGTGTTCCTCATCCGGGCGGCGGGGCGCACCCGGCAGGAGGTCCTCGACGAGCTGCAGCGGCGGCTGAAGAACGATCCCGCGGAGGAGACCGTGGAGGCGAAGCAGCAGCTCCGGGAGATCGCGGCGCAGCGGCTGACGGCCCTGTTCGGGGACGCCCGGTGAGCCAGATCACCACCCACGTGCTGGACGCCGCGTTCGGCACGCCCGCCGTCGGGGTGGCCGTCGAGCTCGACCGGCAGGGCCGTGACGGCTGGAGCGAGGTGGCGAGCGGCGCGACCGACGCGGACGGACGTATCGGTGCGCTCGGACCCGACCGGCTGGATGCGGGCGTGTACCGGCTCGTGTTCGCCACCGGGGACTACTTCCAGGCCACGCACCGGCCGGCCTTCTACCCGGAGGTGCAGATCTCGTTCCTCGTGACCGGGAGCGAGCACTACCACGTGCCCCTGCTGCTCAGCCCCTTCGCGTACTCGACCTACCGGGGGTCCTGAGCGACGAGCCCCGGCAGCGCGGCGAGGGATGCGATCTCCGCGTCGGGCACCGGGGCGCCGTCGGGCCGCGGGCGGCCCGTCCGGTTCAGCCACACGGACCGCAGGCCCGCCCCGCTCGCACCGACCACGTCCACCCAGAGGTTGTCGCCCACGAACCAGGTCGTGGCGGGCTCGAGGCCCGCGGCGAGCACCGCGTGGTCGAAGACGGCGCGGTCCGGCTTGCGGGCGCCGACCTCGCTGGAGACGACCACGGGATCGAGCGCTCCGTCGAGGCCGAGCGCCGCGAGCTTGTCCCGCTGCAGCACCGCGGCACCGTTGGTGACGAGGCCGAGCCGGTGGCCCGCCGCCCGGAGGGCGGCGAGTGCAGGGGCGACGTCGGGGTAGGGGCGGACGGCGAGGCGTTCGAGCTCGCGGAAGGTCGCGGAGGCGAGGGACACGAGCGCCTCGTCGCGGATGCGGCACCGCCTGAGCGTGCCGCGCCACGCGCGCTCGTTCAGCTGCTCACCCGGCAGCGTGCCGAGCATCCAGTCGTCCTCGATCTCCGGCCAGAGCTCCTGCCACTCGGCGGTGTTCGCCGCCACGACCTCGGCCGGGTCGACACCCGGCACGCGCTCCGCGATCAGCGCTGCGACGCCGCGGACCGCCAGCGGCAGGTCCGAGCCGTCGACGAGGGTGCCGTCGAGATCGAAGAGCACCGCGGTCATCGCTCGATCCTGGCAGGAGCGCGCGGATCAGTAGTCCGTGCGGCCGCCGTGGGCGAGCCAGGCGTCGAACGGGGTGGTGGCGTTCGACGGCCGCAGCCCCTCGACCACGACGTCCCAGCGGTCGCGCGGCGTCTCGAAGAGCTCGTAGAAGACCCGGTCGTCGAACCCGCCCCGGGCGGCGTCGTGCCGGTCGGCGGCGAAGACGACCCGCTCCACACGCGCCCAGAGCGCCGCGGACAGGCAGAGCGGGCACGGTTCGCACGACGTGTAGAGCGTCGCGCCGCGCAGCGAGAAGTCGCCGATCGCGCGGCAGGCCGCCCGGATCGCCTGCACCTCCGCGTGCGCGGTCGGGTCGCTGTCCCGCGTGACCCGGTTCTGGCCCTCCGCGAGCAAGGCCCCGTCCCGCACCAGGAGCGCCCCGAAGGGGCCGCCGCCGTCCTCGACGTTCGCGAGGGCGAGCTCGACGCTGCGGGCGAGCCAGCGCTCGTCGTCGGTGGCGCTCATGCGAGCCCCGTGAACGACCGCCAGGCGTCGCCCGCCGGAGCGGCGTCGTCGCGGATCGCGCTCGCGTGGATGAGCCCGTACGGCCGGTCGTCCGCGTGGAAGACCTCGTTCGGGTTCGGCTCGTCGAACGGCGTGAAGTCGACGACGAAGTGGTGCTTGTTCGGCGCCTCGAGCCGGATCTCCGCGATCGCCGGATGCGCCTCCAGCACCGCACGGCCCATGTGCCAGAGCGTCTGCTGCAGAGCGAGCGAGTGCAGCTCGGCGAAGCGTGCGACGAGCACGGCCCGCACGGAGGCGGCGAGTGCGTTCCAGTCGGTCTCCGGCGGGTCCGTCAGCCGCCAGCGCACGATGAGGGACGTGGCCATGATGCGGTCGTCCGTCGGCTGCAGCGTCGTCAGCTCGTCGACGAGGAAGTCGCGGAACGCCGACCCGGTGGTCTTCAGCAGCACCAGGTCCTTCAGACCCTGCACGACGTGCACGGCGTCCGGCCCGACCGTGACGGCCGCGGTGCGCACCTCGGGCCCCGAGCGGACGAACGTGTGGCCGTGCGGGGAGCCGCCGACCTCCGCGCGGCTCCAGGCGAACCGCTCGACCTCGACGCGGGCCTCACGCACCGGCTCGACGTCGTCGACGAAGTGCCGGGCGAGCGAGAGCGCCCACGACTCGACCGGGTCCGGCACCAGGCGCCGTGCCCACACGTAGGCGGTGTTCTTCTGCGTGTCGGTCGGCAGCACCGTGCGCTGGTCGCCGTCGAGGTGCGCGGCGTCGAAGTCGCCGCGCAGCGCGGTGGACACATTGAGGTCGACGAGGTCGTGGCGGTCCCCGTCGCGGATCACGCGGACGAGCCGCGTCTCCGCCTTGCCGTACTGGTGGGGCCCGAGCACGATCGCCATGCCGCAACGATCGCAGACGCGCGTTTCAGGGGTGTGAAGCCCGCCACTCGCGTTCGAGCAGCACGTAGTAGAGGGTGTCGACCCACTCGCCCTTGATCCGCTCGGCCTCGATCAGCAGAGCCTCGCGCCGCATCCCCAGCCGTTCGGCGACGCTGGCGGATGCGGCGTTGCCCGGATCCATCCGGGCGACCACGCGGTGCGCCTGCACCTCGTCGAAGGCGAACGCGAGGAGCGCCTCCGCCGCCTCGGCGGCGTAGCCCTGCCCGCGGTGCTCGGCGGCGATGATCCACCCGAGTTCGACGCACTCGTCGGGCCGGCTGCGGACGAACACGATCACGTCCCCCACGAGCGGACCCCCGTGGGGGAGCGCGACACCGAGCGGCACGGAGCTGTCGGGGCTGTCGAGGACCGGCCGCGCGGCGCGGGTGGTGAGGAACCGGTCCACGTCGTCCGCGGTCTGCGGCTCGAACGGCAGGTACCGGCACGTCTCCGGGTCCGACCGATAGCCGAGCATGGCGTCGCGGTCCTCGGGGACGAGGCGTCGCAGCTCGAGACGCCGGGTGCGGATGGGGAGCCGCGGGGTGGTCGATTCACGCACGGGAGAGCAGCCGTCCGCTCGGGGTGCCGGCGGGCTCGGCCGGCAGCCCGGCCCGCCATGCCCGGCGCACGACGCCCGTCAGCTCGTGACCGAGGTAGGCGCTCACGGGGTTCTTGAACCGGAGGTCCGGGACGGTGACCCGGTGGCGCTCCTCCGGCGCGAGCACGACGAGGTCCGCGTCGGCGCCGGCGGCGATCCGGCCCTTGGCGCCGAGGCCGACGAGGTCCGCCGGCCCGGTCGTGAACCACGGCAGCACGCGCTCGAGCGGGACGCCCCGGTCGCGTGCGGCCGTCCAGACGGCCGCGAGGCCGAACTGCAGCCCGGCCACCCCGCCCCACGCGACGTCGAAGTCCCCGTCGCCCGCGAACTTTCGTTCAGCGGTCGAGGGGGAGTGGTCGGAGACGACGGCGTCGATCGTGCCGTCGAGCAGTGCCGCCCAGAGCGCGTCCTGGTTCGCCGCGTCGCGGATCGGGGGGCAGCACTTGTACTCGGTCGCCCCGTCCGGGATGTGCGCCTCGTCGAAGACGAGGTAGTGCGGACACGTCTCGACCGTGAGGGGCAGGCCCTCCGCCTTCGCCGCGGCGAGCATCGGCAGGGCCGCCGCGGCCGACAGGTGCAGGATGTGCGCCCGGGCCCCGGTGCGTCGCACCCCGTCGATCACCGCGCCGATCGCCGCGGTCTCGGCCTCCGGCGGCCGGCTGCCGACGAACCGTCCGTAGTCGCGGCCCACGGGATGCGGGGCGGCGGCGAGCACCTGCGGGTCCTCCGCGTGCACGATGAGCAGCCCGCCGAAAACGGCGACCTCGGCGAGCGCGGCGTGCAGCCGGTCGCGGTCGAGATGCGGGAACTCGTCGACGCCGGAGGGCGCGAGGAACGCCTTGAAGCCGAAGACGCCCTCGTCCCAGAGGGCCTCGAGCCGGCCGAGGGAAGCGGGGACGGCACCGCCCCAGAAGCCGGTGTCGACCGTGACCGCCCCCTCGGCGGCGCGCCGCTTCACGGCGAGGGCGGCCGGATCGACGGTCGGTGGGATCGAGTTGAGCGGCATGTCGACGATGGTCGTCACGCCGCCGGCGAGCGCCGCTCGCGTGGCGCTGGCGAAGCCCTCCCACTCGGTGCGGCCCGGTTCGTTCACGTGCACGTGGGTGTCGACCAGGCCGGGCAGCAGCACCTCGTCCGCGGCGAGCTCGAGGTCCGCGTCCGCGGCGTCGTCGAGCCCGCCGACCCGGAGGATCCGGCCGCCCTCGATCACGACGGTCGCCGGACGCACGGCGCCGTCCACGAACGCGCGAGCGGCGCGCAGCACGAGGTCGGCCATGGCGCTCCCATCGGGCTCGGGTCGGCGCCAACCTATCGAAGGACGGTCACAGCTGGTCCGCGATGCGGTCCTCCCGGGCGTCGGAGAGGTCGAGGATCTCCTGGGCCGTGCGGATGGCGCGGCTGCTGAACGTGCCGACCGAGCGGGCGTCGAGCAGCTCGTCGCGGGCCGCTTGCCGCATCCGGCGGCGCAGCACCAGGAACTGGTCGCGGACGGCGTCGTCGTCCCGGGGCTCGTCGGCGCCGTCGTCCTCGTCCGCGCGGTAGCCGTACCGCTTGCGCAGCGAGTCGACGACGTGGGGATCCGGCTCCGCGCCGTTCACCCGCCGCAGCTCCCGGTCGTCGAGCACCCGCAGGGAGGAGCGGTTGATCTGGTCGAGCAGCTCGCGCACCTCGTCCCGGCGCGCCTGCCGGTCGGTGCCGCGCACGTGGAGGACGCGGATGACGAAGGGCAGGGTGCTGCCGAAGCCGAGCAGCGTGACCACCGCCACGGTGAAGGCCACGAGCACCAGCAGCGGCCGCCCGGGGAAGTCGTCGGGCAGCGACTGCGCTGCGGCCAGCGTCACGACGCCGCGCATCCCCGACCAGGAGACGACGGCCGCGCCGCGCCAGCTGAGCCCGTTCGCCTGCAGGAACGCGAGGTCCGCCCGGCGCTGCGCGAGGTTGCGCTCCGCGCGGTCCTTCCGCTCCGCCTTCCTGTCGTCCTCGGGGTCGTACGCCTCGAGCCGTTCGGCGCGCTGGTCGAGCGCATCCGCGCGGTGCAGGGCCCGCCGTTCCCAGCGCCGCAGCAGCGGCAGCTCCGCCGCGACGTACGCCGCCCGGACCACGAGCAGCCCGAGGACGACGAGCAGCCCCACCCCGACCGCCTGCGTGATCGTGCCCGCGCCGTGCGCGAGGTCGGTCACGAGCGGCTTGAGCTCGAGGCCCATGACGAGGAACACGGCGTGCTCGAGCACGAACTGCACCGTCCGCCAGTTCGTGTGATCGCTCACCCGCTGCGACGCGTCGAAGATCCGTGCACCGCGGGCACCGGTGACCAGGCCGGCCACCACCGTCGCGAGCACGCCGGACGCGCCGAGCCGCTCGGCGGGCACGAACGCGACGAACGGCACGACGAAGGAGATCGTCGTCGTGAGCACCGGATCGGAGAGCCGCGCACGCACCTGCGCGGTGATCCAGCCGGCGACGAGTCCGATCGCGATCGCCAGCAGCACCGAGACCACGAACGAGCCGCCGATGCCGAGCAGATCGACCGTGCCGGCCGTCGCGGCGGCGGTGCAGGCGCGGAGCAGCACGAGCGCGCTCGCGTCGTTGACGAGCGACTCGCCCTCGAGCACCGTCACCGTGCGCTCGGGCAGGCCGAGCCTGCGCGCGATCGCGGTGGCGGCGACCGCGTCCGTGGGGCTCACGATGGCGCCGAGTGCGAAGGCGGCGAAGAGGTCGAGCTCGGGGAACAGCAGCGCGAGCAGTCCGCCGGTCGCGGCGGTGCTCAGGACGACGAGCACGACGGACAGCCCGGTGATGGGCGCGATGTTGCGGCGGAAGTCCGTCGTCGGCAGGTTCACGGCGGTGGCGTAGAGCAGCACCGGCAGCACCCCGTCGAGGATCCACTCGTGCGGCACGGCGACGGGCGGGACGAACGGCAGGAACCCCACGGCCGCACCGACGACCAGCAGGATGAGCGGCGACGCCACCCCCGTCCGCCGGGAGAACGCCGCGACCATCACGATCAGCACGAGCCCCGCGACGACGAGCAGGCTCGCATCGATCACGGGGCCCTCCATCCAGGCGGTTCGGATCCGGGCGCGGTGAGGATGACGCCATGCCTGCCTACGCGCCCGACCTCGACCGCATTCTGTCCCGTGAGCCTGAGCCCGCCGGGGGAACGATCTCGTCGGACGTCGACTACACGGTCGGCGGCACGCCCTGCCGCGGCTACCTCGCGGCGCCGGCCGGCCCGGCGGGGCCGGTGCCCGGCGTGCTGGTGGTGCACGACTGGCTCGGGGTGACCGACAGCGTCCGCATGCGGTGCGACATGCTCGCCCGCCTCGGCTACGCGGCCTTCGCCGCCGACATCTACGGCGCCGACGTGCGGCCGTCGGACGCGGAGGCCGCCAGGGTCGCCGGCGCCTACTACGGCGACCAGGGGCTGTGGCGGCAGCGGGTCGTGGGCGCGTTCGACCGGATGCGCGAGGAGGCGGTCGTCGATCGCGCCCGCACCGCGGCGATCGGCTACTGCTTCGGCGGCTCGACGGCGCTGCAGCTCGCCCGCACCGGCGCCGATCTGCGCGGCGTCGTCAGCTTCCACGGCGCCCTCGCGACGGGCCCGGAGGGAGAGGCGGAGGGGATCCGCGCGGCACTGCTCGTGCTGACCGGCGCGATCGACCCCGTCGTGCCGGCGGAGGACGTGCAGGCGCTCGAGGCCGAGCTGGGGCGCGTGCCGGGGCTGGACTGGACCGTCGTCACCTACTCCGGCGCGATGCACGCCTTCTCGGTGCCCGAGGCGAACGCCCCTGACCACGGCGCCCGGTTCGACCCCCGCGCGGAGGCGCGCAGCTGGATCGCGATGAAGGACTTCTTCGCCGAGGTGCTCTGACCCGGCGTGATCAGCGGGGCCTCGCCTCTGCTGCTCCCGCAACCGCCCTCACCCGAGGAGTGGAGTGACGTGGCGACGCCTCGAAGGCGGGGGACACGCAGACCGCCCCCGGTCCGAGTCGGGCCGGGGGCGGTGCTGTGCGGATGCGGGTCAGGCCGCGGCGTAGACGCCGGCGCGCACCGACTTCATCGCAGCGGACCAGGTCTCGAGCTGGTCGAACATCGTCTCGGCGGCGGTCTCGAACTGCGGGGCCGGGGTGAAGGTCGAGTAGTTCTGGAAGTCCGTGGCGAGCGAGAAGCTGAGCTGCTGGCGCACGTGGGCGATCTGCAGCTCGGAGGCGATCCCACGCAGGTGCTCGACGGCACGGGCGCCGGACAGGGCGCCGTAGCTGACGAACGCGGCGGCCTTGTTGTTCCACTCGCCGTACAGGTAGTCGATCGCGTTCTTGAGCACGCCGGAGGTGGAGTGGTTGTACTCCGGGGTCACGAAGACGAACCCGTCGTACTTCGCGACGGCCTCGGCCCAGCGGCGCGTGTGCTCCCCGGCGTACTGCCCCATCGACGGCGGCATCGCCTCGTCGAGGTGGGGGAGCGGGAAGTCCTTGAGATCGATCAGCTCGTAGTCGGCGCCCTCGCGGGAACCGGCCCGTCCCAGCACCCATTCGGCGACGGCGGCGCCGTTCCTGCCGGGTCGGGTGCTGCCGAGGATGATGGCGATCTTCAGGTCGGCCATGGAGGTCCTTCCGTTCGGGTGGTTGATACGTCAGCAAGTATGCACTACTTCGGTGACACATCAACCTCATGCATGGTAGCCTCTGAGCATGTCGGATCCGTCCGGTCTCGACCCAGCCGACTGGGCCATGTGGCGCGCGTTCACCGGTATGCGTCGCGCGCTCGAGCGCGCTCTCGAGCAGCGGCTGCAGCGCGACGCCGGCATCTCGACCGCGGATTTCGACGTCCTCCGCAGCCTCGCCGAGGCCGACGGCCACCGCCTCCGCGCGGGCGCCCTCGCCGAGTCGATCGACTGGGAGAAGAGCCGCATCTCGCACCAGGTGCGACGCATGGCCGAACGCGGCCTCGTCGAGCGCGCCGAGTGCCCCACCGACGCCCGCGGCACCTGGGTGGTGCTCGCCGATCCCGGCGCCGACGCCTTCGCGGCCGCCTCCTGCGGCTACGTGGAGGTGCTGCAGCAGGCCTTCTTCGACGGGCTCGAGCCGCACCAGAAGCAGGCGCTGCAGGCCGTCTCGCAGCGGGTGGGCGCGGCGCTCGAGCACGTCGCCGAGCACGCGCACTGACGCCCCCTCGGGCCCCGGCGTTCTCGCAGGCTTCACCGGCAGGGTGAGCCCGAAGGAAGGGATGTCCGATGAACCCCATCAAGGCACTGGTCGACGCCGGCTTCAAGAGCGAGTACGCCTACTGGGGCGGCTTCATCTCGATCGGGCTGAGCTTCGCGGCATGGGCCGCGTCCCAGCTGAAGGACTCGAACGACAAGGCGCAGTCGGACCGCTGGGGCATCTTCGTCGGTCACTGGGCGCCGACGTTCTTCGCGCTCGGCATCGCGCTGAAGCTCGAGGAGTAGTCCGTACGACGGATCCGGGAGCCCCGTGCGGCAGGACGTGTGCGGGGCTCCTTCCCGCGCCCCGTCAACCGGGCAGGTGCTCCACGACCCAGTCGGGTCCCTCAGCCCGGTACTCGATCCGATGGCTCGGCCCGTCGGCGTCCGAGCGCCAGAACGTGAGCCGATCCGGCCGGACCAGGTAGCCGGTCCAGCTCGGCGGCGCGGGCAGCGCATCCGGGCGACTCGACTCCCGGAACGCCGCCCATGCCGCGACCCGCTCGTCGCGCTCCCGTTGCGCCAGGGCATGGTCGTTCTGCCACGCCAGCTGCTTCAGGTACGGCGAGCGCTTCGCGTAGCCGTGTGCGACCCGCTCCGGATCGAGCGGCTCGGCCCGGCCACGGATCACGAGCTGCCGGGTGAACCCCGGCCAGAGCACGAGCACCGCGACGTCCGGCCGGCCGGCGAGCTGCACCGACTTGCGCGACCCGGCGTCGGTGTGGAAGACGAAGCCGCGCTCGTCCCATTCCGACAGCAGCACCGTGCGGAGGTCCGGCCTGCCCTCGTCGTCGACGGTCGCGACCTGGATCTGCGGCCGCTCGGGCTCGTCGTTGCCGGGGAGCCAGTCGGCCAGCGTCGCGAGGGCCTCGCCCTGGAGATCGCTCATGCCGGGAGCAGCGGGTAGCGGTCCACCTCGGCCAGCGCCTCCGCGACGAACGCGACGCCGTCGTCGAACAGCCGGGCGCCGGCCTCGGCGGTCGCGCCCGTCGGATCGCCGATCACACCGCTCGGCCCGAAGTCGTTCGACAGCCAGCCGAACGTGACCGGGCGGCCGTTGAAGCCGAGATGCCGGAAGTCGGCGAGGGCGTCCGGCACGTTCCGGGCGTACTCCTCCGGATGCACGAGGTCCGGGGCGAGGTGCAGCACGAGGGACGTCTCGGCCCACCCGGCGTGGATGCCGAAGCCCCGCTCGTCGGGTTCGCCGTCGACGCCCCGCCCCGCCTGCTGCAGCCCCGCGGGCATCGTGAACGGCTGGAGGCCGTACCGCCGCCGCAGCTCCCGGTTCACCACCTGGAGCAGGGCGACGTTGCCGCCGTGCCCGTTCACGAAGACGAGCTTCTTCGCCGGGGTCGCGGCGACCGCTCGGCCGATGTCGCGGAGCACGTCGAGCAGGGTGTCGGCGGACAGCCACAGCGTCCCTGGCGCCCAGGCGTGCTCGTCCGACTTCGACACCGAGAGGGTCGGCAGCTGCCAGACGTCGAGGCCCGCGTCGGCGGCGCGCTCGACGGCGGCCGTGGTCACGGCCTCGGCGACGAGCGCGTCGGTGCGCAGAGGAAGGTGCGGGCCGTGGTGCTCGATCGCGCCGATCGGCTGCACGAGCACGCTGCGCCCGGTCAGGGTGGGTGCGACCCGGCTGCCGGGCAGGTCGGCGAGCAGGCGGCTCATCGGATCGCGCCCTTGCGGGGGCCGTCGTAGTCGGCGTTCAGCTTGCCCGGGTTGAGCAGACCGTGCGGATCCGTCGTCCGCGCGAGATCGAGCGTCCGCTCCACCTCGAAGTCCACGTTCCACTGGTGCGGGTTGTGCACGCCCACCCCGAGGTCGTTCAGGACCCCGATGCCGGCGTAGACCTGCTCCGCCGACTCGTAGCCTCCGGCGAGCATGCCGATCGGGACGCCGTGCCCGGCCTCGATGTGGAGCAGGCCGTGCGGATAGACGGCCTCCACCTCGTCGAGCCGCTCGAAGAGCGCCTCCCCGGAGACCTCCACGTGGAAGGTCGGCTGATCGGTCGACTTCTGGTACCACTCGATCGGATGGTTGTAGCTGAGCATGCTGATCCGCATGCTCGCCTGCGGGCCCTCGCGAACGGCCTCGACCCGGCCGCCCGCGGCCTCGATGATCCGTGTGGCCTCCGCGAGCATGTCCATGGAGAGGATGGCGCGCAGGCTCGTACGGCCGGCGGGCACCGCCTCGTCGGGTGGCAGCGCCGCGGAGATCTCGGGGTTGTCGGCGCTCACGAGCCGCGGCGGGGGCTGCATCCGGCCCACCGTCCGTACGACGGGCAGGGCGGAGGCGAGGTCGGGGAAGCTCGCGTAGAGCCCACGCCAGTCGCGCAGCGGCTCGAGGCGGACGGTGGCCCGGGCGATGATGCCGGCGGTTCCGTAGTTGTGCACGTACGCCTGCGCCGCCCCGCCCTCGACGTGCACGAGTCCGGGGGAGCCGTCCGCATGGACGACGTCGAGGGCGACGACGAAGCCGCGGTCGTTCGAGCCGTGCTCGATCGTGCCGGTGCCGCCGGACCCGCCGGACAGGAACCCGCCGATCGTCGACTGCGCCGTGGACGGGTACATCCAGAGCGCCTGACCCGCGTTGCCCGCAGCCTGCTCGAGCACGACCATCTGCGCTCCGGCCTCGGCGGTGATGAAGCCGTCCCCGACCTCGACCACGGCGCGGGCGCGGGTCGTATCGAGCACGAGGCCGCCGGCCATCGGGATCGCCTGCCCGTAGTTGCCGGTGCCCTTGCCCCGCGGCGTGATCGGCACGCCGCGTCGCACGGCGGCCGCGACCGCCTGGCCGATCTGCTCGGCGCTCGTCGGGAACGCCACCACGTCGGCGAGGCCGAGCGGGAGCTGCTCGACGATGATCGGGGACATCCGGGAGCCGTCGGCGGATGCGCGAGCCCGCACCCGCTCCTCGAGGCTCACGTTGCGATCGCCGAGGAGCTCGCGGAGCTCGGCGGCCAGGTCCGTGACGGCGTCGGGCGAGGCGATCGCGAGGGGGAGCGACATTCGGGTCCTTCCGATGGTTCAGTGGGTCATCATCCCGCCGGTGACGTTGAGCGCCTCACCGGTGAGGTACGAGGCCTCCTCCGAGGCCAGGAAGCAGGCGACGTTCGCGACGTCCTCGGGGCTGGCGAGCCGGCCGAGGGGCGAGCGCGCGGTCCACGCGGCGACGTCGGAGGGGGTGCGCGTCTCGGCGCCCATCTCGGTGAGCACGTAGCCGGGGCAGATCGCGTTCACGGTGATGCCGTGGCAGCCCCACTCGAGCGCGGCGGCGCGGGTGAGCGCCACGACGGCGGCCTTCGACGCGGCGTAGGCGGCCTCGTTCGCACCGCCGTCCTTCGCCGCCATCGAGGAGAGGTTGATGATCCGGCCGCCGACGCCGGCCGCGATCATCGCTCGGGCGGTGGCCTGCATGGTGACGAGCATGGCGCGGGTGTTGATCGCGAACACGGCGTCCCACTCGTCGGGCGTGGTCTCGAGCAGCGGGCCCAGACGCAGCACGCCGGCGGCGTTGACGAGCACGTCGACGCCGCCGAGCAGCGTGATCGCCGATCCGACCGCACGGGCCGCGCCCCCGCAGTCCGTGAGGTCGACGGCGACGAAGGCGCCGCCGAGAGCGTCCGCGGTGGCCCGGCCCCGGTCCTCCAGCAGGTCGAGGACCACGATCCGAGCGCCTTCACCGGCGCAGCGCGTGGCGATGGCCGCGCCGATGCCGCGCGCACCGCCGGTGACCACGACGCGTGCGCCGTCGAGGCGTCGTGTCGTGGTCACCGGCGTGTCCTCACGAAGGATCAGAACGTGACCGACTTGCTGAGGTACGCGTTCGTGTAGAGGTCGCTCGGCGTGATGCCCGACTTCGGGGCGGTGCCGCCCTTGGTGAAGATCGGGGTGTCGATGTCGATGACCTTCTGCACCCGGCTCGAGTCCATCTCACCGATGTAGCCGTCGGTGCCGTTCGACACGAGCTTCAGATCCTTGATCTGCTTCGCGGCGAAGTCCGCGACGCCCTGGTCGTAGACCCAGCCGTTGTTGTACTGCTGCACCAGGTTCACGATGAGCTGGTTCGCGGTCGAGGGGTTCTTGACGTAGTCCACGTCGGCCTGCTGCAGCACCGGCACGAGCTTCTTCAGGCACGGGGCCAGCGTCTGCTCGTCACCGGCGCGGACGCTCATCGCCTCGGGGTAGATCGGGTACCCGGTGTCGTAGACGAGCTGGAACTTGACCGGCTTCTTCCAGGCGCCGACCTCGTTCTGGTAGATGTACGGCTCCGCCGTGGCGAAGCCCTGCTGCGCATCCTTGCCCTGCGCTGCGGCGAACTTCGCCGGGGTGCCGTCGTAGCTGCCGTCGAGCACGCTCGCCGGCAGGATCCCGGCGCCCTGCAGGTAGCTCATGTACGCCGCGCCCTTGAAGTAGCGGATCACGCCGCCCTTCTTGGCGAGGGCCGCCCCGAGGCTCTTGATGTCGGTGACCGACGGGTAGGTCTTCGGGTCCCACATGATCATCTGCGGGGAGATGTTCGTCTCGGCGAACACCGCCTTCGTGGGCAGCTTCACCGAGTTCTGCAGGGCCTCGTCGGTCGAGACGTAGCCGAGCGTGATGCTCTTGTCGGTGTACATCTGCTGCGTCACCGACTGGTAGCCGATCGCCGGGCCGCCGGAGCGGATCTGGATCTTCACGCCGGTCGACTTGCCGCCGACCACGAGGTCACCGGTCACGGTCTTCTTCGCGGCGTCCACGGTGGGGTTGGGCCCGACGAGCTCGTAGAGGTGACCGTGGTCCGCCTCCGGGTTCCAGTCGGTCTGGACGACGACCGTGGCGGGGCAGACGCCGGAGAGCTTCACGGCGCCGGCCGCTGCGGAGGCGCTCGCCGCCCCGCTGCTGCTGGTGCCGCCGCCGCCGCTGCCGCCGCTCGAGCAGGCGGCGAGGGTGACCGCCGCTGCCACGGCCAGTCCGGCTGCCGTGAGGCGCTTGGGGTTCGAACGCATGGATCTCCTTAGGTGGGGTGCGGGAGGGAGGTCGAGTGGCGCCGCGAGGTGCTGTGAGCGGCGGCTCAACCGAGGTCGAACCACTTGCCGACGGCGAGCCGTCCGAGCAGTCCGAAGACGAGGAACACCGCGATGCCGAAGAGCGACGCGATGAGGATGGACGCGAAGGCCTCGGGGCCCTGCGTGCGCGAGGCGAACACGGTGATCGCGGTGCCGAGGCCGGGGCTGCCCTGCCCCAGCAGCTGGTCGCCGACGATCGCGCCGATGACGGAGAGGCCGGCGGCGTTCCGCAGCCCGACGAAGATCGACGGCATCGCGGCGGGGAACTGCAGCTTCACGAGCGTCGTGAGCCGCGAGGCGCCCTGCAGCTGGAACAGCTCCCGCTGCGCGCGGTCGGCCGCCTGCAGACCGAACAGGGTGTTGGCGATCATCGGGAACAGCGAGATCAGCAGGGTGACGACCACCTTGCCGGCGAAGTTGTAGCCGAAGATCGTGCCGATCAGGGGGGCGACCGCGAGGATCGGCAGGCACTGCAGGATCACGGCGTACGGGAAGAACGACCGCTCGATCCAGCGGGCCTGCACCATCACGGTGGCGGCACCGATGCCGAGCACGACCGCGCAGGCGAGCCCCGTGAGGGCGACGAGGGCGGAGTTGAGCAGCGCGGGGTAGATCTGCACGACCGCCGCCGGCTCGGCCACCGCGGCGTAGAGCACCTCGTGCGGATAGGGCCAGAGGAAGCCGCGGCCCTGCAGCGCGAAGACTCCGGCGATCCCGTAGCCGAGCCCGACGAGGGCGACGAACACGAGCGCCGGCTGCCACCAGGTGCTTCCGGTGACGCGGAAGCGTCTGCCGCGGGCTCGCGCCGTGCCCTTCTCGCCGCTCGCCTCCGCCGCCGGATCGAGCACCGTCACGTTGATCACCATCAGCGGTGCCCCTCGCGCAGCGCGTGCGAGACCTCGCCGACGAGGTCGGCGAACTCGGCGGAGTACCGGATGTCGGGGTCCCTCGGCATCGGGAACGGCACGTCGAACGCCTTCACGATCCGGCCGGGGCGGCCGGACATGACGACCACCTTCGTGGACAGGTAGACGGCCTCGGACACGGAGTGGGTGATGAACAGCCCGGCGAACTGCTGCTCCGTGAAGAGGCGCAGCAGCTCGTCGTTCAGCCGCTCCCTGGTGATCTCGTCGAGGGCCCCGAAGGGCTCGTCGAAGAGGAACAGCTCGGGGTCGAGGGTGAGCGAGCGCGCGAGGGACGTGCGCATCCGCATGCCGCCGGAGAGCTGCTTCGGCAGGTTCTTCTCGAAGCCGGTGAGCCCGACAAGCTCGATGGCCGCGGCGGCCTTCCTGCGGCGCTCGTCCGAGCTCTCGCCGTGCAGCTCGGCGAGCAGCTCGACGTTGCGCTGCACGGTGCGCCACGGCAGCAGCGTCGCGTCCTGGAACACGTAGCCGATGCGCTTCGTGCTGACCGAGGCGGTGCCGGCGGTCGCGGTCTCGAGGCCCGACGCGATGCGCAGCAGGGTGCTCTTCCCGCAGCCGGACGGACCGACGACGGTCACGAACTCGCCGCGGCGGACGGTGAGGTCGACGCCCTCGAGGGCGACCGTGCCCGTGTCGAAGCGCATGGCGACGTCGGAGAAGTCGAGCAGGGTGGCGGCACCGACGCCGGCGGACGTCGGCGGGCTCGCGGTGAGGGTCATGCGGCTCCCGGGTCGGTGGCGGTGAGGACGACGTCGCGGACGGGTTCGGCGACCCGGCTGTCGAGGACGGATGCGGCGACGAGCCGGCCGGCGTGCAGCACGAAGCGGTCGGCGGAGGCGAAGGCGATCGCCTCCGTGGCCGTCTCGGCGCGCACGGCGAGGAGATCGGCGACCGCCCCGGTGCGCGGGCCCGCGGCCGGCAGGCCGAGCACGTCGCGGGCGCCGTCGCCGACGAGGTGCAACGCCTCCGCCGGGCTGAGATGTCCGGCCGCGACGAGCAGCATCGCCGTCTCGAGCGGGTCGCAGCGGCCCAGCGGGTTGAACGGGTCGCGCACGTTGTCCGCGCCGGCCGCGACGCGGACCCCCGCGTCGATCAGCGCCCGGAACGCGGTGAGCCCGCGCGGGGTCGCGACGGGCTGCTCCCATCCCTGCAGGTACAGGTTCGTGATCGGCAGGCCGATGATCCCGATGTCGGCGGCACGCACGGCGTCGACGAGCACGGCGAGCTCGTCCTCCGGCAGCATGCCGAGCCGCACGCAGTGCCCGGCGCTGCGGCCGACCGACCAGCCGCGCGCACGCTCGGCGAAGCGGGCGAGCGTGACGGGGCCGTCGAGCGACTCGTCCGCGTGCAGGTCGGCGCCGACGCCGAGGGCCTCGGCGAGGTCGAGCAGGTGATCGGTGCCCGCGATGGGGTCCGGCCAGAGGTGCGGCGCCCCGCCGACCAGGTCCGCACCGAGCGCGAAGGCGTCCTCGTGCACGTCGTCCGGGGTGTCCTCGGCGGGCAGCGTGACGATCTGCAGGTCGACCAGCCCGGCGAACTCGCGCCGGACGGTCGCGAGAGCGCGGTAGCCGGCGAGCGCATCGGGGCCGGGGGAGAAGTTCACGTGCGTGCGCACGGCGGTCACGCCGTTGGCGAGCATCCGGCCGAGGGTGCGACGGGCCCGGTCGGCGATGTCGTGCTCGTCCGCCGTGATCGCGTAGGTGTGGAACGAGGCGATGGCGCTCGGCAGGTCGCCGAGGGGCGGGGCGATCTCGTCGAACGTGAGCGCCTTGTCGAGGTGCGCGTGCGGTTCGGCTGGGGCCGTGAGGAGCACGAAGCCGTCGAGGTCCAGCTCCAGTCCCGCGCCGTGCGCCGTGGTGCCGGGTGGTTCGACCGCGACGACGAGCGGTCCGTCGAGCCGCACGTCGGCCACCGTCCCGTCGGCCAGACGCGCGTTGCGCAGCGCAGCGACGGGCACCGGGAGGGCGGGGATCATGCCTGGTGCACCTCCGATGTGGCATCGACCGGGCCTGCAGGGATGCAGAGCCGTGACGGCGTCGTCGGGGCCGCGATGGATCGCCGATCCGAGCGGTGCCTTCACTGTACGGACGCCCGGTTTCGGTCATGTAACGCCCCCGTTTCGGGGGGCATCGGATGGGCGGCGGCGCCGTTGGCGACTCCGCCGCGCGGCTATCGTCGGGCCCATGACCGGCGAGATGCGGTTGGCCGTGCAGGCCGTGACGCGGGGTGCCGCCGGTGTCGCGCTGATCGATCTCGTCCGGCCCGACGGCGGCGCCATGCCGCGCTGGTCGCCCGGCGCCCACATCGACGTCGTGCTGCCCGGCGGTCTCGGCGAGCGCCAGTACTCGCTCTGCGGGGACCCGGCCGACGCCGGCAGGTGGCGGATCGGCGTGCTGCGGGAGGACGACGGCCGCGGCGGCTCGGTCTGGCTGCACGAGCGCGCCGCCGGTGACCCCGTCACGGTCCGCGGGCCCGCCAACCACTTCGCCTTCGAGCCCTTCCCCGGCCGCGAGTACCTGTTCGTCGCCGGCGGCATCGGGATCACGCCGATCGCCGCCATGATCCGCGCGGCGGAGGGGGCGGGCGTGCCGTGGCGCCTGGTCTACGCCGGCCGCTCCCGAGGCACGATGGCGTTCCTCGACGAGTTGATCGGCCGGCACGGCGACCGCGTGCAAGTGTTCGCCTCGGACGAGGGCGTGCGGGCGGACGTCCCGGCCCTGCTGGCCGAGGCGCCGGACGCGGTCGTCTACTGCTGCGGCCCCGCGCGCCTGCTCGGGGCGGTCGAGGAGGCGTGCGCGGGGCGGCCGCCGGGCCGTCTCCACCTCGAGCGGTTCGAGGCGAAGATGCTCGGGGCTCCCGTCCTCGACGAGCCGTTCGAGGTGGAGCTGCTGCTGTCGGGCATCACGGTGACGGTCCCACCCGAGCGGTCGATCCTCGAGGTGGTCGAGGACGCCGGTGTGCTCGCGCTCTCGTCCTGCCGGGTCGGCACCTGCGGCACGTGCGAGACCCCGATCGTCGAGGGGGAGGTCGATCACCGGGACTCCGTGCTGAGCCCCGAGGAGCAGGACGACAACTTCGCGATGATGATCTGCGTCTCCCGCGCCGCCTGCCCGAGGATCACGATCGAGCTCTGAGGTGCGCGCGGATGCGCGCACCTGATCGCCCGAGTCAAGAGCGCACGGTCCGCTCAGGCTCCGGGGAGCGAGGATGGGGCGGTGCTCGAGCTCACCGACCGCCTGCTGCCTCTGCTGCGCCGCGGCGAGCGGGTGGCGGTCGCGACCGCGATCGACGTGATCGGCAGCTCGCCGCAGGCGCTCGGCTCCTCGATGGTCGTGGCGCCGGACGGCACGGTGATCGGCAGCGTCTCCGGCGGCTGCGTGGAGGCCGCCGCCCTCGAGGGGTGCAGGCGGCTGCTCGACGGCGGATCGCCGTCCGCGGAGCGGTTCGGGTTCGGCGACGCCGAGGCCGCGCTCGCCGGTCTCGCCTGCGGGGGCGAGCTCGACGTGCTGCTGCACATGCTCGACGGGGCATGCGTCGTCGCGGAGCTCGAGGCGTCCGCTGCGGGGGGCACCGCCCTGCTCGCCCTCGTGACGGCGGGACCCGTCGAGCTGATCGGGGCGATGGTCGCCGGGGGAGCAGGGGCCGGACTGCCCGGTGAGGCGGACGAGCACGCGCTGCGCGCCCTCGGACTCGACCTCGGGGCGGTGCGTCGTGCGGTCGTGGCCGCGAGTCGCACCGGCATGGTCGAGGTCGAGTGCGAGGGCGTGCTGCGGCTCTTCGTCGAGGTGGGCCGAGCGCAGCCGGTCTTCGCGATCGTGGGCGCGACCGACCTCGGGCGCGAGCTCGCGGCGGCCGCGGCCGCGATCGGCTACCGGGTGGTCGTCTGCGATCCACGGCCGGTGTTCGGCACCGCCGCGCGCGTGCCGGCCGCCGAGTCGGTGACGGTCGACGCCCCGCACCGCTGGCTCGCCGGGCTTCCCCTCGACGAGCGCTGCGCGGTCGCGCTCCTCACCCACGACGAGGACCTCGATCCCCTCGCCCTCGCCGTCGCCCTCGACGGCCCGGCGGGCTTCGTCGGGGCCCTCGGCTCGCGCAGCACCGCCGCGCGACGCACCGACCGGCTCCGCGCGCTCGGCGTGACGGAGGGGCGGATCGGGCGGCTCCGCAGCCCGATGGGACTCGACCTCGGCGGCAGCAGCGCCGCGGAGACCGCCCTGTCCATCCTCGCCGAGGTGCTGCTCGTGCGCACCCGTGCGACCGGCGCCCCGCTGGTCGATCGATCCGGGCCCATCCATGCGGCACGCATCCCGTGAGCGCGGTGGCCCGGCATCCCGCCCGGTGCGGTTGAGTGGAGTCGTGACCGGACCGATGCTCGAGCCCGTGCTGCTCGAAGGACCGACCGTGCGGCTCGAGCCGCTCCACCCGCGCCACGCGGACGACCTCGCGCGGGCAGCGGGCGACGGCGACGTGTGGCGCAAGTGGACGACCAGGATCCCGGCCCCCGACGAGGTGCCCGCGGAGATCGAGGCGCGGCTCGCCGCGCAGGCCGCCGGGCGCATCGTGGCCTGGGCGGTCGTCACCGGCGGCCGGGCCGTCGGGATGACGACGTACTGGGCGGTCGACGAGGGGAACCGGCGCCTGGAGATCGGTGCGACCTGGCTCGGCGCCTCCGCCCAGGGCACGGGCACGAACGCCGAGGCGAAGCTGCTGCTGCTCACGCGGGCCTTCGAGGTGCTCGGCTGCATCGCCGTCGAGTTCCGCACCCACTGGCACAACCGGCAGTCGCGCGAGGCCATCGAACGGCTCGGCGCCAAGCTCGACGGCGTGCTCCGCAACCACTCGATCGGCCGGGAGGGCACCCTCCGCGACACGGTCGTCTACTCGATCATCGCGTCGGAGTGGCCCACCGTCCGGCTCGGGCTTCTCGAGCGCCTTCGAGCGCGCCACCAGTAGGCTCGGCGGCGGTTTCCAGCGCGAGAAGAGGTGGCATGACGGGCATCGCGGTGCGGCCGACCCGGCTGGCGGACGGGCGCGAGCTGATC
Organism: Amnibacterium sp.; assembly: GCF_025463795.1. Taxonomy (GTDB): domain Bacteria; phylum Actinomycetota; class Actinomycetes; order Actinomycetales; family Microbacteriaceae; genus Amnibacterium. The sequence goes on from NZ_JAODBE010000026.1 coordinate 24,718, forward strand.
TACTTCGACGACCGCGGCTCGTCGCTGCCCGAGCAGCGTCGCCCCGACGAGCGGGAGCTCGATCCTCGGCCGCCCACGGCGACGATGCGGCTCGACCTGCTCACCGGCGACTGGGTGTCGATCGCATCGGCACGGCAGAACCGCGCCTTCCTGCCCCCGCCCGAGGCGGATCCGCTCGCGCCGCAGTCCGCGACGAACCCGTCGGAGATCCCCGACCGCTACGACGTCGCCGTGTTCGAGAACCGGTCGCCGTCGTTCGGCCCCGCCATCGGCGAGGCGCCGAACGCGCCCGAGGGCCTCGGCGACCTCACGACGCTCGGCGTGGGCCGCACCCGCACATCGGTCGGGCGGTGCGAGGTCGTCTGCTTCAGCCCCGAGACGACCGGCTCCTTCGCGACGCTCGGCGAGAACCGCGTGCGCACCGTGATCGAGGCGTGGGCCCATCGCACCGCGGCGCTGTCGGCGCTGCCCGGCGTGCAGCAGGTGTTCCCCTTCGAGAACCGGGGCGAGGCGATCGGCGTCACCCTGCACCACCCGCACGGGCAGATCTACGCCTACCCCTACGTCACCCCGCGCACGAGCCGGCTGCTCGACTCGATCGACCGGTACGACGGCGACCTCTTCGCCGACGTGCTCGCATCCGAGCAGGCGGGGGAGCGGGTCGTGCTCCGCTCCGACTCGTTCACCGCGTTCGTGCCCTTCGCCGCGCGCTGGCCGGTCGAGCTGCACCTGCTGCCGCACCGCCACGTGCCCGACTTCGCAGCGCTCACCGAGGCGGAGAAGGACGAGCTCGCCTCCGTGGTGCTGCGGATCGTGCGCGCGGTCGACGCCCTCTACGACACTCCCACGCCGTACATCGCGGCCTGGCATCAGGCGCCCGTGCACACCCACCGCGACTCGGTGCGGCTCATGCTGCAGATCACCTCCCCACGCCGCGGCCCCGACCGGCTCAAGTACCTCGCGGGCAGCGAGTCGGCGATGGGCGCCTGGATCGGCGACCTGGTGCCCGAGCAGACCGCCGATCGGCTGCGCGACGCCCTCGCCCGAGCGGATGCGGAGCCGGCACGATGACGGAGGACGCCGCGGCCGGCCTGTTCCGGGAGCGGTTCGGCGGCGAGCCCGACGGCCTCTGGCGGGCGCCCGGCCGGGTGAACCTCATCGGCGAGCACACCGACTACAACGACGGCTACGTGCTGCCGTTCGCGATCGACCGCGCCTCCCGCGTGGCCGTCGGCCTGCGCGACGACCGTCGCGTGCGGATCGCCTCCACCTTCGAGGGCGGCGACCCCGTGGAGACGACGCTCGACGAGATCGCGGAGCGCCGGTTCTCGGGCTGGTCCGCGTATCCGTTCGGCGTCGTCTGGGCCTTCGGTGAGGCGGGCACCGATCTGGCGGCCGTCCGCGGGTTCGACCTGGCCGTCGACTCCGACGTGCCCGTCGGCGCGGGCCTGTCGTCCTCCGCGGCGATCGAGATGGCCACCGCCGTCGCCCTGAACGACCTCTGGGCCGTCGGTGCCGACCGGGCGGCGCTCGCGAGGATCGGGCGGCGGGCGGAGAACGTCGCCGTCGGCGCCCCGACCGGGATCATGGACCAGGCCGCGAGCGTCTTCGGTGAGACGGACGCGGCGGTCTTCCTCGACTGCCGCAGCCTCGCGGTCGAGCAGGTGCCGCTCGGTTTCACCGCCGCCGGCCTCGCCCTGCTCGTCGTCGACACGAAGGTCGAGCATGCCCACGCGACCGGCGGGTACCGCGACCGCCGGGAGGCGTGCGAACGGGCGGCGAAGGAGCTCGGCGTGCGGGCGCTCCGCGACGTGGCCGTCGAGGACCTGCCCGGCGCGGAGCAGCGCCTCGACCCCGTCACGTTCCGGCGCGTGAAGCACATCGTGACCGAGGACGCCCGCGTGCTCGAGAGCGTCGCCGCGCTGAAGGCGCACGACACGGCCGCGTTCGGTGAGCTCATGTACGCCAGCCACGCGTCCATGCGCGACGACTTCGAGATCAGCGTGCCCGAGCTCGACACCGTGGTGGAGGTCGCCCGCGCGCGCGGCGCGATCGGTGCCCGGATGACGGGCGGCGGCTTCGGAGGGTCCGCCATCGCGCTCCTGCCCGCGGACGACGCCGACGCGCTCGCGGACGCGGTCGCGGCCGCCTTCGCCGACCGCGGCTACCGGGAGCCCGCCGCGTTCCGGGTCACGCCCGCTCAGGGCGCCGGCCGCCTTCCCTGACCCCTCGCCTTCCGCCGTATTCAGGATCCGCCACCGCGATCCAGGAGGATCCGGCGTCCGGCGCGGCGAGTCGTGCGGGATGTCCTGAGCACGGCGGGCGGGTGGCGGCCGACCCATCCCCCGCCCAGCCGCGGGAGGGCACACTGAGGGCATGCGTTACAGGACACTCGGCAACAGCGGCACCGTCGTCTCGGTGCAGTGCCTCGGCACCATGACCTTCGGGGACGAGGCCGACGAGGAGACCTCGGGCCGGATCATCGAGGCCTACATCGAGGCCGGCGGCAACTTCCTCGACACGGCGGACGTCTACTCCAAGGGGATCTCGGAGCAGATCATCGGTCGCTGGCTCGCCTCCCACCCGACCGACTCCGAGCAGCTGGTGATCGCCACCAAGGGTCGCTTCCCGATGGGCCCCGGCGGCAACGACTACGGCGCCTCCCGCCGCCATCTCCGCGACGCCCTCGACTCGAGCCTCGCCCGCCTCGGCGTCGACTTCGTCGACCTGTACCAGATCCACGCGTTCGACGCCCTGACGCCGCTGGAGGAGACCCTCCGGTTCCTGAACGACGCCGTCTCGGCCGGCAAGATCGGGTCGTACGGCTTCTCGAACTTCACGGGCTGGCAGCTCACGAAGGCCGCCTGGATCGCGAAGGTGCACGGCTGGGCGCCCCCCGTCACCCTGCAGCCGCAGTACAGCCTCCTCGTCCGCGGCATCGAGCACGAGATCGTGCCGGCCGCGCTCGACCAGGCCGTCGGGCTGCTGCCCTGGTCGCCGCTCGCAGGCGGATGGCTGTCCGGCAAGTACCAGCGCGACACGGTGCCGACGGGTGCGACCCGGCTCGGCGCGAACCCCGAGCGGGGCATGGAGGCATACGGTCCCCGCAACGAGGACGAGCACACCTGGCGGGTGCTCGACGCGCTGAAGTCGGTCGCGGACGCCACCGGCTCGGCCCAGGCCGCCGTCGCGCTCGCCTGGCTCGACGCCCAGCCTGCGGTGACGAGCACGATCCTCGGTGCCCGCACGATCGAGCAGCTGCAGCAGAACCTCGCCGCGGTCGACCTGCGGCTCGACGCCGACCAGCTCGCGACCCTCACCGAGGCGAGCACCCCGCGCACGGAGGTGTACCCGTACGGACCGCAGGCGGTCCAGCAGCGGCACCGGCCGATCGTCCCGGAAGCCTGACCTCCGTGGCCGCGCATCCGTTCCGTCAGGTCGACGTCTTCCCCGGCAGCCCGCTCGGCGGCAACCCGGTCGCCGTCGTGCTCGACGCGGACGACCTCGACGACGCGACGATGCGCGAGTTCGCCCGCTGGACCAACCTCTCGGAGACCACGTTCGTGCTGCGTCCGGTGAACGAGCGCGCCGACTACCGGCTGCGCATCTTCACGCCCGCCGAGGAGCTGCCGTTCGCCGGGCATCCCACGCTCGGCTCGGCGTCCGCCTGGGCGGACCACACAGGCTTCCAGGGAGACCGGCTCGTCCAGGAGTGCGGCGTGGGGCTCGTCGACCTGCGCCGCACCCAGGACGGCTTCGCGCTCGCGGCTCCGCCCCTGATCCGCTCGGGCGCGCCGACCGCTGAGGACCTCGCGGCGGCCGTCGCCTCCCTGCGCATCGAGCCAGGCGGTGTGGTCGACGCGCAGTGGACCGACAACGGCCCCGGTTGGCTCGCCATCCGCCTGCCGGATGCGGCGGCCGTGCTCGCCGTCGTGCCCGACTTCGAGCACATGCCGTACCCGATCGGCCTCGTCGGCCCGCACCCCGGGGACGGTCCCGCCGACTTCGAGGTCCGCGCCTTCGTGCCCGGGCTCGGGGTGCCGGAGGACCCGGTGACGGGCAGCCTCAACGCGGGCATCGGCACCTGGTTCTTCGGCGCCGGGATCGTCGACGCCGGCTACACGGTGCGGCAGGGCACGGTGCTCGGCGGCAACGGGTTGGTGCGGATCGATCGGGATGCCGAGGGCGTCTGGGTCAGCGGGGCCTGCACGACGCTCGTCTCCGGATCCGTCGCCCTCTAGTCCCGATCAGGCGGTGCTCGGCTCCGGCCGACGGCGCCCGCGCGCCGCGACCGCGCCGGTGATCACGGTGCCGACGCAGAGCGCGGCGGCGCTCCAGGTGAGGGCGGCGCCGACGCCCACCACGGCACCGAACAGTCCGACGGTCACGCCGCTGCCCAGCCGGAGGCCGTTCGCGGCGACGCCGTACAGCCCGATGACGCGGCCCCGCTCCGCGGGCGGCGCGAGCAGCTGCACGACGGTCTGGGAGATCGACATCGAGGCGAGGTTCGCGACGCCCGCGAGGAAGAGCAGCACGAGCGCGAGCCCGAACGATCCCGTCATGGCGAAGCCGAGGATGCCGATCCCGTAGACGAGCGTGCTCACCACCGCGGCGCGGATGGTCGGTTTCGGCCATCCCGTCGCCTCGAGCAGGAGCCCGCCGAGCACGCCGCCCGCACCCGTCGCGAAGAGCAGGGCGCTGTATGCGGCGTCGCCCGTGCCCGCGCCGAGCCTCCCCGCGAAGGCGGGCATCACGCTCTGCAGCGACGCGCCGACGAAGAACGAGCCGAGGCCCGCGAGCACCATCATCGACACGAGCGTGCGGTCCCCGGCGACGAACCGCGCGATGCGGACGAGGTCGCGGAAGCCGAAGCGGACGCGGTCGCCGACGGCGTCGCGGGAGTGCCCGGTCACCCGGGTGCGCAGCAGGAACAGCACCAGCGGGGCGTAGAAGACGGCGTTCACGAAGATCCCCGCCTCCGCGCCCAGGCCGACGAGCAGCACGCCGCCGACCACCGGGCCGAAGAGGATGCCGAGGCTGCGGAAGGTGGAGTTGAGCCGCACGGCGCTCGGCAGCTCCGCCGGCCCGACGAAGTCGTGCAGCATCAGCTGCTCCGCCGGGCCCCAGAGCGCGCCGGCGGTGCCGTGCAGCACGAGCAGCACGCACGCCGCCTGCACGGTCAGGGTGTTCGTGGCGAAGAGCACGCCCCACGCGATGGAGACGGCGGCGAACAGCAGCTGGCCGGCCTGGATCACCCGGCGGCAGTCGAACCGGTCGGCGAGCGCCCCGAACGGCACGGACAGCAGCAGGAACGGCAGCCAGTGGCTGAACACCTCGAACCCGGCGAGCACCGGGGAGTGGTAGCGCTGCCACAGCACCCAGTAGGTGATGACGTGCTCGATGTTGTCCGCCATCATCGCGAGCGCGCCGCCGATCAGATACGTGCGGCAGTCGGCGACGCGGAGCGCCGCGAACCGCCGGGGCGGGGGCGCGGGGGACGACGTCACCCCTCCATTCTCGTGGCAGTCCGCTGACGTCCGCCGGACCGGCTCCGTTCACCGGCCGGACACCGCCGCGCTCATCGGGCGCTCATCGGGATGTCTAGACCGGATCCGTGCGTCCCACCCGGGATGCGGACAAGGGGATGCCGATGCCTCGGCGCAAGGTTCTACTCGCCGGCGGTCTCGCCGCCGGTCTCGTCGTCGCGATGGCGGCGCAGGGGGCCCCGGCCCTCGCCAACGGCCGTCCCGCGCCCGCGAAGCACGTGCTGCTGCTCTCGGCCGACGGCATGCATCAGGCCGACCTCACCTGGTACGTGCGGCAGCACCCGCACTCCGCCCTCGCCGCCCTCGTGCACACGGGCCGCGACTACACGAACGCCTCCACGACCTTCCCGTCGGACTCCTTCCCGGGCATGGTCGCGCAGCTGACCGGAGCCGACCCGGGGACCAGCGGTGTCTACTACGACGACACCTTCAACCACGCGCTGCTGCCTGCCGGGACCACCGACTGCGGCACGGCGGCGACGGGTGCGGAGGTCGCGTTGACGGAGGCGGCCGACCGGTCCCAGAACCCGATCACCCTCGACGCGGGCCAAGGCATCCCGTCTTCCGCGCTGGGCGGGCTGCCGACGAACAGCCTGGCGCAGACCCTCGCGGCGAAGCGCGCGCTCACCGCCGCGATCCTGAGGATGACCCCGAAGCCGGCCGCGCTGCTGAGCCCCGCCGCGCTCCCCGTCGACCCGTCGACCTGCACGGCGGTGGTGCCGCACCAGTACATCCGCACGAACACGGTGTTCGAGGTCGCGAAGCAGGCGGGCCTGCGGACCGCCTGGTCGGACAAGCACCCCGCGTACGAGATCCTGAACGGCCCGTCCGGATCGGGCGTCGACGACCTCTTCACGCCGGAGATCAACAGCGTCGCGGACGCGGCCGGGGACGACTGGACCACCGACAACGCGCTGACCGCGGAGTACGACTCCTTCAAGGTCGCGGCGGTCGTGAACGAGATCCGTGGCTACGACCACTCGGGCATGAAGAGGGTCGGGACCCCCGCGATCCTCGGCATGAACCTCCAGACCGTCTCGACGGCGCAGAAGCTCCCCGCATCCGACGGACTGCAGGGCGGCTACACCGCCGCGGGCACGCCCGGCCCGCTGCTGCAGCGGGCGCTGGCCTTCGTGAACGGCGAGGTGTCCCGGATGGTGACGGCGATCCACGAGCGTCACCTGCAGGGCACCACCACCATCGTCCTCTCCGCCAAGCACGGCCAGTCGCCGATCGATCCCGCGGCGCTCCGCCGCGTCGACGACGCGGCGATCATCGACGCGATCGACGCCGGCTGGGCCTCCGGTCACCCCGGCACGAAGCCGCTCGTCACCTTCTCGGTGGACGACGACGTCATGCTCCTGTGGTTGTCGGACCGCTCGACGGCGGCGCGCTCGTACGCGTCGCACTTCCTGCTGAGCCACTCGGCGCCCGCGAACAGGATCACGGACGCGAAGGGCACGACCTCGACCACCGTGGCCTCGTCGGGGCTCACGCGCGTGCTCACCGGGAAGGACGCGGACCGCTTCGTGGGCGCGCGCGCCGGGGACCCGCACGCGCCGGACCTGATCGGCCTCGTGCGCTACGGCGTCGTCTACACCGGCGGCGTGAAGAAGATCGCGGAGCACGGCGGCGATGCGACGGCCGACCGGCACGTGCCGCTCGTCGTGTCCGGTGCAGGCGTCCGGCACGGCTCGGTCCGCGGTGCGGTGGAGACCACGCAGATCGCACCGACGATCCTCGCGCTGCTCGGCCTCGACCCGCGGTCGCTGAAGGCCGTGCGGATCGACCACACGGCGGTGCTGGCCGGTGTGATCCGGCACTGAACCGGCGGTCGGAGGCCCGGCTCGTGGTTCGCCACGGGCCGGGCCCTTCCCGTTCCGGCACCTACGGCCGGGGCTGGTGGACGCGCCCGGCTCAGCCGGCCGGATGCAGGAGCCGCCAGACGCGGTCCCGGGACATCGGCAGCTCGTGCGGCCGCACCCCGATCGCGTCCCGGATCGCGTTGGCGAGCGCCGGCGCGACGGGGTTGTACGGCGCCTCGCTCATCGACTTCGCGCCGAACGGGCCGTTCGGGTCGATCGTGTCCGCGAACAGCACCTCGGTGTCGGGCAGGTCCGCCATCTGCGGCACGTGGTAGTTGCGGAAGACCCGCGTCAGCACCTGCCCGCCCTCGACCCGCACCTCCTCGTACAGGGCGCTGCCGATCGCCTGCGCCGTGCCGCCCTCGACCTGGCCCCGCAGCTGCTCGGGGTTCAGCACCCGCCCGGCGTCGACCGCCTGCACGGATCGGAGGATCCGCACCTCGCCCGTCGTCGCCGAGACGGCGACGCGGAAGGCGTGCACGTTGAAGGCGAGCCCACGCGGGGTGCCGTTCGCCGATCCGACGGCCGCGAGAGGCGCGAACGCCGACAGCGGCAGCACCGAGCCGCCGACCGTGACGCCGTGCGGGCCCAGCTCCGCGCCGGGGCCCGCCTCCGCGACCAGCGCCTCGCGAAGGGCGAGCGCCGCGCGATGCACAGCGGCGCCGGCGACGAGCGTGCCGGCCGAGCCGAAGGCACCCGTGTCGTAGCGGGCACCGTCGGTGTCCGAGGAGCGGATGCGGATCCGCTCGACCGGCACCGCGAGCACCTCCGCGACGAGCTGGGCGTGCACGGTGGTCGTGCCGTTGCCGAACTCCGCCGTCCCGACCTCGAGCAGCACACCCCCGTCGGCCTCGAGGGCGAGCCGCACGTCGCTGAAGTGACCCCGCGGCGGCATCGTCGCGATCATCGCCGCCGCCATTCCCTCGCCGACGAGCCACGGCCCGCCCGCCTCCGGCACCGGCTCGCCGGCTTCGCGCAGCCCCGCCTCCGCGAGGTCGAGCGCCTGGTCGAGCCCGTACCCGCCGAACTGCAGGTCGGTGGTCTCGTCCGCATCCGTCACGACGATCGGGTCGCCCGGGACGATCACGTTGCGGCGGCGCAGCTCGAAGGGGTCGATGCCGAGGCGTCGAGCGAGCTCGTCCATCGCCGACTCGACCGCGAACATCACCTGCCCGAGTCCGTACCCGCGGAAGGCGCCCGACGGCGGGTTGTTCGTGTACACCGACTCGGCGCGCACCCGGCGGTTCGGGACCCGGTAGACGCTCACCGACTCGTGGCTGCCGTGGAAGAGCACCCCCGGCGCGTGGTTGCCGTACGCGCCGGTGTCCGCGAGCACGTCGAGGTCCATCGCGGTGAGCACGCCGTCGGAGGTCGCGCCGAGCGTCACGGACACCCGCTTCGGATGCCGCATCGGGGCGATCGTGAACTCGTCCTCACGCGTGAACTCGTACTGCACCGGCCGGCCCGTCGCGAGCACGGCGAGCGTGACGAGATCCTCCGTCAGCAGCTCCTGCTTGCCGCCGAAGCCGCCGCCGACCCGCGCGGTGATCACCCGGATGGCCTCGGGGGCCAGCCCGAAGACGCGGCACAGCTCGTCGCGCACGAGGTACGGCACCTGGGAGCTCGTGCGCAGCACGAGCCTGCCCTCGGCGTCGAGCCAGCCGCGGGTCGCATGCGTCTCGAGTGCGGCATGGGCGACGCGGGCGGTGCGCCAGGTGCCGGACACGACCGCATCCGACGCGGCCAGCGCTGCGTCGACGTCGCCCATCTCGCCGTGTTTGACGGCGGCGAGGTTGCGGGCCGGTTCGGCGATCCGCGTCGCCGCGGCATCCTTCTCGCCGTGCAGCAGCGGGGCGCCGGGCGTCCTCGCCGCCTCCGGATCGAAGACCGCCGGCAGCACCTCGTAGTCGACCTCGATCGCCGCGAGGGCGGCCTGCGCCTGCGCGAGCGACTCGGCCACGACGGCGGCCACCCGCTGCCCGGCGAAGCGCAGCACGGGGTCGAGCACCCGGGTGTCGTCGGGATCCTCGAGGCGGTTCTGGTGCCGGCCGGTCGAGAACAGCATGTCGGGGGCGTCTGCCGCGGTCAGGACCGTGAGCACGCCCGGCATCGCGCGGGCCGCCGCGGTGTCGAGCCGGCGGATCCGCGCGTGCGGATGGGGACTGCCGAGCACCGCGAGGTGCGTGAGCCCCGTGGTGCGGAGGTCGAGCGTGAACGGCTCGGCGCCGGCGACGATCCGCGAGGCCGCGGGCGCCCGCACCGAGCGCCCGACCGCCCCGGTCGTGGTGTCGCCGACCGTGCCGCCGACGCCGCGGAGGGCGTCGCGGATGCTGCGGTAGCCGGTGCAGCGGCAGAGGTTGCCCTTGAAGAGGCGGGCGAGATCGGCGTCCTCCGCTGCCCGCACCTCGTCGGTGGCGGCGGTCACGACCATGCCGGCCGTGCAGAAGCCGCACTGGAAGGCACCCGCCTCGACGAAGCGCCGCTGCACCTCACCGAGCGCGTGCTCGTCGCCGAGGCCCGCAGCCGTGGTCACCGCCCGGCCGTCCGCGCGGTGGGCCGGCACGATGCACGAGTGCACGGGTCGCCCGTCGAGCAGCACGGTGCAGGCGCCGCAGTCGCCGGCGTCGCACCCCTTCTTCACCGCGACGTGCCCGGCCTCCCGGAGCACCGTGCGCAGGCACTGGCCCGCGGCGGGCTCGGCCTCCGCGGGGACGCCGTCGACCGTGAACCTCATGCCGCGAGCTCCGCCCGCACGTCCTCCGCGAGCACCCGCGTCATCGCGGCGCGCCAGTCCGCGGCGCCGTGCGCGTCCGTGAACCAGGTGCGGATGCCGTCCACCGCCGCGACGACGTGGTCCGGCCCGGGCGGCTCGGGGAAGCGCAGCACCTCGGGCCGCGCCGTGCCGCCGGTGATGCTGAGCACCGTGGTCCCGTCGGCGTCCCGCCGCCCCGCGACGACGGTCCCGGCCCGCCCGAGGGGCGAGAGCGCGATGCGCCGGAACGCGGTGCGGGCCGCCATCGCCCCGGCGGGAAGCTCGATGGACCGGAGGACCTCGCCGGCGGCCAGCGTCGTCGCCCGCTGCCCGAGCACGAAGCGCTCGACGGCCGATCGGCGCTCGCCGTCGTCCGGGGTCCAGATCACGAGCTCGGCGTCGAGGGCGGCGGTCACGCCGATGAGCGCACCGGCGGCCAGCGCCGTGACGAGGTTGCCCCCGATCGTGGCGGTGTTCCAGACCTTGAACGACTGGAGGAGCGACTCGGCTCCCGCCCGGAAGAGGGCGGCCGCCGGCCGGCCGGCCGCGGGGATGCGCACGAGCTCGGCGACGGTGCAGGTCGCGGCGATCGAGAGCCCCCCGTCGTTCCGCGTGGTCCAGGCCGGCCAGCCGAGCTCCATGAGGTCGACGAGCCCGGTCAGGTGCGCCTGCGGCTCCGAGTACAGCCAGGTGCCGCCCGCGAGCGGCGCCTCGCCCGACGAGAGGACCAGGTCGGAGCGATGCCGCGCGACCCGCACGCGGGCGAGGTTCGGCAGGTCCATCCCGCCATCTTCCCCGCCGCTCGGCCGGCACGCCGCTCCGCGGCGAGCCGGAACCGGCTTCGTGGGCCCAGCGCACCGCCGTTGTGCCTACGGACCAGGGAGGGATCGTCGCTGCCGATGCGCGGCGAACCGGGTGCAGCCCGTCCTCGTCGGGACCGGCGAGAATGCGCTGCGAGGGGGAGGAGGGCGGCATGCGGGCGCAGTCCCTGGTCGCCGCGGCGGCGGTCGCCTACACCGCGAACATGGCGCTCGGCGTCGCGACGGCGACACGGATCCTCGACACGTCGCGGTTCCGCTGGGTGCATCACGCGCTCTACGTCGTCACGGCGTCCCTCACCGTCGTCGCGGTGGCCGGCACGATCGGCGGCCCGGCCGGCCGCCGTCTCGCTCCGGCCCTGCTGCCCCTCGCCGTCATCCCGTACGCCGGCACCCGCGGCGTCAGGCACCCCGCCGTCGCCGCATCCGCCGCCCCGTTCTACGCGCTCGCCGCGCTCGTCAGGAGCTGACCCGATGGACCTGCTCGACGCCATCCGCCGCCGCCGCACCACCAACGGGCCGCTGCTGCCCGACCCCGTGTCGGAGGAGCACCAGCGCCTGCTCATGGAGGTCGCGAGCCGCGCGCCGTCGCAGCTGAACAGCCAGCCGTGGCGGTTCGTGCTGGTGGAGCGCCGGGAGACGATCGACGCGATCGCCGACATCAGCGGCGCGAGCATGACCGAGGCGATGGGCAACGGCACGTTCTTCGAGCGCTACAAGCCGTACTTCCGGTTCAGCCGGGCGGAGATGGAGCGGCGGCGCGACGGGATGCTGTTCGACCGGCTGCCGGCGCCGCTCCGGCCGTTCACCGGCCAGGTCTTCACCTCGCGCGGGCAGAAGCTCATGAACGCGATGCGGGTGCCGCAGACACTCGGCGCGGAGAACCGGCGGCTCGTCGCCGGTTCTCCGCTGCTGCTGGCCGTGCTTCTCGACCGCTCGGAGTACCGGCCGGGCGAGCTCTCGTCGTTCTACTCCGTGTTCAGCATGGGTGCGGCGATGGAGAACGTGTGGCTCACCACCACGGAGCTCGGGATGGGCATCCAGTTCGTGTCCTTCCCGATGGAGGTGCCCGGGCAGTGGGCGCGCATCGAGGCGCTGCTGCACGTGCCGGCCGACCTCGAGCTCATGGCCGTCTACCGGCTCGGCTACCTGCCCGAGCAGGACCGCCGGCCTGCGATCGACTGGACGAGCGCGGAGCGCAAGCGGCCCTCCCAGTACGTGTTCCGCGAGACCTGCGGGACGCCGCAGCAGGGCTGGGACGACGTCGCGGCGCCCGACCGGCGCTGAGGCCGGTGCGCACTGCTCGTCGAGGATGCGCGTTCGCGCGTCGTCGCGCCCCGCGGGGCTGATCGTGCCGTTCGCCTCGAGCGTGCCCGCCGCAGCGTAGCCGGGGAGCGTCTCCTGGGCGAGGGGTCCGCACGAGCAGGGTCCGCGGACCCGCGCTCCGGGAGAATGGCCCGGCCATGCGCATCACCTCCCTGAACCTCCAGGGCTTCGCCGACTGGGAAGCCCGCATGCCGCGCGTCGTCGCCTACCTGCAGCAGGCGGCGCCCGACGTGATCCTGTTCCAGGAGGTGGTCTGGCTGCCCGAGATCTCGCCGGTGACGCAGGTCGATCTGCTCGGCCGGGCACTCGGCTTCCCCTACCGGCACGAGTCCGTGACCCGGCTGCAGCGCGGCCGGGTGGTCGAGGACTACCGCGAGGGCCTCGGCCTGCTCAGCCGGCATCCGGTGCCCGCCACCGAGGCGCTCGTGCTGCACCACGAGCAGGGCGACCCGCACCAGCGCATCGTGCAGCTCGCCGATGTGGACGTCGGCGGCGCGATCTGGCCCCTGATGAACGTGCACCTCTCGGTGCGCGACGACTTCGCGCTGCACAACCTGGAGGAGGTGCTGCGGATGCAGGAGTCGCGAGGGGAGCGCCGCATCCTCGGTGGCGACTTCAACGTCGACCACCTCGAACGGCACGCGGAGCTGTGGCGGGGCTGGGGCCGGCTCACCTCGGAGGGGCGCGACTACATGTCCCGGCCCCTCTCCCACGAGAACGACGACTACTTCCTCGTGCCCGACCGCTACGCGATCGAGTCCGTGCGGATCTCGGGCGACGACCTCTCCGACCACCGCGCCTTGACGGTCGATCTGCGGCCTGCCTCCTGAGCCCGTCGCGCAGCGGACGCCGGGGCACCGCTCAGACGATGCCGCGTAGCCTTCCGGCATGGCTACGACGACGGCGGTCCCCACGATCACGCTGAACAACGGGGTGGAGATCCCCCAGCTCGGCTTCGGTGTCTTCCAGATCGAGCCCGAGCAGACCCGCGAGGCCACCCTCGCGGCCCTCGAGGTCGGCTACCGCCACATCGACACGGCGGAGATGTACGGCAACGAGAAGGAGGTCGGTGAGGCGGTCCGCGAGTCCGGCATCGACCGTGGCGAGATCTTCGTCACCAGCAAGCTGAACAACGGCTTCCACGATCCGGAGGAGGCCGCCCGCGCCTTCCAGCAGTCGCTCGACGTGCTCGACATCGACTACATCGACCTCTTCCTCATGCACTGGCCGCTGCCCGGCGTCCTCGACTTCGTCGAGACGTGGAAGGCGATGGAGCGGATGTACGAGGGCGGCACGGTGCGCGCCATCGGCGTCTCGAACTTCAAGCAGCACCACCTGAATCGGCTCCTCGCGGAGACCACGGTCGTGCCGGCCGTCAACCAGATCGAGATCCACCCGTACCTCACGCAGGAGGACATGCGCGAGTACGACCGGGAGCACCAGATCGCGACCGAGGCCTGGTCGCCGATCGCGCAGGGCAACGTGCTGAAGGACCCGGTGCTCGTGCGGATCGCGAACCGGCTCGAGCGGTCGACCGCGCAGGTGACGCTCCGCTGGCATCTCCAGCGCGGCGACATCGTCTTCCCGAAGTCCGTCACCCGCGCGCGCGTGCAGGAGAACTTCGAACTCTTCGACTTCGAGCTGAGCGACGCCGACATGGGCGACATCACGAGCCTGAACCGGGACGAGCGCACCGGGCCCGACCCGGACACGTTCAACTACATCCCGAGCTGAGCGCGCCGCGACGCACGCGTGCCGGGTTCCGACCCCGAACGGCCCGGATGAGGCCGGAAGGCGCAGGTCCGCGCTTGGATGGACGCATGGTGTCGCTCGACGGGCGCGTGTTCGACATGGTCTCCTCCACCGCGAGCCGGGTCGATCCGGATGCGCCTACGCGTTTCGTCTACCACGAGGCCGACGGCGTGCTCTGGGGTGAGTACACCGGCGACACGGTGGCGACGGGCCGCTTCGTCGGCACCCGCTCCGGATCGATCATCGCGGTGCGCTTCGTGCACGCACTGGTCTCCGGCGGCGAGCCGGTCGCCGGCGGAGCGAGCTCCCGCATCGAGCAGGACCACGACGGCCGCCTGCGCCTCGTCGAGGACTTCGACGTCGACGGCGTCCCGCATCTCAGCGTCTGCGCGGAGGTCCACCCCTCCTAGACGGTCGCCACTTCTTGCGGGAACGGGGTCGTTCTTCCCGCAGGATTTGGCAACCGTCAGGATCGGACGGGGGGACGGTCCGCATCCGCTACACTTGACGACGCCGAAGACCGCCGGTCGTCGCTGCGCCCCCGGGTGCGGTGGCCGAAGGTCCGGACCCGTGAGGGTCCGGCGACCTGCGCAGGTGTCATGAGAAGGACGTCCGCTCTGCGGGCGGAACCGCCCCGTGCGCCTCGCGCCGGGGCTTTTTGTTTGCCCAGGAGGGGCCCGAGGCACCGAAGGACGACCGAACCCGAATCAGCCGAACGCTCCTGGTGAGCCGATTCCGGGAACGGGAGGCTCGGCCCCGCGCGGGGCGAGCCGGACCAGCCAACGACGCCGTCACACCGCTCGCGGTGTGACGACCATCAAGACAGGAGGTGCACATGGCGACGAAGGAAGCCACTGTGGCCGAGCTGACCGACGGGTTCAAGAACTCGAACGCGGCTCTGCTCACCGAGTACCGCGGCCTGACCGTGGCGCAGCTGAAGCAGCTGCGGTCGTCGATCCGTGAGCACGCCACGTTCGCCGTGGTGAAGAACACGCTCACGAAGATCGCGGCGAACAACGCGGGCATCACCGCGTTCGACGCCGAGCTCGCGGGCCCGTCGGCCATCGCGTTCGTGCACGGCGACACGGTCGCCGTCGCGAAGGCGCTCCGCGACTTCAGCCGCACGAACCCGCTGCTCGTCGTGAAGAGCGGCTACTTCGACGGTGCCCCGCTCAGCGCGGCCGAGGTCACGCGGCTCGCCGACCTCGAGTCCCGCGAGGTGCTGCTCGCCCGCGCGGCGGGCGGCTTCAAGGCGTCCCTCACCCGGGCCGCCTACGCGTTCAACGCGCCGCTGTCGAAGGCCGTCCGCACGGTCGACGCACTGCGGGAGAAGCAGGCGGCTTGACCGACTGCTTCTGACGAGTTCAGCGCAGGCGGCTTGACCGACTGCTTCTGACGAGTTCAGCGCAGGCGCGCAATCCGCTCCCATCCGTCCGGCCGGATCCACCGCGCCGGGTAACCGACCCAGTCATCCATCCCTAGGAGGCACATATGGCCAAGCTCAGCACCGACGATCTCCTCGACGCGTTCAAGGAGCTCTCCCTCATCGAACTGTCCGAGTTCGTCAAGAAGTTCGAGGAGACGTTCGACGTCACCGCCGCCGCGCCCGTCGCGGTGGCCGCTGCGGGTGGCGGCGCTGCCGCTCCCGCGGAAGAGGTCGAGGAGAAGGATTCCTTCGACGTCATCCTCGAGTCGGTCGGCGACAAGAAGATCCAGGTGATCAAGGAGGTCCGTGCGCTGACCTCCCTCGGCCTCGGCGAGGCGAAGGCGCTGGTCGACGGCGCCCCGAAGCCCGTCCTCGAGGGCGCGAACAAGGAGACCGCCGACAAGGCCAAGGCTCAGCTCGAGTCGGCCGGCGCGACCGTCACCCTGAAGTAAGTCGTCGTCCGCGGACGAACACGAAGGGCGCCACCCCGCTGGGGTGGCGCCCTTCGGCGTCCGTCCCTGGTCGGGGCGTCAGGTGTGCTCGAGCACAGCCAGCGGTCGGTGCAGCGTCGCCGCGGGCTCGCCCTGCGGAAGCGGGGGAGCGGTCGTGCGGCGCAGTACGAGCGAGCACTCGGCTCGCACCGTCCGCGGGCGGGCGTGGATGCCCTGCAGCTCGTCGAGCACGATGCGGGCGGCCGTCGCGCCCTGCACCTGCGGATGCTGGCGCACGGTCGTCAGCCCGAAGGCGTCGCTCCAGGCGTGGTCATCGATGCCGATGACCGAGACGTCCTCGGGGACGCGCAGGCCGAGCTCACCGGCGGCGAGGAGGACCCCGAAGGCCATCTCGTCGGAACCGGCGAACACGGCCGTCGGCCGGTCGGGTCCGGACAGCAGCGCACGGGCGGCGAGCTTCGCGGGCGGCATCTGGAACCCGGCCGAGATGAACCAGTCTTCTCGGACCGCGATCCCGTGGGTCTGCAGCGCCGCCCGCCAGGCGTCGCGACGCGCAAGGGCGACGGTGTAGTCCATCCCGTAGTCGTTCTCGCCCCCGATGTGGGCGATCCGGCTGTGGCCGAGGGAGACGAGGTGCTCCATCGCGAGCGCGGTGGCGACCGAGTCGTCGATGCCGACGCTGCGAAGCCCGCGGACGGGAGCGCCGACGACGATCGCCGGCATCTGCAGCGACCGCAGCTCCCGGCGCTCCTCCTTCGAGAAGTCGATGCCGAGCGCGATCACCGCGTCAGCGCGCTTGCGCAGCAGCGCGTTGTGGAAGAGCCGCTCGCGCTCCCCCGGCCCCGCCCCGAGGTTCACGAGGAAGGCGTCGTAGCCCTCACGCCGGAGCACGCTGTCGACACCCTCGACGACCTCCGTGTAGAACCAGCGGCCCATGTAGGGGATGACGACGCCGACCGCGTGATGCCGCCCGCTGGAGAGCCCGGCCGCCGAGGGGGAGGGCACGTAGCCCAGTTCCGCCGCCGCGGCCTGCACGGCCTGGCGGGTGCGCGGCGACACGTTCGGCAGGCCTCGCAGGGCCCGGGAGACGGTCGCGGTGGACACCCCGGTGTACCGCGCGACGTCGTGGATGCTGGTCACGGTCCCACCTCCACGACTGGATGCATCAGGAGCCGTCGGGTCCCTCGGGGCGATTCAGCACGCTCCGACGGAGCAACCAGAGGCCGACTTCGAACAGGATCAGGACGAGCGCGGTCAGCGCGGACACGAGCGCGTCCTTCTTGGTGATCTCGAGCCACAGGGTGATGCCGACGAAGGCGACGGCGAAGAACCCGATGAAGCCGAGACCGAGGTCGAAGGTCTCCTTCAGGTCCCGCCGCCGCCTTCCGTCCATCAGCCCTTGACGCCGCCGGCGGTGAGACCGGCGACGATGCGCCGCTGGAAGATCAGCACGAGGATGATCAGCGGCACGGTCACGACCACCCCGGCCGCCATGGTGGCCGTGTACGGCACCTGGTGGGGCTGGCTGCCCGTGAACTGCCCGATGACCGTCGTCACCGTCTGCGTCTGGTTGCTGTGCAGCACCGAGGCGAGCAGGTACTCGTTCCAGCTGGCGATGAACGCGAGGATCGCGGTCGTGAACACCGCGGGCGCCGCCAGCGGGAGGATCACGATCCGGAAGGCCTGCGCCGCCGTGCAGCCGTCGATCCGAGCCGCCTCCTCGAGCTCCCACGGCATCTCGCGGAAGAACGAGTTCAGCGTGTACACCGTGAGCGGCAGCGCGCCGGAGATGTAGGGGATGATCAGCGCCTGGTACGTGCCCGCCCACCCGATGTCCGTGAACAGGCCGAACAGCGGGGTGAGCAGCGCGACGCCCGGGAACATCGAGGCGCCGAGCACGAAGCCCATGACGAACCCCTTGCCGGGGAACGTGAGCCGGGCGAGCGCATAGGCCGCGAAGACGCCGACCACGAGCGCGATGATCGTG
The DNA here is from genome assembly GCF_025463795.1 of Amnibacterium sp. Classification (GTDB taxonomy): domain Bacteria; phylum Actinomycetota; class Actinomycetes; order Actinomycetales; family Microbacteriaceae; genus Amnibacterium. Next base: position 42,642 of record NZ_JAODBE010000026.1, read on the forward strand.
ACCGTCGTGCCGATGAAGAGGCTGTTCGCGAGGCCGAGGCCGAGCTGGTTGTTGGCCGGATCGAACGCGGTGGCGAAGTTGTTCAACGTCACGTGATCGGGCAGCGGGTTCGCTTCGAACGTGTACCCGACGTCGCGGAACGCGGTGACGATCATCCAGTAGAACGGCAGCAGGCACCAGATCACGATCAGCGCCGCCTGGATGGCGGTGCGGGCGGCGGATCCGGCCGCCCGACGGCGCCGGGCCCGCGTCTTCGCGAGCGTCAGCTCGCTGAAGACCGGCCGTTCCGCGGTCGCGCTGGCGGGACCAGCGACAGAGGTCGAGCTCATACTTCCTTCGCCACCTTCCTGGCCTTCTTCTCGCTGCCGGTGATGTTCGCGCCGAGGAGGCGTATGAAGATGAACGCGACAACGAAGATGATGATGAACGTGATGGTCGAGAGGGCCGACGCCGAGTTCAGGCCCGACTTCACCTGATCGACCACGAGGATCGAGAGGGTGGTCGTCGCGTCACCGCGACCGCCGCCGCCCCCGGTGAGGATCTGCGGCAGGTCGTACATGCGCAGCGCGTCGAGGGTGCGGAAGAGGATCGCGACCACGAGCGCGGGTCGCAGCAGCGGCAGCGTGATGCGGAAGAACTGCTGCACGGTCGTCGCGCCGTCCATGCGTGCGGCCTCGTAGACGTCCTCCGGGATGAGCTGGAGGCCGGCGAGGATGAGCAGCGCCATGAACGGGGTGGTCTTCCACGTGTCCGCGATCACGATCGCGAACCGGGAGGCCCAGAGGTCGGAGCCCCAGATGATGTTCGCGTTGAGGATCGTGTTCGCGATGCCGCCGTTCGCGAAGATGAAGTACCAGAGCTTCGCGGTCACGGCCGTGGGGATGGCCCACGGCACGAGCACGGCCGCGCGGAGGATGCCGCGGCCCCGGAAGTTGCGGTTCATGATGATCGCCATCCAGAGGCCGAAGATGGTCTCGAGCACGACGGTCACGACCGCGAAGAAGAACGTGACGAAGACGGAATTCCAGAAGCTGGCGGCGAGGGTGCCCGAGGCGCAGGCGACGTGAGTGCCGGTCGCGGTCGCGCACTGCTGCAGGAGCCAGTGGGTGTAGTTCTCGAGCCCCACGAAGCCGCCCGTCACGGCGAATCCGGTGTTGGGGTCGATGTGGCTGTCGGCCTGGAACGAGTTGAACACCGACAGGATGATCGGATACCCGACGACGACGGCCATCACGACGATCGTGGGCAGCAGCAGCAGGTATGCGTTTCGGACCTCTCGGCGCCGGTTGGCGTCGAGGCTGTCGCGCCCCGGTCGCCGTCCGTCACCGGGGGACGTTGCTATCGCGGTCGTGGGATCCGCGGTGGTCATGATGCCTCCTTGCACGTGTGACCGGGGGGAGATGCGAGAGGGCCCGGGTGCCGACCGGGTGGTCGGCACCCGGGCCCTCTCGAGTGCAGCGGGATCAGCCGCCGTTGGCGGCCTGGGTGATCGCCGTGGACATGTCACTCAGCGCCGCGTCCACCGTCTTCGAGCCCTTGAGGGCCGCGTAGGCGTTGTTCTGGATCGCGGTGGTGACCGCCTGGTAGTACGGCGTCGCCGGGCGCGCCACCGCGTTGTCCAGCGAGGCCTTCAGGGTCGGCAGGTACTTGTACTTGCCCGTCAGCGTCGAGTCCGAGTACAGCGAGCTCAGCACCGGGGCCGCGGACGACTTCTCGATGGCGAACTTCTGGACCGCGGGGCTCTGGAACCACTTCAGGAACTGCAGCGCGGTGCCCTTGTGCTTCGAGTAGTTGCTGATCGCCCAGTTGTGGCCGCCCAGGCTCGACTTGCCGGGGAAGCCGGCGATGCCGAGCGCCGACGGCTTCTTCTTGGCGAAGGACGTCGGGTCGTTCTGGGTGAGGCTGTAGGCGTACGGCCAGTTCGTGTAGAAGAGGTACTTGCCGGACTCGAACGCGGCGCGGCCCTGCTCCTCCTGGAACGTGATCGCGTCGGCCGGGATGTCGCCGTTCTTGAACGCGGTGACCAGCGTCTGCAGACCCTGCTTCGCCTGCGGCGTGTTGAGGGTCGGCTTACCCGAGGCGTCGACCACCGTGCCGCCAGCCGAGTTGACCGCCTCCGAGAAGTTCACGGTGAGGCCCTCGTACTTGGCGAACTGACCGGTGTAGCAGCCGATGTTCTTCGCCTTGGCGATCGAGCAGTCCGCGAACAGCTCCGCGAACGTCGTGGGCACGGGCTTCGAGCCGAGCAGGTCCTTGCGGTAGTAGAGGATCTGCGAGTCGGTCGCCTGCGGCGCCGCGTACTGCACGTTGTGGTACATCGACGTGGCGAGGACGGCCGGGACGATCGCGGACTGGTCGAGCTTGTAGGCGCCGGTGAGGGGCTGGAGGTACTGGTTCGACGCGAGCTGCTGGGTCCACACCACGTCGGACGAGATGACGTCGTAGTCCGACGACTTCTGCTGGAAGTGCAGCAGGTCGTCCTGCAGCTGCTGGTCGGCCTGGTCCGACTGCTGCTTGAAGGTGACCGGCGTCTTGGGGTACGCCTTGTCCCACATGGCCTTCAGCAGCGGGAGGGTGCCGTTGTTGTCCTTGCCCTGCACGACCGTGATGGGGCCGTACTGCGAGCTGTCGATCTTCGTGCCACTGCTGCTTCCGCCGCCGGGGCTGGAGGACGTGCTGGAGCACGCGACCAGTCCGATGGTGGTGAGTGCGAGCGTCGCGCCTGCTGCGGCGACGCGCATCGCTTTTCTCATTGGACTCCTCTTTGAGTTCGGGAACACAGACTGCTGTGTCTGAGCGCTGGTGCGCGCCCCTGCGTCACCGTAGACGATGGCCTATGCAGTGGCAAGGCGCAGTGCAAGCGTTTGCAGCAACCGTTGCGATCCTGATCCCGAGCGGTTACCGCCCCCCGTTCAGGTGATGCGGTTCAGTCGTCCGCCGCCGGTGCTCGGCCCTCGGGGACCGGGTACCCGGAGGCGCCCGCGGGCACCGCGCAGGACCGACCCCGCGCCGACCTACCCTTGGCGGTTGTGAGCATGGTGCGCGGCGGTCCCCGGGGCGGGATGGGCGGGCGCGACGCGGCCGCCGCCCGCGACGAGATCGCGAAGGCGCCGAAGGTCCCGGATCTCGGCCGGCGCATCGCCCACCTGTTCCGCCCGCACCGCGCGCGGCTCGCCGTCACGATCACCCTCGTGCTCATCACGGCGGCGCTCACCGTGGTGCCGCCGCTGCTCACGCAGCGCGCCTTCGACGACGGCCTCTTCCCGAGGACCGGGCATCCGGACCTGCCCGTGCTCACGGCCATCGTCGGCGCCATCGTGGTCGTCTGGGCGATCTCCCAAGCGCTCGGCGTGTGGCAGACCTACCTCACCGCGACCGTCGGGAACAGCGTGACGGCCGCGCTGCGGGTGCGGCTGTTCTCGCGCCTGCAGGACATGGAGCTCGGCTTCTTCACCCGCACCCGCACCGGCGTGATCCAGTCGCGGCTCGCCAACGACGTGGGCGGCGTCTCGAACGTGCTGTCCAACACCGTCTCGAGCGTCGTCGGCAACACCGTCACGGTGCTCGCCGCCTTCGTGGCGATGGTGCTGCTCAGCTGGCAGCTCACGATCATCGCCCTGCTGCTCCTGCCGCTGCTCGTCGTGGTGCAGCGCCGGGTCGGGCAGCGGCGGGCGCGCATCGCGACGAAGACCCAGGAGTCGTTGTCCGAGCTGTCCGCGATCACGCAGGAGGCGCTGAGCGTCTCCGGCATCCTGCTCGCCAAGGCGTTCACCCGGCAGGGGAGCGAGACCTCCCGCTACGCCGCCGAGAGCGAGCGGCAGCTGCGCCTGCAGATCCGGCAGGAGATGACCGGGCAGGGGTTCTTCGCGATCCTGCAGGTGTTCCTGCTCGTCGTGCCCGCGCTCGTCTACCTGGTCTCCGGGATGCTGCTCGCGAACGGGGCGCCGATCACGGCCGGCACGATCGTCGCCTTCACCACCGTCCAGTCCCGGCTCACGTTCCCGCTGCTCGGCCTGCTCCGCGTCGCGCTCGACCTGCAGACCTCGACGGCGCTGTTCGCGCGGATCTTCGAGTACCTCGATCTGAAGCCCGCCATCCGTGACGCCCCCGACGCCATCGACGTGCCGGCCGGGAACCGGGTCGGGCTCGTCGAGTTCGACCACGTCTCCTTCGCCTACCCGCCGGCGCCCGGCGAGCGCGAGCCGGTTCGGATCCTCGACGACGTGAGCTTCACCGTCGCCCCGGGACGCTTCACCGCCCTCGTCGGCCCCTCGGGTGCGGGCAAGACGACGATCGGCTACCTGCTGCCCCGCCTGTACGACGTGACCGGCGGAGGGGTGCGTTTCGCCGGCGTCGACGTGCGGCGCCTGAAGCAGTCGTCGCTGCTGTCCCGCATCGGCATCGTGAGTCAGGAGACGTATCTCTTCCACGCGACCATCCGCGACAACCTCCGCTACGCCAAGGACGACGCCACGGACGAGCAGATCGAGGCGGCGGCACGCGGCGCGAACATCCACGAGACGATCGCGCGCTTCCCGGACGGCTACGACACCGTGGTGGGGGAGCGTGGCTACCGGCTGTCCGGGGGCGAGAAGCAGCGGGTCGCGATCGCGCGGGTGCTGCTGAAGAACCCGCCCGTGGTGCTGCTGGACGAAGCGACGAGCGCGCTCGACTCCGTCTCGGAGCGGATCGTGCAGGAGGCGCTCGACGCGGCCTCGAGCGGTCGGACGACGCTCGCGATCGCGCACCGGCTCTCGACCGTGCTCGGCGCCGACGAGATCCTCGTGATCGACGGCGGGCGGATCGTCGAGCGCGGCACGCACAGCGACCTCGTCCGCCTCGGCGGGCTCTACGCGGAGCTGGCCGCGGAGCAGGGGGTCGAGCCCGTCGATCCGGTCGAGCCGGTCGACCCGGCCCTCGACGCGGCGCCCGCCTGACGCCCTTCCGTGCGACCTGCAGGACCGTGAGCGGTGCGCAGGATCGGCGGCCCGGATCCGTCCTGCACCGCGCACGGGATCCTGCAGGCCGCACGTCCGTCTGCGCTTCATCGAGGCGTCATAGGCGGGCCATAGGGCGCCCGCTCACGATCCTCCTCATGAACCTCTGGAGCGAGCGCGTCGACGTCGAGATCGTCGTGCCGGTGTACAACGAGGAGCGGGTGCTGCAGGAGAGCATCTGGCGACTCCACCGCTACCTCTCGCTCCATCTGGCGGTCGACTGGCGCATCACGATCGTCGACAACGCGAGCACCGACCGCACGCTCACGATCGCCGAGGGGCTCGCCGGTTCGCTCTCGGACGTCGGGGTGCTGCACCTGGACGCGAAGGGCCGCGGGCGTGCGCTCAAGGCGGCGTGGGGCTCCTCGAACGCCCGGGTCCTCGCGTACCTCGACGTCGACCTCTCCACCGACCTCGCCGGACTGGCCCCGCTCGTCGCGCCGCTGCTCTCCGGCCACTCCGACGTCGCCATCGGCACCCGGCTCACCCGCACCAGCCGGGTGATCCGCGGCACGAAGCGCGAGTTCATCTCCCGCTCCTACAACGGTCTCGTCCGCACCGTGCTCTCGGCGTCGTTCAGCGACGCCCAGTGCGGGTTCAAGGCGATCACCCGTGAGGCCGCGGCCCGGCTGCTGCCGCTCGTGCAGGACGACAGCTGGTTCTTCGACACGGAGCTGCTCGTGCTCGCGGAGCGCTCGGGCCTTCGGATCCACGAGGTGCCGGTCGACTGGACGGACGATCCGGACAGCCGGGTCGACCTGAGGCGCACCGCGATCGACGACCTGAAGGGCATCTGGCGGCTGCTGAACGACCTCGGGCGGCACCGCATCCCGGTCGAGGCGATCGCCGAGGAACTCGGCCGCGGGCCGATCGGCCCGACCACTCCGCCGCGCTTCCTCTCGCAGGTGCTGCGCTTCGGGATCGTGGGCGTGCTGTCGACCCTCGCCTTCGCGCTCCTCTTCCTCGTGCTGCGACCGCTGTTCGGCGAGCAGGCCGCGAACTTCCTCGCGCTGCTGCTCACGGCCGTCGCGAACACGGGCGTGAACCGCTGGTTCACCTTCGGCGTCACGGGGCGCGTCGGCGCGGTGCGGCACCAGATCCAGGGCCTCGTCGTCTTCGGGCTCGCCTGGTGCATCACGAGCGGCTCGCTCGTCACACTGCACGACGTGATCCCGCACGCGTCGCCTGCCGAGGAGATCCTCGTGCTCACCGGCGCGAACCTCGTCGCCACCGTGCTCCGCTTCGTGCTGCTGCGCGCCTGGGTGTTCCGCACCCACCGCGCGGCTCCGCAGCGGCGCCCCGCACCGGTGCCCGCGCCGCCGGCCACGACCGAATCCCCTGAGACCCTGGAGGCCGCGCAGTGACCTCGACCCTCTCCGGATCCGACTCCGCCGGCACCGCGACGCCCGCGACGCCTGCCCGGATCGGCCCCCGGGCCGCCCGCCTCGCCCGTGCCGCCTGGCGCGGACGCGAGTCCGACGCCGCCTGGGTGCGCCCGGGGTTCCTCGGCCTGCTCGCGCTCGCCGCCGTGCTCTACGTGTGGGACCTGGCCGCGAGCGGCTGGGCGAACGCGTTCTACTCCGCGGCCGTGCAGGCCGGGGCCACGAACTGGGAGGCCTTCCTCTACGGCTCCTCCGACGCGGGCAACTCGATCACGGTCGACAAGCCGCCCGCCTCGCTCTGGGTGATGGCGCTCTCGGTGCGGATCTTCGGCTTGAGCACCTGGAGCATCCTGCTGCCCGAGGCCCTGATGGGCGTCGCGACGGTCGCGCTCGTCTACCTGATCGTGCGGCGCCGGTTCTCGCCGGGCGCGGCGCTCATCGCGGGGGCGGCGACGGCGATCACGCCGGTGGCGGTGCTCATGTTCCGGTTCAACAACCCGGACGCCCTGCTCGTGCTCCTCGTCACGCTCGCGACGTACCTCACGCTCCGCGGCATCGAGGACGGCCGGGCGCGGTGGGTCCTCTGGGCGGGGGTCGCGATCGGGTTCGGCTTCCTGACCAAGCAGCTCCAGGCCTTCCTCGTCGTGCCGGTGCTCGGCGGCGTCTACCTGTTCGCCGCTCCGCGCCGGATCGGCGTGCGGCTGGCCCACCTCGCCGGGGCGCTCGGCACCCTCGTGCTGGCGGCCGGCTGGTGGGTGGCGATCGTGGAGCTGGTGCCCGCGAACCTGCGGCCCTTCATCGGCGGCTCCCAGACGAACGACTTCCTGGAGCTGACCTTCGGGTACAACGGCTTCGGCCGCCTCACAGGCCAGGAGACCGGGTCCGTCACCGGTGGCGGTGGCGGGAGGGCGACGGGCGGCATGTGGGGCCCGACCGGCCTGCTGCGGCTGTTCGGCTCGGACTTCGCGAGCCAGATCAGCTGGCTGCTCCCCGCCGCGCTCGGCATGCTCGTGCTCGGGCTCGTCATCACCTGGCGACGGCCGCGGGTCGACGCCGGCCGAGCCGCCGTGCTGCTGCTCGGCGGCACGCTCGTCGTGACCGGCCTCGCCTTCAGTCTGGGTGCGGGGATCATCCACCCCTACTACTCGGTGGCGCTCGCACCCGCGATCGGCGGTCTCGTGGGCGTCGGCGCGGCGCAGCTGTGGCAGCGCCGCGACGCGCTGTGGGCCCGGATCGTCGCCGCGGCGCTCGTGGTCCTCACCACGGTGTGGGCGGTGGTGCTGCTGTCCGCCGCCCAGAACTTCCTGCCGTGGCTGCCGCCCGTCGTCGGAGCCGCGGGCCTGCTCGGCGCGGCCGCGCTGATCGTGCTGCCCCGGCTGGCCGTCGCCGCGCCGATCGCCATCGCGGCATCGCTCGTCGCGGCGCTCGCCGGCCCGGCCGCCTTCG
>NZ_JAODBE010000060.1 GCF_025463795.1 Amnibacterium sp.
ACGGCCGGCTGGTGCAGCAGCCAGGCGAGCGCGACGTCGCCCGGCTCCGCACCGAGCTCCTCCGCGAAGTCCTCGTACTGCTCGATCTGCTCCCGATGCGCAGCGAGCGTCTCGGCGGCCCGGCCCGTCGTACGGCGGCTGCCCTCGCGCTCCTTGCGCACGACGCCGCCGAGGAGCCCGCCCTGCAGCGGCGACCAGGGGATGATCCCGATGCCGTTCGCCTGCGCGGCCGGGATCACCTCGAGCTCGATCTCACGCTGCAGCAGGTTGTACAGCGACTGCTCGCTGATGAGTCCGGTGAAGCCGCGCCGCCGGGCCTCCGCCTGCGCGGTGGCGAGGTGCCAGCCCGCGAAGTTGCTGCTGCCGGCGTAGAGGATCTTTCCCTGCGCGACGGCGACCTCCATCGCCTGCCAGATCTCGTCCCAGGGCGTGTCCCGGTCGATGTGGTGGAACTGGTAGACGTCGATGTAGTCGGTCTGCAGCCGCAGGAGGCTGGCGTCGAGCGCCCGCCGGATGTTCAGCGCCGACAGCTTCGCGTTGTTCGGCCAGGGGTCCATCTCGCCGTAGAGCTTCGTGGCGAGCACCGTGCGCTCCCGCCTGCCGCCCCCCTGCGCGAACCAGCGCCCGAGGATCGACTCCGTGCCGCCGGGTCCGGTCTTGCCGCCGTAGCGGTTGGCGGTGTCGAAGTAGTTGATGCCGTGCTCGTGCGCGGCGTCCATGATCGCGAAGCTGTCGGCCTCCTCCGTCTCCATGCCGAAGTTCATGGTGCCGAGACAGAGGCGCGAGACGGTGAGGCCGGATCGGCCGAGGTGGGTGTACTCCATGGGATCAGCCTGCGCCGCGGCGGATCAGAAGACGCTGTAGCCGCCGTCGATCGTGAGCACGGATCCCGTCATGAAGCTCGAGGCGTCGCTCGCGAGGAACACGATCGCGCCGGCCAGCTCGTCGGGCTCGCCCGCGCGCTGCTGGGGTGTGTCCTCGATCCAGTACCGCTGGAAGCGCGGCTCGTGCAGCGGCGTCATGTCGGTGTGCATGTAGCCGGGCGCGAGCGCGTTGACGCGGACGCCATGCGGCGCCCACTCCGCGGCGAGGCTCCGGGTGAGGTGGTGCACGGCCGCCTTCGACGCGTTGTACGCGGGCTGCCACTGCGGCCGGTTGACGATCGAGGCCGACATCGAGCCGATGTTCACGATCACGCCCCCGCCCGACTCGATCATGTGCCGCCCGAACACCTGGCTGGCGATCCAGAGGCCGTCGAGGTTCACGCCCATCACGTCGCGCCACTCCTCGTCCGTCACCTCGAGGGCCGGCTTGTGGATGCAGGCGCCGGCGTTGTTCACGAGCACGTCGATCCGGCCGAACCGGTCGACGCTCTCCGCGAGCATCCGCTCGATGTCGGCACGCACGGTCATGTCGGCGAGAACGACGAGGGTGCCGACGCCGAGCGCGCCGAGCTCCTGCTCGACCTCCGCGGCGCCGGCGGCGTTCCGGCCGACGATCACGATGTTCGCGCCCGCCTCCGCGAGTGCCCGGGCGAACGCGCGGCCGAGTCCCCGCGTGGAGCCGGTGACGACGGCCGTGCGGCCGGTCAGGTCGAAACGATCGAGGACGGCCATGGCGGGCTCCTTCCGGCCCGGCGACGGCGCGCGGACTCGTGGGCAGGCTAGCGAGCGCCTGTCGAGGATGCGCCGAGGATCGTGCCGTACTCCCCCACGAGCAGCCGTCGCGCGGGCACGTCCTCGTCGATGCCCGGGTAGCGCGGCGACTCGAGCAGGAACACGTTGTCGCTCTCGTCGTCGTTCACGCTCGAGACCTCGCCCCCGAGCACCTCCTCGCCCTCGGCCCAGAAGCGGTGGCGGATGCCGCGGGGCACCTGCACGCCCTGACCGGGTGCGAGCCGCAGCCGCTCACCCGGCGCGACCGTGTGGGGCAGCCCGTTCACGAGCGCGCGCACCGGCGAGTCCGCGTCGTCCGGATGGACGAGCTCGACGACGAGGTCCCCGCCGCCGCGGTTCAGGATGTCCTCCGTCTTGCGCGGATGCAGGTGGAAGGGCGTCTCCTGCCCGACGCGCACGTGCAGCAGCTTCTCCGCGTAGGTCTGCCCGAGGCCCGCCGCCTGCTCCGCGAGGGTGCCGTTGCGGAGGGTCAGCAGGGTGAGCCCGGTGCGCGCGAAGTCGCCGCGGCCGAAATCCGTGACGTCCCAGCCGAGCCCGCGCTCGAGCGGCACCTTCAGCTCGGCGGCACGATCGAGCCACTGCTCGCGCGACCACGAGGCGAACGGCGGGAGCGGGAAACGGTGCTCCCCCGCCAGCGTGACGGCGGCGTCGATGGCCGCCTCGATCTCGGACCGCTTCAGCACGAGGACCTCATGCCCTCATCCTGGACCCGCCGCCCTGCCGGCGGCGTCGGTCACTGCAGGTAGCCGTCCTCCGCCGCGCGCCGGATGAGGTCGGCTTTGCGGCTCGCCGGGCGGCGGGCCTTCGAGTACTTCTCGCGCACGCGCCGCAGGTACGTCTTCGCGGTCTCGAACTGCACGTGCATCTCCTCCGCGACCTCGAGGGTGGAGCGGCCACCGGCGTACAGCCGGAGCGCCTCCTCCTCGCCGACGCTGAGGCGGGGCTTCTCGAGCGTGACGGCGGCGGCGGGCAGCGGTCGCCATGGACGCGGCACCGGGGTGCCGGAGGCGAGGCCCATCACCTCCCGGGCGACGGCCATCACCTCGCCGAGCGGCTGGGACTTGGACACGAAGGCCGAGGCGCCCGCCTTCAGCGCGCGGTCGCGGAGGTCCGCGGTGTCGAGGCCGGTGAGCACGATGACCTTCGCGCCGGCGGCGCGGCAGGTGCGCACGCGGGCCTCGATGGAGACGGGTTCCTTCAGCTGGACGTCGATGAAGACGAGGTCGGTGGGGAAGGCCGGGCTGTGCACGAGCTGCAGCCACGACGCCGCGGTGAGCACGACGTCGAAGTCCTCGGCGTTCGCACGCATCCAGGAGGCGATGCTCTCGAGGAGCACCTCATGGTCGTCGAGCAGAGCGACGCGGACCCGGCGGGGCTCGGCCTGCTGCGCGGGCTGCTGCTGGGCGGGCGCCGCAGCGGGCCGGGGGGCGCGCATGGCACCACCGATGACCGTGGGCACGGCCGGGTGGGACGCCTGGTCCCGTGAGGTCTCGTCGACCGACATGGTTCTCCGTGGGTGTGGATCGGGTGTCCGTCGGTCGGGGTGCGACCGAGCGGTTTGTACCCCGATTGTGCCCCCCGCGCCTCGCTCCGCGCTCGGTCGAGCCCCGGAATTCCGCGGAATGCGCCCTGGACTGGGGTACAGAAGGGGGTCAGAAGAGGGCCGGCTGCACCGCGGACGGGGGGTGCGGCGGCCCCGGGACGATCCCGGCGGCGCGCGACCGGACCGCGCCCGTCGCGTCGTCTGCGCTGCCGACGGCGAGCCCGTGCTTCGCGAGAAGGGGCCGGATCCGGGACGCGAGCCACTGCCGGTACGCCTTCGGCGCATACGACCCCTCTGCGTACATGCCCCGGTAGGCACGCAGGTGCTGCGGATGCGTGCGGGCCAGCCAGTCGAGGTACCAGTCCTTCACGCCGGGCTTCAGATGGAGCGCCGACCAGAGCACGAAGCTCGCGTCTGCGGCCTTGATCGCGGCGAGCGCCCGATCGAGATGCTCGACGGTGTCGGTGAGGTAGGGCAGCACCGGCATCAGGAACACCCCGCAGGGCAGTCCGGCCTCGCGGACTGCGGCGACTGTGGCGAGCCGCGCGGCCGTGGTCGGGGTGCCGGGCTCCACGGCGTGCTGCAGGTCGTCGTCGAAGACCGCGATCGACATGGCGAGATCGACCGGCACCTCCTCCGAGAGCCGGGCGAGCAGCGGCACGTCCCGTCGCAGCAGCGTGCCCTTGGTGAGGATCGAGACGGGTGTGCCGGATGCGGCGAGCGCCTCCAGCACGCCGGGCATGAGCCGGTAGCGCCCCTCCGCCCGCTGGTAGGGATCCGTGTTGGTGCCGAGGGCAACCGGCGTGCGCGTCCACGACGGCCGGCGCAGCTCCTTCGCGAGCACGTCGCCGACGTTGACCTTCACGATCACCTCGGAGTCGAAGGCGCCCGCGTCGGCGAACTCGAGGTAGGCGTGCGTCGGCCGGGCGAAGCAGTAGACGCAGGCGTGCGAGCAGCCGCGGTACGGGTTGATCGTCCAGCCGTACTGCGTGCCCGGAACGGATCCCGGCACCTTGTTCAGGGCCGACTTCGCGAGCACCTCGTAGAAGGTGACGCCCGCGAACTCCGGCGTACGGACCGTCCGGACGAGGTTGTTCAGCCGCGCGAGCCCCGGCAGGGAGTCAGCGCTCGGCGCATCGAGCTGCTGCCCCGCCCATCTCATACCCTTATTCGAACACGTGTTCGAGCGGGGGTCAAGTCAGGCGATGAGCCCCAGGGCACGCGCCGTCACCGCGTGGATCCGCTCGACGGCCGCCGGGTCGTCGGACAGCATGCGGCCGAAGCTGGGGATCATGGCCTTCAGCTCGGGCTCCCAGGGGGGCATCCGCTCCGGGAAGCACCGGCGCAGCACGTCGAGCATGATCGACGTGCTCGTCGAGGCGCCGGGCGAGGCACCGAGCAGGCCGGCGATCGTGCCGTCGGCCCCGGTGACGACCTCGGTGCCGAACTGCAGCACGCCGCCCTTCTTCGGGTCCTTCTTGATCACCTGCGCGCGCTGGCCGGCGACGATCTTGACCCAGTCGCTCTCCTTCGCCTCCGGCATGAAGCCCTGGAGCGCGGCGAACTTCTTGGTGCGCGTCGCGAGCAGCTGCCCGATGAGGTACTTGAGCAGGCCGAGGTTGTCCTTCGCGACCGCGAGCATCGGGATCAGGTTGTGCGGCTTGACCGACAGGAAGAGGTCGAGCAGGCTCCCCTGCTTCAGGAAGCGGGGCGAGAAGCCGGCGTAGGGCCCGAACATCAGCGAGGCCTTGCCGTCGACGATCCGGGTGTCGAGATGCGGCACGCTCATCGGCGGCGAGCCGACCTCTGCCTTGCCGTAGACCTTCGCGTGGTGCTTCGCGACGAGGTCCGGGTCGTCGGCACGGAGGAACTCGCCGCTGATCGGGAAGACGCCGAAGCCGCGCGCCTCGGGGATACCGGACTTCTGCAGCATCTTCAGCGCCCAGCCGCCCGCACCGACGAACACGAAGCGCGCCCGCACCTCGTGCTTCGACATGCCGACGAGCTGCTTCGCCCGGATCCGCCACAGGCCGTCGCGCTCGCGCTTGAGCCCGGTGACCTCGGTGTTCAGCAGCAGCTGCCCGCCGTCCGCGACGAGCGCATCGGTCAGGGCCCGGGTCAGGGCGCCGAAGTCGACGTCGGTGCCCTGCTCGGTGCGGGTCGCCGCGATCGGCTCTGCCTTGTTGCGGCCGAGCACGAGCAGCGGCGCCCACCCGTGGATGACGGCGGGGTCCTCGCTGTACTCCATGCCCGCGAAGAGCGGGTTCGCCGTGAGGGCCTCCCAGCGCCGGCGCAGGAAGTCGACGTTCTCGGCGCCCCGCACGAACGTCATGTGGGGGGTGGAGTTGATGAAGCCCGTGCCCACGGGCAGCCGCGCGTTCGTCACGAGGGACGACCAGAACTCGCGGGAGAGCTGCCACTGCTCGTTCACCTTGACGGCGCTCGCGATGTCGATCGTGCCATCGGGCCGCTCCGGCGTGTAGTTCAGCTCGCAGAGGGCCGCGTGGCCGGTGCCCGCGTTGTTCCAGGGGTTGCTGCTCTCCTCCGCGACGGCGCCGAGGCGCTCGTAGATGCGGATGGACCAGTCAGGCTGAAGTGCGTGCAGCAGGGTGCCGAGCGTGGCGCTCATGATGCCCCCGCCGATCAGCACGACGTCGATCGGTTCGTCTGTCGCCACGCGTCAACAGTACGCCGCGCGTGCTGCGCACCCGCGCCCCCGCCCGGGGGTGCCGGCCGTCGGTGAGCGCCCTCGCGGCGCGGTCAGCGGGTGGCGGCGACCCTCGCGGCGAGCAACTCGGCGATCTGCACGGCGTTCAGGGCGGCGCCCTTGCGCAGGTTGTCGTTGCTGATGAACAGCGCGAGCCCTCGGCCGTCGGGCACGCCCTCGTCCTGGCGGATGCGGCCGACGAGGCTCGGGTCGATGCCGGCTGCCGCGAGCGGCGTCGGCACGTCGGCGAGCTGCACGCCGGGGGCGCCGTCGAGCAGCTCCCGCGCCTGCGCCGGCGTGATCGGCTCACGGAACTCGGCGTTGACCGACAGGGAGTGCCCGGTGAAGACCGGCACGCGCACGCAGGTGCCCGACACGAGCAGCCCCGGCAGCTCGAGGATCTTGCGGCTCTCGTTCCGGAGCTTCTTCTCCTCGTCGGTCTCGCCCTCGCCGTCGTCGACGAGGTTGCCGGCGAACGGCAGCACGTCGAACGCGATCGGCGCCACGTACATCTCCGGTCGGCCGAGATCGACCGCGGATCCGTCGTGCACGAGCTCCTCCAGGCGCCCGGAGGCGACGCCCCGCTCGATCTGCCCCTTCAGCTCCGCGACGCCGCCGAGGCCGCTGCCCGACACCGCCTGATAGGTGCTGACGACGAGGCGGGTGAGCCCGGCCGCAGTGTCCAGCACCTTCAGCACCGGCATCGCCGCCATCGTCGTGCAGTTCGGGTTCGCGATGATCCCCTTGCGCGCCTCGTCCACGGCGTGCGGGTTCACCTCGCTCACGACGAGCGGGACGTCCGGATCCATCCGCCAGGCGGAGGAGTTGTCGATCACGATCGCGCCGGCCGCGGCGAACCGCGGCGCCTGGGCGCGTGACGTCGTGGCCCCTGCAGAGAACAGGGCGACGTCGAGGCCCGAGGGATCCGCCGTCGCGGCGTCCTCGACGACGACGTCCTCGCCCCGGAAGTGCAGCGTCGTTCCGGCCGACCTCGCCGAGGCGAAGAAGCGGATCTCCTCGATCGGGAAGTCCCGCTCGGTGAGGAGCCGGCGCATCACCCCGCCGACCTGACCCGTGGCGCCGACGACGCCGACCCGGAGGCCGCTCACCGGCCGGTTCCCGCGTAGACGATGGCCTCGGTCTCGCCGTCGAGCCCGAAGGCCGCGTGCACCGCGATCGCCGCGGCCTGCACCGTGTCCGCCCGGGTGACCACGGAGATGCGGATCTCGCTCGTCGAGATCATCTCGATGTTGATGTCCGCATCGGCGAGCGCGCGGAAGAGCTGGGCGGAGACGCCCGAGTTCGTCCGCATCCCGGCGCCCACGAGCGCGAGCTTGCCGATCTGGTCGTCGTGCTGCAGCGTCAGGTAGCCGAGCCGCGCCTGGTCGGCGCTGAGCGCCGCGATCACGGACTGCGCGGACGCCTTCGGCAGCGTGAACGAGATGTCGGTGAGGCCCGTCGAGGCGGCCGACACGTTCTGCACGATCATGTCGATGTTCGCGCCGGTGCGGGCGACGGTGGTGAAGATCTCCGCGGCGCGGCCGGGTTCGTCCCGCACCCCCACGACGGTGATCTTCGCCTCGCCGAGGTCGGTGGCGACCCCCGCGATGACCGGTTCCTCCACGGGTTCTCCCTTCTCGTCGAGTCCCGGCGCCGCCGGGTTGTACACGATGGTGCCCTCCTTGTTGTTGAAGGAGGAGCGGACATGCAGGGTGACGCCGTGCCGGCGCGCGTACTCCACGGCACGGATGTGCAGCACCTTCGCCCCGCCGGCCGCCAGCTCGAGCATCTCCTCGCTCGAGATGCGGGCGATCCGTCGGGCCCGCGGCACCACGCGCGGATCGGCGGTGAAGATCCCGTCGACGTCGGTGTAGATCTCGCAGGTGTCGGCCTCGAGCGCCGCGGCGAGCGCGACCGCGGTCGTGTCGGAGCCGCCCCGGCCCAGTGTGGTGATGTCGCCGGTGCCCCGGTTGAAGCCCTGGAACCCCGCGACGATGGCGATCGCGCCCTCGTCGAGGGCGGCGCGGACCCGGCCGGGCGTGACGTCGACGATCCGCGCCTGCCCGTGCTGGGCGTCGGTGATCATGCCGGCCTGGCTCCCGGTGAACGAGCGGGCGTCGTGGCCCATGCTGCGGATCGCCATGGCGAGCAGGGCCATCGAGATCCGCTCCCCCGCCGTGAGCAGCATGTCGAGCTCGCGCGGCGCGGGCAGCAGCGTGACCTCGTGCGCGAGGTCCAGCAGCTCGTCGGTCGTGTCACCCATCGCGGAGACGGCCACGACGACGTCGTTGCCCGCCTTGCGGGTCTCGACGATGCGCTTCGCGACCCGTTTGATGCTCTCGGCGTCGGCGACGGAGGATCCGCCGAACTTCTGCACGATGAGGCTCACCTGGAGGTCCTTCCGGATGGGACAAGGGAGTCTATCGGCGGGCTGGCGTGGGGCGCCGACGGCCGGATCCGGCGTCCCGGCGGGGCACGCATCCTCCAGCCGCGGCGGCGTGCGGATCCGTCCGGGCACGCGGCTCCTCAGGCGGAGCGGCCCGGGCGGCATGATGCGGTGCGCGCCGCGCAGCCCGGGCGACGGTCAGGCCGCGCGGAGGAAGGGGATGAGCGCGCTGTTGACCGTGTCGGGCGACTGCTCGGCCGGGTAGTGCCCGGCGTCCTTCGCGAGAACGGTGTGCACGCGGGCGACGGAGTGCGCGAGGCCCTCCGCGACCTGGGTCCCCCGGCCGTAGCGCCCGGCGACGGCGAGGCCGGGCACCTGCAGCCGGCGCCGGATGGCGCGGCGCACCACCCGCGCGTCCGTCGCCTCGGCCCGGTACAGGGCGAGGGTCGCCTTCAGCCGGTCGTCGCCGGAGTACGCGCCCATGTAGGCGACGTGGGCGTCGAAGTCGAGGCCCGCCGGTCCGGCGCTGCCGTCGAGGTAGGCGTCGACGGTGGCGTCGTGCCGCCCCGCGAGGAGCCGTTCCGCGACGCCTTCCGGCGCCTGGAACAGCGACCGGTGCCAGGTCGGGTAGGTCTCCGACTCGGTGGCCTCGACCTCGATGCCGGGCGGCACGTCCTCCTCGACGACGATCGCGGCGACGCGGCCGGGCTGCTGCGCGGCCATGAGCACGGCGATGGTGCCGCCCCAGTCGTGGCCGACGACCGCGAACCGTCCGACGCCGAGCGCGTCGAGCACGGCGAGCACCTCGCCGGCGAGGGTCGCTTTCGCGAGGTCGCCGGATCCGGTGGACGTGTCGCCGAGCCCGCGGGCTTCGACCGCGATGGCGCGGTAGCCGGAGCGGGTGAGCGCCGGGACGACGTGCCGCCAGTGGAGCGCCGTGACGGGCCACCCGTGGACGAGGACGACGGCGGGTCCGCGACCCGTGTCCTCGACGTCGAGACAGGTGCCTGCACCTATGGGGACGAGCATGCGCGATTGTATCCGCGCGATCCCCGGCCTCCGGGTGCGACGTGCGGGAGGAGCCGGTCGATCAGTGGTCGACGAGCCGCCGGCCCTCGAAGGCGCGGCCGAGGGTGACCTCGTCGGCGTACTCGAGGTCGCCACCGACCGGCAGGCCGGATGCGAGCCGGCTGACCGGCACGTCCATGGTGCGCAGCAGCCGCGACAGGTAGGTGGCGGTGGCCTCGCCGGTCATGTTCGGGTCGGTGGCGAGGATGACCTCCTGCACCTCGCCATCGGCGAGCCGCTGCACGAGCTCCCGGATGCGGAGGTCGTCGGGGCCGATGCCGTCGATGGGGCTGAGCGCCCCACCGAGCACGTGGTAGAGGCCGCGGTACTCGCGGGTGCGCTCGATGGCCGCGACGTCCTTCGGCTCCTCCACAACGCAGATCGACGCGCGGTTGCGCCTGGCGTCACGGCAGATGCCGCACCGCTCCTGGTCGGCGACGTTGCCGCAGAGAGAGCAGAACCGCACCTTCTCCCGCACCTCGAGCAGGATCTCACCGAGGCGGGTGACCTCGAAGCCGCGGGTCTGCACGATGTGGAACGCGATGCGCTGCGCCGACTTCGGGCCGATGCCCGGGAGGCGGCCGAGCTCGTCGATGAGTTCCTGCACGATCCCCTCGTACATCAGCTCACCTCGCTCGGTGTCACGGTGGTCTCCTCGAGGAAGCTCGCACCGAGGATCTCACGCACCACGGCCTCGCCGTACCGCTGCTCGGGCGGCGCCGTGACGACGGGGGCGCGGGGCGTCTCGGCCGGCGCGACGGCCGGTGTGCCCGAGAAGGCGGGCGCGGGCTCGGGTGCGGCCTGACCGCCGTCGACCTTGGGCAGGAACTTCACCCGGATGCCGAGCACGGACAGGATCGCCGATCGCAGCACCTCGCTCGTGCCGCCACCGGTGGGGGCCGCCTGGCGGAAGCTCTCGACGTCGCTGCGGCTCACGAACGACAGCGTGAGCACGTCGTCGTCCAAGGCGCGCGGATGCGACGTGTAGACGACGGCCCACGCGCTGCGCCGCGTGCGCTGCACGGTCTCGAGGATCTCCGGCCACGCGTCGCGCACGTGCTGCAGGGTGACGGCGCCCGGGTCGCGCTGCACGGACGCCGCGTCGGTGGGCTGCTCGTCCTCGGGGGCCGTCGATGCCGCCGCGGGCGTGGGCGGAGCGGCGGACGGGGGCGCGACGGCGGTGCTCCCCGCAGCGGGCGCGGGCGGGGCGACGGCCGGCGGCTGGTCCGACGGCGGTGCGACCGCGGTCGACTGGGCGGCGGGGTCGAGGGACGGTGGCGTGACGGTGGGAGCGGCGGCGGGCTCGGGCGGCCGGATCGATCCACCCTGGCGGGGTGCGGGCGAGGCGCCGCGCTGCGTGGGCGCCTCCGCGGTCTCGACGCCCACCCGGCGCTCGAGACGCTCGAGCCGGGCGATGGCGCCGCCGTCGCCCGCGGCCGCCGCGGGGACGAGCATGCGGGCGATCATGAGCTCCAGGTGGAGCCGCGGCGACGTGGCGCCGACCATCTCGTCGAGCGCGTCGCTGACGGTGTCCGCTGCACGTGACAGCTCGGCGGTGCCGAACCGCTGCGCCTGCACGATGAGGGCGGCGATCTGATCGGCGGGCGTGCCGCGGAGGACGCCGGCGGCGCCCTCGCCGGTGGCGGCGACGATGATCAGGTCGCGGAGGCGCTCGAGCAGGTCCTCGACGAAGCGGCGCGGATCCTGACCGGTCTGCACGATGCGGTCGACGGCCGCGAACGCGCCCGCGGCGTCCCGCTCGGCGACGGCGGTGACGACCTCGTCGATGAGGGAGCTGCTCGTGAAGCCGAGCAGCGCGGTCGCCCGCTCATAGGCCACGGTGGAGCCCTCGGATCCGGCGATCAGCTGGTCGAGCAGGGAGAGGGTGTCGCGGACGGAACCGCCACCGGCCTTGACCACGAGCGGCAGCACGCCGGGCTCGACGGAGACGCCCTCGGACTCGCAGAGCTCGCCGACGTAGGCGAGCATCTGGGCGGGCGCGACGAGCCGGAACGGGTAGTGGTGCGTGCGCGACCGGATGGTGCCGATGACCTTCTCGGGCTCGGTGGTCGCGAAGATGAACTTCACGTGCTCGGGCGGCTCCTCGACGATCTTGAGGAGTGCGTTGAACCCCTGCGAGGTGACCATGTGGGCCTCGTCGAGGATGAAGATCTTGAACCGGTCACGGGCGGGCGCGAAGACGGCGCGCTCGCGCAGGTCGCGGGCGTCGTCGACGCCGTTGTGGCTGGCCGCGTCGATCTCGACGACGTCGAGGGATCCGCTGCCGCCGCGACCGAGCTCGACGCAGCTGGGGCAGACGCCGCAGGGGGTGTCGGTGGGGCCCTCGGCGCAGTTGAGGCAGCGCGCGAGGATGCGCGCCGAGGTGGTCTTGCCGCAGCCGCGGGGGCCGCTGAAGAGGTAGGCGTGGTTGACCCGGTCTGTGCGCAGCGCGGTGCGTAGCGGCTCGGTCACGTGCGACTGGCCGATGAGCTCCGCGAAGCTCTCCGGCCGGTAGCGGCGGTAGAGGGCGGTGACCATCCCAGAAGGGTACGTGCGGGCTCGGACATCGCCGGGCGCGCCGGACCCCTTGTGCACAACCGCCGTCGCCGCTCGCATCCGGGCGCAGGCGCAGTGGCGCGCGCCCCGCCGACCGGGCCACTTCGGACAGAAATGGCCGTCATCGGACGCCCGTCACGCCCGATCCGGCCCTCCGCCCCAGCGCGGGAGCCCGCGCGCGGCCGGTCGGACCGCCCACGACGCGCGCCGCGGGAGCAGCGGCGCGCAAACGAACGCGCAGACGAAAAGGACCCCCCGCGCACCCGCCAGAGCCCGGTTGCCCTTGCTGCGTTTCCGCCCTGGGGGAGTTGGCCTGGATGGCGCCACGCGGGGAGCCGGCGTCCAGTGTACGAGGCGCTCGGGCCGGCGACGCGACGGCGGGCCGGATGTGTTGGCGCCCGGCGGCCGGTAGGATGCTCTGGCTCCGCTCCTGCGGCAGCACCGGAGGATTCGCCTAGTGGCCTATGGCGCACGCTTGGAAAGCGTGTTGGGTGAGAGCCCTCGGGGGTTCGAATCCCCCATCCTCCGCCAGGTTTGACCCCTCGGATCCGCTTGTTTCCGGGGTTTTCGCCGCCGCCCGGCGCAAAATCCCCCACAAATCCCCCACAAGTCTGTGGGCCCTCACCTCTTCGCGGCGGGCCGAGACGGCGTC
>NZ_JAODBE010000044.1 GCF_025463795.1 Amnibacterium sp.
CGCCGGCGGGGGCGGTCTGCTGGCGCAGATCTGGGAGCAGATCGGCACCGGCCTCCTGCTCGGGCTGCTGCTCGCGCTCGCCTCGATCGGCCTGTCCCTGATCTACGGCACCACCGGGCTCAGCAACTTCGCCCACGCGGAGCAGGTCACGCTCGGCGGCCTGCTGGCCTACGAGTTCGCGACCGTGCTGAACTGGCCGTTCCTGCTCGCCTGCGTCGTGACGGTGCTCATCTGCGCCGCGACCGGCTACGTGCAGGACCGGCTGATCTGGGGCCCGCTGCGACGCCGGGGCCTCGGCCTCACGCAGCTCATGGTCGTCACCATCGGCCTGTCGCTGGCGCTCGAGTACCTGTACCAGTTCACCGTCGGCGCCGACGTGTACCAGGTCACGAACCAGATCCAGCTGAACACCGGCCCGCTCGGCATCACACCGAACGCGTACCTTTCCATGGGCATCGCGATCGTCGTGCTCGTCGCGGTCGGCCTCGCCCTGCAGCGCACCCGCGTGGGCCGGGCGACGCGGGCCGTGTCGGACAACCGCGCGCTGGCCGCGGCATCCGGCATCGACGTCGACCGCATCATCCGGCTCGTCTGGACCGTCTCGATGGGCCTCGCGGGTCTCTCCGGCATCCTCTACGCGCTGGTCTACGGCGGCGTCTCCTGGGCGACGGGTCAGGCGCTGCTGCTGCTCATCTTCTCCGCGGTGACGTTGGGCGGTCTGGGCACGGCCTTCGGCGCGCTCGTCGGATCGCTCGTGATCGGGCTCGTCGTGCAGCTGTCGAGCATCGTGCTCTCGAGCGACCTGCGGTACGCGAGCGCGCTGCTCATCCTCATCCTGGTGCTGGTCTTCCGACCCCAGGGCATCCTCGGCCGCCGCGAACGCGTGGGCTGACCGGAAAGGACGGACGATGGACTTCCTGAACCAGCTCTTCGTCGACTTCGGGCAGCAGATCCTGTCGTCGGTGACGGCGGCGTTCGCGATCGCGGCGATCGGCCTGAACATCCACTTCGGCTTCACCGGCCTGCTGAACATCGGCCAGGCCGGGTTCATGCTGCTCGGCGCATACGGATTCGCCATCACGGTGGAGGCCGGGGGCGGCTTCTGGGTCGGCATCCTCGTCGCGCTCGTCGTCGCCGTGCTCTTCGCCCTGCTGCTCGGCATCCCGACCCTGAAGCTGCGAGGCGACTACCTCGCGATCGTGACCGTCGCCGCTGCGGAGATCGTGCGCATCGTCGGCGGCAACCAGGGCCTCGCGCCGATCACGGGCGGTGCCGCCGGCATCCTCGGCAGCGTGTACCAGCCGTCGTTCACGGCGCTGTCGCCGTTCCCGCAGAACGGCAGCTTCCAGGTCGGGCCCTACAACTACCCGCTCACCCAGGGCGACAGCTGGTTCCTCCGCATCGTCTGCTGGGTGGTGCTGATCCTCGTCTGCATCCTCGTGCTGCTGCTCACCCGCAGCCCCTGGGGTCGGGCGCTCCGCGGCATCCGTGAGGACGAGGACGCCGTGCGCAGCCTCGGCAAGAACGTCTACGCGTACAAGATCCAGGCCCTCGTGCTCGGCGGGGTGCTCGGCGCGATCGGCGGCGTGCTCTACGTGATGTCGGCGTCGGTGCAGCCCGACTCCCTCGGCCGCACGACGACGTTCCTGCTGTACACCTGCCTGCTGCTCGGCGGTGCCGCCACAGTTCTCGGGCCGGTGCTCGGCTCGTTCCTGTACTTCATGGTGATCATCGGGCTGAACGACTTCGTGAGCGCCTTCGTGCCGTCCTCGATCATGAACGAGCAGCAGATCCCGCAGTTCGGGTGGATCGTGGTCGGGGTGGGGCTGATGCTGCTCGTGATCTTCCGGCCGCAGGGCATCCTGGGCAACAAGAAGGAGCTGACCTTCGGTGACTGAACCCGCCCCGGCTGTCGCAGCCGACGACTACGACTACGACCGGAAGCGGCTTCGCGCCAAGCTGGCGACGGTGTCGCAGGAGCCGGGCAGCGCCAAGCCCCAGCCGATCCTGTCCGTCGACCACATCGTTCGGCGGTTCGGCGGCGTGACCGCCTGCGACGTGGACCACCTCGAGGTGCAGCGCGGCGCCATCACGGCGCTCATCGGACCGAACGGGGCCGGCAAGACCACCTTCTTCAACCTCATCACCGGGTTCGACCGGCCCAGCTCGGCGAAGCCGCGATTCGCGTCGAGCGGTGGCGAGCACGCGGAGTGGCGGTTCCAGGACAGGACGCTCACCGCTACCAGCGCGTTCCGTGTCGCGCGGGCCGGCATGGTGCGGACCTTCCAGCTCACCAAGGCGCTGTCGCGCATGACGGTGATGGACAACATGCTGCTGGGCGCCCAGGACCAGCCGGGGGAGCGGTTCCTCTCCGCGCTCGTCCGCCCCACCTGGACGAAGCGCGAGCAGGAGATCCGCGGCAAGGCGGAGGAGATCCTGTCCCGCTTCACTCTCGACGAGAAGAAGGACGACTACGCGGGAAGCCTCTCCGGCGGCCAGCGCAAGCTGCTGGAGATGGCGCGGGCGCTGATGAGCGACCCGGCGATGATCATGCTGGACGAGCCGATGGCCGGCGTGAACCCGGCCCTGACGCAGTCACTGCTCGGCCACATCGAGTCGCTGCGCGACAACGGCACGACGGTGCTGTTCGTCGAGCACGACATGCACATGGTGCGGCACATCTCCGACTGGGTCGTCGTGATGGCGGAGGGACGCATCGTCGCGGAGGGGCCGCCCACGACGGTGATGCGGCACCAGGCCGTCGTCGACGCCTATCTCGGGTCGCACCACGACCAGGATCTCGGCGACGACGCCGTGCTCGAGGAGGACTTCGGCGCGGCCGTCGCGGCTGAGGAGGCCGAGCGGGCGGAGGAGCCCGAGGCGACGGACGCCGCACCGACGGAGGGGGTCCGCTGATGGTGGTCTACACGGGATCGGCCGCGCCGGTCGTCGACGCCCAGCACCTCACCGCGGGCTACCTGCCGGGCATCAACATCCTGAACGACTGCAGCCTCACCGCCTACCCGGGCGAGCTGATCGGCATCATCGGCCCGAACGGCGCGGGCAAGTCGACGCTGCTGAAGGCGCTGTTCGGGCTCGTGCCGGTGCGCCGGGGCACCGTGCTGCTGAACGGCGAGGACATCACGAACAGCAAGGCGAACAAGCTCGTGCAGGCCGGCGTCGGGTTCGTGCCGCAGACGAACAACGTGTTCCCGTCGCTCACCATCGAGGAGAACCTGCAGATGGGGCTCTTCCTGCGGCCGAGGAAGCTGAGCGAGCGGCTCGAGGCGATCTACGACCTCTTCCCGGTGCTCGCCCAGCGGCGGACCCAGCGTGCGGGGGGCCTGTCGGGCGGCGAGCGGCAGTCGGTCGCCATGGCGCGGGCGCTCATGATGGAGCCGGCGGTGCTGCTGCTCGACGAGCCCTCCGCCGGGCTGTCGCCCGTACGGCAGGACGAGACGTTCATCCGCACCCGCAAGATCAACCGCACCGGGGTGACCGTGATCATGGTCGAGCAGAACGCGCGACGGTGCCTGCAGATCTGCGACCGCGGCTACGTGCTCGACCAGGGCCGCAACTCGTACACGGGCACCGGCCACGAGCTCGCGGACGACCCGAAGGTGATCGAGCTGTACCTCGGCACCCTCGCGGAGGACGTCGAGGAGCTCGTCGAGGAGGATCTGCCCGCCTGACCGGGGTCGGGGGCGACGCGCCGGTATCCGCTTGACAAGCGGCCCGACTCCGCTGGACGTTGGTCGACGATCGTCCAGAGAAGGGTGGACTCCAATGACCGCAACTCGCAGCACCGCGGTCCCGGACACGGGACTCAAGCGGAACATCGGGTTCATCGGGCTGATGTGGGCCTCCGCCGGCTCCATCATCGGGTCCGGGTGGCTCTACGGCGCGGACAAGGGCATCATCCAGGCCGGTCCTGCGGCGATCTTCTCCTGGATCATCGGCGGCGGCGCGATCCTCGTACTGGCACTCGTGCACGCCGAGCTCGGGGGCATGTACCCGATCGCGGGCGGCACGGCCCGTTTCCCGCACCTGGCCTTCGGCGGCGTCGCCGGTGCCTCGTTCGGCTGGTTCTCGTGGTTGCAGGCCGTCACGGTCTCGCCGATCGAGGTGAGCGCGATGATCGGCTACCTGTCGAGCTACGTGCCGTTCGCGAAGGGGTGGCTGGATGCGAAGAGCGGCGTGCTGACCGGACCGGGCCTCGTCGCCGCGGTCGTGATCATGCTCGTGTTCGTCGCGATCAACTTCCTGTCCATCCGAGCGCTCGCGAACACGAACAGCGCCGCCACGTGGTGGAAGATCGGCGTGCCGGTGTTCGCGATCCTCGTGCTCGCGCTCTTCAGCTTCCACGGCAGCAACTTCGGCGGCGGCGACGGGTTCGCGCCGCAGGGACTGAAGGGCGTCCTCGCGGCCATGCCGAACGCGGGCATCATCTTCGCGCTGCTCGGCTTCGAGCAGGCGGACCAGCTCGCGGGAGAGAGCTCGAACCCGCGCCGCGACATCCCGCGGGCTGTCATCGGCTCCGTCATCATCGGCCTCGTGATCTACCTGGCCCTTCAGGTCGTCTTCATCGCCGCGATCCCGCTCGACAAGATGTCGGGCAGCTGGGTGCACATCGGCACGCAGTTCCTGACGGGGCCGTTCGCGCTCGTCGCCACCGCGGCGGGGCTCGGATGGCTCGCCGCGATCCTCTACATCGACGCGGTCATCTCGCCGGGGGGCACCGGCCTCATCTACTTCACGGCGACGTCGCGGGTCTCGTACGGGCTCAGCAAGAACGGCTACTTCCCCCGCCTCTTCGAAGCCACGACGAAGCGCGGCGTGCCCTGGTTCGGGCTGATCGTCGCGTGGGTGTTCGGCTGCATCTGCTTCCTGCCGTTCCCGAGCTGGCAGTCGCTCGTCGGCCTGATCACGAGCGCATCCGTGCTGATGTACGCAGGCGCGCCGCTCGCCTTCGGCGCCTTCCGCAAGCGCCTGCCCGACGTCGAGCGGCCCTACCGCCTGCCGGGCGGCGCGGTCCTCGCGCCTGTCGCGTTCATCGTCGCGAACCTGATCATCCTGTGGACGGGATGGACGACCGACTGGCAGCTCGGCGTCGCGATCATCATCGGCTACGTCGTCATCGTGCTGAACCGCGTGCTCAAGCTGAACTCGACGCCCATCCACCTCGACTGGAAGGCTGCGCAGTGGCTGCCGGTCTACCTGATCGGGCTCGGCCTCATCGTCCTGTTCAGTGACTGGGGCCCGCTGCCGCACCCGCCGATCACGTTCGGCTGGGACATCCTCGTCGTCGCCGTCTTCAGCCTGATCATCTACTACTGGGCGATCAACGTGGCGGTCTCGCGCGAGGAGATCGAGGCGATCACCGAGGAGACGGCGGTGCGGATGGAGGAGGACGGGCTCCTCAGCGAGGCCTGAGCACGGCCGATCCGCTCGCGCGCCCGGCGACGCGGCCGTGTCCTCCGGCGCTCCTCCGGTCGAGCCGGCCCGGGGACGTCACGACGCGGCCGGGACCCGTCGGCGGGTCGTCGCTCGGGCCGACGCGCTGCGCAGCGCCAATAGCATTGGCGACGGGGAAGATCCCCGGCCGGTGCGGGGTTGAGGAGAGCTATGGCTGACGATCCGTTCGGGTTCCTTGGACTGACGTACGACGACGTGATGCTGCTGCCGGGGCACACCGACGTCATCCCGAGCGAGGCGGACACCTCGACCAGGCTCACCCGCCGCATCCGGGTCGCCGCGCCGCTGCTGTCCTCGGCGATGGACACCGTGACGGAGTCGCGGATGGCGGTCGCGATGGCGCGGCAGGGCGGCCTCGGGGTCATCCACCGCAACCTGTCCCTCGAGGACCAGGCGTCGCAGGTCGACCGGGTCAAGCGATCCGAGTCCGGCATGATCACGCACCCCGTCACGACGACGGCGGACGCCACCATCGCCGAGGTCGACCGGCTCTGCGCCCAGTTCCGGGTGAGCGGCCTCCCCGTCGTCGACGCCGACGGGCTGCTCGTCGGCATCGTGACCAATCGCGACATCCGCTTCGTCTCCCCGTTCGAGAAGGAGACGACGCGCGTCGCCGACGTGATGACGAAGCAGCCGCTCGTCACCGGCAAGGAGGGCATCGCCCCCGACGACGCGATCGGCCTGCTCGCGCAGCACCGCATCGAGAAGCTGCCGCTCGTCGACGAGCGCGGCCGGCTCACCGGGCTGATCACCGTCAAGGACTTCACGAAGAGCGAGCGGTACCCGAACGCCACGAAGGACGACGCCGGACGACTCCGCGTCGGCGCGGCGATCGGCTTCTTCGGCGACGCGTGGGACCGCGCCATGACCCTCGTCGACGCGGGCGTCGACGTGATCGTCGTCGACACCGCCAACGGTGACAGCGCCGGCGTGCTCGACATGGTCCGGCGGCTGAAGGCCGAGCCGCGTGCCGCCCACGTGGACGTGATCGGCGGCAACGTCGCGACCCGCAGCGGAGCGCAGGCCCTGATCGACGCCGGTGCCGACGCGGTCAAGGTGGGCGTCGGGCCGGGCTCGATCTGCACGACGCGGGTCGTCGCCGGGGTCGGCGTGCCGCAGGTCACCGCCGTGTACGAGGCGTCTCTCGCGGCGCGCGAGGTCGGCGTTCCCGTCATCGCCGACGGCGGCCTGCAGTACTCGGGCGACATCGCGAAGGCGCTCGTCGCCGGCGCGGACTCCGTCATGCTCGGCTCGCTGCTCGCTGGCACCGACGAGAGCCCCGGCGACCTCGTCTACGTCAACGGCAAGCAGTTCAAGACGTATCGGGGCATGGGCTCCCTCGCCGCGCTGCAGACACGCGGCAAGAAGACCTCGTACTCGCGCGACCGGTACTTCCAGGCCGATGTGGCGAGCGACGAGCAGCTCATCGCCGAGGGCATCGAGGGCCAGGTGCCCTACCGAGGACCGGTGAGCAGCGTGATCTACCAGCTGCTCGGCGGCCTGCGGCAGTCGATGTTCTACGTCGGTGGCCGCACGGTGCCCGAGCTCAAGGAGCGCGGCCGATTCGTGCGCATCACCGCGGCCGGCCTGAAGGAGTCCCACCCGCACGACGTGCAGATGGTCGTCGAGGCGCCGAACTACCGCCGCTGAGCCGCACCTCCCCGTCCTCGTCGCCCGCCCGGCGACGGGCCGTTTCGGGCAGAACGGGCGTCCGATGACGCCCGCACGCGTCCGAAGTGGCCCATCGGTCACGCCGAGCGCGGCAGGCCGGCATCGAGCAGGATCGGCCCGAGCCGCTCAGGGATGAGGTCGGGCCAGAGCCACCTGACGACCCGGGGGCCGGTCGCCCGGAGGCGGTCCTCGCGGCGCTTCTCGTCCGTCACGACCTGCGCCGGCGTGCGCCCGCGCAGCAGCGCGTCGGACCGGTACTTCGCGAGGCCGTCGAATTCCCCGATCAGCAGCCATCTCCGCCAGTAGAAGTCGGTCAGGCCGATGAGGCCCGTCCGATCGCTGAACCGCGTCTGCAGCTCGGGTGCAGGGAACCCCATCTCCCGGAAGAGGGCCCTGCTGACCGATTCGCCCGGGGAGCCCGAGCGGGCGTCGCCGAACGCGATCGCCGCGACTGCCCGCTTGAGCGCCCCCGCCCAGTGGATCGTCATGGCGAGCCGGCTCATCCCCTCGCGATCGATGCCCCGTGCGAGCGCCCAGTCGACCGCGACGACGCCTTCGCGGAAGGGGAGGGAGGCGGCGAGGTCGACGACCGTGCGTAGCACCGACGTCACTCGCATCCCCTCCAGATCCACCACCTCGATCTCCAGGTCCCGTGAGGCACGACGATGGAAGCCGCCCTCCCGGCGCGTTCCGTTCGTCGGCGAGCAGAGGACCTCCACGTCGACGGGTGCAGGGCCGACCATCGGCACGCCCCAGAGGGCGGCGGCGCTGCCGTGACTGACGGTCAAGGCGGGCGCCGCGTCGACGGCGGCGGCCACCGTGAGCCTGTGGCGCTCGATCGGCTGCAGGTTGTGCCAGCGCGAGGCCGCGACGAACACCCCTCGCCGGACTCGCACCAGCTCGCCGCGCTCGACCGCCCGACGGAAGGTGCGGTCGTGGGAGGTGGACCGGTTCCCCGCGCCCACGCGCACGAGCTCGAACCGCCCTGGAATGGGGGTGGATGTCATGGCCGACACCATGGCGAGATGCGGGGACGGTGTGGAGTCGGCGTGAGGGGACGGTGGACAACCGGGAGCGGGCACGGGCTGTGGAGGAGTGGACGTCGCGCCGGCGGGCGGATTCGGGCGTGGATGGGCGTCATCGGACGCCCGGAACGCCCGAAGTGACCCGTCGCCGGGACCGGTGGGCAGACGGGGCCCGCGGCGGGGCGGGCGTCGCGGGCCGGCGGTCGCGGCGATAGCATCGCGACCGGCGGCGGCCCGAGCGCGCCGGGATGCGAGGCGGCATTGGACGAGCGGGATCGCCGGGGCCGTGCGCCCTCGATCCGCGATGTCGCCGAGGCGGCCGGGGTGTCGTACCAAACGGTCTCGAGGGTGCTGAACGACCACCCGAAGGTGCACCCCGACACCGCGGCCCGCGTGCAGGCCGCGATCGTCGAGCTCGGGTACCGGCCGAACCGCGCTGCGCGGGCGCTCGTCACGAAGCGCACCCGCACCCTCGGCGTGCTCATCACGGCCCGCCCGCTCTACGGTCCGTTCAGCTCGTTCCTCGCGATCGAGCAGGCCGCGCGCGAACGGGGGTACGCGGTGACCGCCACCCCGAACGCGTCGGACGAGGTCGCCGACATCGCGCGGGCCATCGACTCGCTGCTCATGCACGGCGTCGAGGGGATCGTCGCGATCGCACCGCAGGACCGGGCCCGCGACGCGATCCACAAGATCGGCGCCCGCGTGCCCGTGCTCACCCTGCAGGGCGCGCCGGACGAGGTCGACGGCTTCCCGATCGACCAGCGCGGCGGCGCTCGGCTCGCCACCCGTCACCTCGTCGAGCTCGGCCACCGGCGCATCCTGCACATCCCGGGTCCGCCCGGCTGGGCGGAGGCCGAGGAGCGGCGCCGCGGCTACCTCGAGGAGATGGCGGCGCACAACCTGGTGCCGCTGCTCGCCGAGCCGGGGGACTGGACCCCAGAGGCCGGCTACGTGAGCGGCCGCAGCGCCTTCCGCCGGTGGGACGTCACCGCCGTGTTCACCGCGAACGACGAGATGGCGGTGGGGCTGCTCGCCGCGGCGGTCGAGGCCGGGCTCCGCGTGCCCGACGACCTCAGCGTCGTCGGCTTCGACGACATCCCCTCCGCGCGCTACCTCGCCCCGCCGCTCACGACCATCGAGCAGGACTTCTGGGAGATCGGGCGCCGCGCCATCGACGCGCTCATCGACGAGATCGAGCACGGCGTGGCGCTGCCCCGGACGCCGCCCCTGCCCTGGCGGCTCGTCGTGCGCTCGAGCACGGCCGAGGTCACGAATCGAGTGCGGCTCGCCGCAGGCGTTGACGCGGACGGGGCCGTCCGTCGTAGTATTCGACCGCCGGTGTGAACGTTTCGCACCCGCAGGCGTCCGCAGAGGTGATCCCGCCGCTCCCAGCGAAGGAAGCGGTCCGGACCGCGCGGCGACAGAGCGATACACACGAAGGAGTGGGCATGGCAGACACGAGCTCGGGGCGGTTCATCATGGATCGCCGAAGCATCGTCAAGGGACTCGGCCTCGGTGCCGTCGGTCTCATGAGCGCACCGGTCCTCGCCGCGTGCAGCACCGGCGGATCGGGCGGCGGCAGCTCGAGCGGCGGTGGCGGCGGCAGCGTGACGTTCGGCTCCAACGCATCGGACCCGGTCCCGAAGAAGGCCTACGCCGCCTTCGTGACGGCCTTCCAGAAGAAGTCGAAGGACACCGTCAAGGTCAACACGAGCGACCACAACAGCTTCCAGGACAAGATCAGCAACTACCTGCAGGGCTCCCCCGACGACGCCTTCACCTGGTTCGCCGGCTACCGGATGCGCTACTACGCCAAGAAGGGCCTCGTCGCGGACATCAGCGACGTGTGGAGCAAGATCGGCAGCAACTTCTCCGACGGGCTCAAGAAGGCCTCGACGGGCGACGACGGCAAGCAGTACTTCGTGCCGAACTACAACTACCCCTGGGGCTTCTTCTACCGGAAGTCGTTCTGGCAGCAGAACGGCTGGGCGGTCCCCGGCACCTTCGACGAGCTGGTGACGCTCGCCAAGAAGATGAAGGCGAAGGGCATCATCCCGATCGCCTTCACCGACAAGGACCAGTGGCCGGCGTGCGGCACGTTCGACTACCTGAACATGCGCATCAACGGCTACCAGTTCCACGTCGACCTGTGCGCGCACAAGGAGGGCTGGGACACGCCCAAGGTCCAGGAGGTCTTCACCACCTGGAAAGAGCTGCTGCCGTACTACGACCCGAGCGCCGCGGGCCTCACCTGGCAGGAGGGCGCCACCAAGCTCGGCAAGAAGCAGGCGGGCATGATGCTGCTCGGCTCGTTCATCACCCAGCAGTTCACCGACGCCGCCGTGCTGAACGACATCGACTTCTTCCCGTTCCCCTCCGTCAAGGTCGAGGGCACGGATGCGGTCGAGGCCCCGATCGACGGCCTGATGCTGTCGAAGAAGGGCGGCCAGAACCAGGCGGCGAAGGACATGCTGGCGTTCATGGGTTCCGGTGCGGGCCAGGAGGCGTACTACGCCGTCGACAAGTCGAACATCATGACGGCGAAGGACGCGGACACGTCCGGGTACAGCGCCTTCACCAAGAAGCTGTCCGATGTCATCGCCGGTGCGAAGAACATCAGCCAGTTCTTCGACCGCGACGCCCTTCCCGCCATGGCGAGCAACGTGCTCGAGCCCGCGATGCTGAACTTCATCAAGGGCGGGGCCGTCAACCTGAAGAACATCGAGTCGCAGGCCAAGACGCTGTACGCGCAGCAGTAGGCCCGGACGTCCCACCATGTCCGCTCCGCTCGTCGCACTCGGCGACACCGAGGCCGGGTCGGGGGTTCGTCCCCCGGCCCGGCGTCGGCGCCTGCGCCAGCTCACGACCCGCGATCGCGTCGTCCTCGGCGTGATGATCGCGATCCCGACGCTCATCCAGGCGGTGTTCGTCTGGATCCCGACCCTGGCATCGATCGGCCTGTCGTTCGCCAAGTGGGACGGCCTCGCGCTGTCGTCGATCCAGGGCAACGGCATCACGAACTACCGGTTCGTGTTCGCCGAGTCGCCGCAGTTCTGGCCCGCCGTGCTGCACAACGTCGCGTGGCTCGCGTTCCTCGCGGTGATCGGTACCCCGCTCGGGTTGCTGCTCGCGGTGCTGCTCGATCAGAAGATCCGCGGCACCCGCATCTACCAGACGATCTTCTTCATGCCGGTGATGCTCTCGCTGGCGCTCATCGGGATCATCTGGGAGCTCGTCTACTCCCAGGACAACGGCCTGCTCAACTACCTGCTCGGCACCTCGGGCACGTCGCGCGCGGTCGACTGGTTCGGCAACTCGAGCGTGAACCTCTGGGCGGCGCTCGTCGCGGCCACCTGGCGGCACGCCGGCTACATCATGATCCTGTACCTGGCGGGACTGAAGGGCGTGGATCCGTCCCTGCGTGAGGCGGCGTCGCTCGACGGGGCCGGCGCCCGGCAGACCTTCTTCCGCGTCGTCTTCCCGGCGATGGCGCCGACGAACGTGATCATCGTCGTGATCACCGTGATCGAGTCGCTGCGCGCGTTCGACATCGTCTACGTCATCAATCACGGCACGAACGGCCTGGAGCTGCTCTCCGTGCTCGTGGTGCAGTACCTCGTCGGCGAGACGCAGGTCATCGGCATCGGATCCGCGTTCGCGGTGGTGCTGCTCGTGATCTCGCTGGTGCCGATCGTGCTCTACCTGTCTCGCACGTTCAGCACGAAGGAGCGGTGAGCCCATGACCAGCACCACCTCTACCGCCACCGCCGCGCGGCCGAAGGACGGCGTCCGGGACTCCGCGGTCGCCCGCTCGCGCTCGAAGCGCGGCGGGAACTTCTGGGCGACCTACCTGTTCCTCACGGTGATGGCGGTCATCTGGCTGATCCCGCTCCTGTGGGCCGTGTACACATCGCTGCGGCCGAAGGCCGACACCGACAAGTACGGCTACTTCAGCATCGCCGGGCACTTCGACCTCGGGAACTACCTGCAGGCGTGGACCCAGGGCGGGTTCCTCAACTACTTCGGGAACTCGGTGCTCATCACCATCCCGACGGTGATCCTCACCCTGCTGTTCGCCTCGATGATGGCGTTCGCGGTGAGCCGCTTCTCGTGGCGGTTCAACGTGACGCTGCTCATCATGTTCACGGCCGGCAACCTGCTGCCCCCGCAGGTGCTGGCGACGCCGCTGTTCGAGATGTTCAAGCTCGTGCAGCTGCCGTACTGGCTGTCGGACTCGGGCACGATGCTGAACCAGCTGTTCAGCGTCGTGGCGGCGAACACCGCGTTCCAGATCGGCTTCTGCACGTTCGTGCTGTCGAACTACATGAAGGCGATCCCGATCGAGCTCTCCGAGGCGGCGCGGGTCGACGGCGCGGGTGTCTGGACGCAGTACTGGGGAATCATCATGCCGCTGACGCGCCCGGCACTCGCCGCGCTCGGCACGCTCGAGGTCATCTTCATCTACAACGACTACTTCTGGCCGCTGATCCTCATCCAGTCCGGCAACCGCCTGCCGATCACGACGGCGATCAACAACCTGCAGGGCGAGTTCCTCTCGAACTACAACCTGCTCGCGGCGGGGGCGGTCATCACGGTGATCCCCACGCTGGTCATCTATCTGGCGCTGCAGCGCCAGTTCATCGCGGGGCTCACACTGGGCGCCAACAAGGGGTGACCGAGGATGGTGCGGCGGGGGACCGGACGGTGCCCCGCCGCAGCCGTGTCCGCGCGCAACCGCATCCGGGAGGAACCCCATGCCCGCACTGCACCGCATCACCGGCGGCGGCGTCGCACTGCTCGTCGACACGACCGGGGACGACCCGGTCGTCGTCCACTGGGGGGCGGATCCCGGCGCCGGCGAGGTCGACCCGGCGCTGCTGACGCCCGCCGTCGCGCACTCGATGTTCGACGAGCCGATCCGGCCGAGCCTCCTGCCGCAGCTCGCCCGCGGCTGGCGCGGCCGCCCGGCGCTGCGGGGGAGCCGGTCGGGCCGCGACTTCTCGCCGCGCCTCGTGCTCACGGGCAGCGACGGCGACGGGGCGACCATGACCCTCCGGCTCGCGGATCCGGAAGCGGGGCTCGAAGCCCACCTCACCCTCGCGCTCGCCCCGTCCGGGCTGCTCCTCGTCGACTCGACGGTGCGCAACACCGGCGACTCGCCGTACTCGCTCCAGCAGGCGGACGTCGTGCTGCCGGTGCCGGCGCAGGCGTCGGAGTCCCTCGACACGACCGGTCGGTGGATCCGCGAGAAGCATCCGCAGCGCCGGCCCATCCAGCAGGGCACCTGGGTGCGCAGCGGCCGGCACGGCCGCACCGGGCACGACGCCCCCGTCGTCATCGCCGCCGGGACCGCGGGCTTCGGCTGGCGTCACGGCGAGGTGTGGGCGCTGCACCTCGGCTGGAGCGGCGACCACGAGTCCTACGTCGAGCGCACCGCGGGCGGTGACACGGTGCTCGGCGCGGGCGAGCTGCTGAAGCCGGGCGAGGTCCTGCTCGCGCCCGGGGAGGAGTACCGCGCCCCGACCGTCTACGCCGCGTACTCGGCGGCCGGCCTCGACGGCGTCAGCGCCCGGTTCCACGACTGGATGCGGGCCAGGCCGTCCCATCCGTCGACGCCGCGTCCGGTCGTGCTGAACACGTGGGAGGCGGTGTACTTCGCCCACGACCTCGACACCCTGAAGGAGCTCGCCGACACCGCGGCCGCCGTCGGCGTCGAACGGTTCGTGCTCGACGACGGGTGGTTCAAGGGCCGCCGCCACGACCGCGCCGGGCTCGGCGACTGGCTCGTCGACGAGACGGTCTGGCCCGGCGGGCTCACGCCGCTGATCGATCACGTGAAGGGTCTCGGCATGCAGTTCGGCCTCTGGGTCGAGCCGGAGATGATCAACGAGGACTCCGACCTCGCCCGGGAGCACCCGGACTGGATCTCGAAGCCCGGGCGCCGCATGCCCGTCGAGTGGCGGCACCAGCAGGTCGTCGACCTCGCGAACCCCGAAGCGTGGCAGCACATCCTCGACGCGCTCGACGCGATCCTCACCGAGAACGCGATCGACTACCTGAAGTGGGACGAGAACCGCGACCAGCTCGAGCTCGGGCACGACGGGGCGGCCTCGACCCATGCGCAGACCCTCGCCGTCTACCGCCTCCTCGACGAGCTGCGCCGGCGGCATCCGCAGGTGGAGATCGAGAGCTGCTCATCGGGGGGCGCGCGCGTCGACCTCGGGATCCTCGCCCGCACCGACCGGCTCTGGGCGTCGGACACGAACGACGCCCTGGAGCGGCAGACGATCCAGCGGTGGACGGAGCTGCTCGTGCCGCCGGAGCTCGTCGGCGCCCACGTGGGCCCGACCGAGTCACACAGCACCGGCCGGGTGCACGACCTCGGCTTCCGCGCGATCACGGCGATGTTCGGGCACTTCGGCATCGAGTGGGACATCCGCCAGGCGTCGGACGACGACCGCGACCGGCTGGCCGCGGCGATCGTGGTCTACAAGGCGCAGCGCGACCTGATCGCGTCGGGCCGGATGGTGCGCTCGGACTCTCCCGACCCCGCCGTGCAGGTCACCGGTGTGGTCGCGCAGGACGGTTCCCGGGCCCTCTTCTCGATCGCCGCGCTCGCCACCAGCGCGAACGAGGTGCCGCTGCCGGTGCGGTTCGACGGCCTGGACCCCGAGCGCGCCTATCGCGTGGTGCTTGCGCTGCCACCCGGCCCGCACGCGTTCAACCAGCGGGCCGGTGTGGCCTGGACCGGCGCCTCGCCGGTCGTGCCGGGCGGCGTCCTCACCGAGCTCGGCCTGCCGTTGCCGGTCCTGAACCCGGAGCAGGCGCTCCTCGTGACCCTCACCGCCGTATGACCGGAGGAACCGTGCCTGAGACCACCGAGATCGTCGAGACCACCGAGATCGTCGGGACCGGAGCCCTCCCGCCGCGCGCCCGCTTCACGACCGACGCCCCCGTGCGCTCCCTGAACGGATCGTGGCGGTTCCTGCTGTCGCCGTCCGTCGCCGAGGCCCCGACCGGGATCGAGGACGTGGGCTTCGACGACAGCGAGTGGGGCTCGATCGCGGTGCCGTCGAGCTGGCCGATGGCCGGCCACGGCGCGCCCGCCTACACGAACACCGTCTTCCCCTTCCCGGTGGACCCACCGCATCCCCCGGACGAGAACCCGGTCGGGGACTTCCGCCGCCGCTTCGAGTGGGACGGCGGCCCGGCCGTGCTGCGCCTCGACGGCGTCGACAACGCCGGCGAGGTGTGGCTGAACGGGACGCGCCTCGGGACGACCCGCGGCAGCCGGCTCGTGCACGAGTTCGACGCGACGGATGCGCTCGTCGCCGGCGAGAACCTGCTGGTGCTGCGCGTCACGCAGTGGTCGGCGACGAGCTACCTCGAGGACCAGGACATGTGGTGGCTGCCCGGGGTGTTCCGGGACGTCACGCTGCAGGCCGCGCCCGCCGGCGGCATCCTCGACGTCGTCGTGCACGCCGCCTGGGCCGACGGCGCCGGACTGCTCCGCATCGAGGCCGTCACCCGCGACGGTGCGGCGGCCACCGTGTCGGTGCCCTCGCTCGGCCTGGACGGGCTGCCCGTCGGATCGGAGCACCGGCTCGACGGCGTCCCGCCGTGGACGGCCGAGACCCCCGGCCTCCTCGACGTCGTCGTGCGCACGTCCGCCGAGACCGCGACCCTGCGGGTCGGCTTCCGCACGATCACGATCGAGGACGCGCAGCTCAAGGTGAACGGCCGGCGGATCCGCTTCCGCGGCGTGAACCGGCACGAGCACCATCCCGACCTCGGCCGCGTGATCCCGGCGGAGGTCGTGCGGCGCGAGCTGCTGCTCATGAAGCAGCACAACGTGAACGCGATCCGCACCTCCCACTACCCGCCGCATCCCGACCTGCCCGGCCTCGCCGACGAGCTCGGCTTCTACCTGATCGACGAGTGCGACCTCGAGACCCACGGCTTCGTGCACGTCGGCTGGCGCGGGAACCCGAGCGACGACGCCGACTGGGAGCCGGCCTACCTGGACCGGATGCGGCGCACCGTCTCGCGCGACCGCAACCATCCGAGCGTGATCCTCTGGTCGCTCGGCAACGAGGCCGGCACGGGCCGGAACCTCGAGGCGTCCGCGCGGCTCGCCCACGAGCTCGACCCCTCGCGGCCGGTGCACTACGAGGGTGACTGGTCGAGCCGGTACGTCGACGTCTACTCGCGGATGTACGCGCATCAGGACGAGGTCGACGCGATCGGGCGTCAGGCCGAGGAGCCCCTGCCGGATCCGGCGGCCGACGCCCATCGGCGAGCGCTCCCGTTCCTGCAGTGCGAGTACATCCACGCCATGGGGAACGGACCGGGCGGGATCGACGAGTACGAGGCGAGCTTCCGTCGCCACCCCCGCACCCAGGGCGGATTCGTGTGGGAGTGGCTCGAGCACGGCATCCGCCGCACGACGCCCGACGGCCGCACCTGGTTCGCCTACGGCGGCGACTTCGGCGAGCCGCTGCACGACGGCAACTTCGTGGCCGACGGGCTGGTGGACGCCGACCGCAGGCCGCGCCCCGGCCTCGCCGACGTGAAGAAGGCTTACGAACCCGTGTTCCTCACGGTGACGGACGACCGATCGGCGGTGCGGATCGAGAACGCGTTCGACTTCCGCGGGCTCGACGGCCTCGCCCTCGAGTGGTCGGTGGACGACGGTGCCCGCCGCACGCTGCCGCTGCCCGAGGTGGCCCCGCACACGACCGCCGAGGTGGCGCTTCCGGCCGACGCCGCCGGCGGCGGGGTGCTCACCGTGCGGCTGCTGCTCGGCGAGGCGACCGCCTGGGCGGATGCCGGCCACGAGGTCTCGTGGGCGCAGACCGGCGCGCTCCCCGTGGAGCCTGCTCCGGAGCCGCGCGCCGCGCCCGAGGTGGACGGGCGTCGGCTGACGCTCGGTCCGGCCGAGTTCGACGCGGTCACGGGACGCCTCGCCGCCATCGGCGGCGTGGCGGTGCCCGGGCCGGAGCTCGCGCTCTGGCGCGCACCGACCGACAACGACCGCGGCGTCGCCAAGGAGCGCGAGGGCCTGCTCTCCGACGCCGACGGCTGGCACCGGGAGGGCCTGCACCGGCTGCGTCGCCGCGTCGTCTCCGTGACGCCGACGGACGCCGGCCTCGAGGTGGTCACCCGGGTCGGCCCCGCTGCGACGGACGCGCACGTGGTCGTCACCGAGCGCTGGACCTCGGACGGGCAGGCCGTCGGCCTCGACGTCGCGGTGGAGCCGCAGGGGGAATGGCCGTTCGGCTGGGCCCGGGTGGGCCTCGAGTTCGCGCTGCCGTTCCGGCCCGAGGGGATCGCGTGGGACGGGTACGGGCCCGCGCAGCGCTATCCGGACACGGGCGGCTCGCAGCGCCTGGGGCGCTGGTCGGTCG
This sequence comes from Amnibacterium sp., assembly GCF_025463795.1. Lineage (GTDB taxonomy): Bacteria > Actinomycetota > Actinomycetes > Actinomycetales > Microbacteriaceae > Amnibacterium. The sequence goes on from NZ_JAODBE010000044.1 coordinate 17,582, forward strand.
CGGACGTGGTCGACCTGCACACCGACTACGTGCGGCCGCAGGAGAACGGCTCGCGGGCCGGCTGCACGCGGCTGGACGTCGGAGCAGCCGGCGCGGGCTTCACCGTCACCGGTGAGGGATTCCGCTTCACGGCCAGCCCGTGGACCTCCGCGGAGCTGGCGGCCGCCACGCATCCGACCGAGCTCCCCGACCCCGGGGACCGCTGCCGCCTCGTGATCGATCTCGCCGAGCACGGGATCGGCACGGCCTCGTGCGGCCCCGGCGTGCTGCCCGCCTATCGCCTGGACGCCCGCACGGTGACGGGGAGGATCACGATCCGGCCCCGCTGACCGGGCCCCTGCACGGACGCACGGTGGGCCTCCGGGCCTCCGCGGTCGGGTGCCCTAGCGGCAGGGCAGGTCGGCGGGCGCATGGTTCTCGGCGATCAGCTCGTCGACGAGCGCGAGCAGGTCGCGCACCGGATCCGTCGCGGCGATCGCCGAGGCGATGCGGGTGGCCGCCCGCCGTCGCTCCGGATCCGCCAGCACGGCGGTGACGGCCTCCCGGATCGCCTCCGGCTGCGGCCGCTGCTGCTTCAGGTTGATGCCGACGCCCGCCCAGGCCACGCGGGCGTTCACCTCGACCTTGTCCTCCGTCGTGCCGGACACGACGAGCGGGACGCCCCAGCGCAGCGCGTGCTGGACGGTGCCGTAGCCGCCGTTCGTCACGACCACGCTCGACGCCGCGAGCAGGTGCTCGTAGGGCAGGAACCGCTCGACGCGGGCGTTCGGCGGGAGCGGCCCGCCGTAGGCGGCCGCCACGGTCTCGGGCTCCGGGCCGCCGGTCGTCGCGACGACGCGCACCGGGACGTCGGCGAGCGCGCGGATCGTCGGCACGATCAGCTCGGTCGGATCCGCGTTCGCGTAGGTGCCCTGGGTCACGTGGACGATCGGGGTGCGGTCGCCATAGTCCCACCACGACGGGAGCTCGCCCATCGGCGGCGGGGGGAGGGGACCGACGAAGCGCACCTTCGGCGAGAGGTCGCGGTGCGGGAACTCGAACTGCGGCACCGTCGTCTGCGCGAACGCGTCGGGGCTCAGCGCGATGTCGAACAGCGAGCCGCGCACCCTCGCACCGGTGAGCCGCCGCACCTCGTCCGCGAAGCGGCGGCGCAGGTTCCCGAGCACGGCGAGATCCGTTCCCGCCCGCAGCAGCCCGTTCCGGATGGTGTTCAGCGGCTCGTCGATCGGCGCGAGGCCCAGCCCGAACGGCGGGGTGTCACGGCTGGAGAACGGCAGCGGGAAGAAGCCGATCGACAGCACCGCCGGACGCTGCCCGCGCGGCAGCAGGCCGATGATCGACGAGCCGACGAACAGGGGCTCGCTGATGATCGCGTCGATGCCGAGGGACGCGCTGAGGCTGAGCACCGTGCGGTGGTCCACCTCGATCGGATCGAGGAACAGGGCCTCCAGCAGCCGTGCTATCTCGCGCACCCCGCTGCGGTTGCGGGCCGGTCGGACAGCCGCGGGCGGCGCGACGTCGTCGTACGGGAGCCGCGCGAAGCGCGCGCCCACCGCTTCGACGCGCGGCGCGAACTCCGAGCCGGTGAGGACCGTGACCTCGTCGCCCCGCGCGACGAGCGCCCGCGCGATCTGCAGCAGCGGCAGGACGAACCCCGCCTGCCGTGCGCTCGTGATCAGGATGCGGGCCACCTGCCCACTCTCCCCATCCCGACGCGCCATGCGGCCGCGCCGCGCCGCAGCGCGTGGTCACCGGGCGTCCGGCGGACTCCCAGCGCGCCGGGTCGGCGTGGCGCTCCGGCGCTGCGACGCCCCGGCCGCCATCGCCGCCGTCGCTAGGCTCGCCGCGTGAGCATGGACTTCGAGATCGGGCGCGCGAAGCGCGGCCGCCGTGTGTACGCGTTCGACGACATCGCCGTCGTGCCGTCGCGGCGCACCCGCGATCCCGAGGACGTGTCCATCGCCTGGACCATCGACGCCTACCACTTCGCCGTGCCGTTCCTGTCGGCGCCGATGGACTCCGTCACGTCCCCCGCCACCGCGATCGCCATCGGGCGCGCGGGAGGCCTCGGCGTGCTCGGCCTCGAGGGTGTCTGGACCCGGTACGAGGATCCTGAGCCGGTGCTCGCCGAGATCCGCGAGCTGCCCGCCGAAGCCGCGACCGCCCGCATGCAGGAGCTGTACCGCGCCCCGATCCGGGCGGACCTCATCACGGCCCGGATCGCCGAGATCCGGGCGGCCGGTGTGCCCGTCGCCGCGGCGCTCTCGCCGCAGCGCACCCGGGAGTTCTCGGACACCGTCCTGGAGGCGGGTGTCGACCTGTTCGTGATCCGCGGCACGACCGTCTCCGCCGAGCACGTCTCGAAGGCGAGCGCGCCCCTCGACCTCAAGCGGTTCATCTACGAGCTCGACGTGCCCGTCATCGTGGGCGGGGCCGCCACCTACACGGCCGCCCTCCACCTCATGCGCACCGGTGCGGCCGGGGTGCTGGTCGGATTCGGCGGGGGCGCCGCCTCGACCACCCGCGCCGCGCTCGGCATCCACGCCCCGATGGCCACCGCCGTCGCCGACGTGGCCGGCGCACGGCGCGACTACCTCGACGAGTCCGGCGGCCGCTACGTCCACGTCATCGCGGACGGCGGTCTGGGCAACTCCGGCGACATCGTGAAGGCCGTCGCCATGGGGGCGGATGCGGTGATGCTCGGGACGACCCTCGCGCGCGCCACCGAGGCACCCGGCGGCGGTTGGCACTGGGGCCTCGAGGCGCACCACGACCAGCTGCCGCGCGGCCGCCGGGTGTGGGTCGGCCAGGCCGGCACGCTCGAGGAGGTGCTGTTCGGCCCGGCACGCGTGCCGGACGGCACGGTGAACCTCGCCGGGGCGCTGCGCCGCGCGATGGCCACCACCGGCTACTCCGATCTCAAGGAGTTCCAGCGCATCGACGTGGTCGTCGCGCCCTACGGCTGACCCGGCCCCGCCCGCTGGACGGGCTGGAGGAGGCGCCAGGGTGCGCGAGTAGAGTCCGCAACCGGAAGGGACGATTCCTCGATGACGACGATTCCGGCACCAGCGGAGCACGCCCGCACGACGATCCCGACCGGGGCCGACGGCCTCGGCCCTGACCAGCGCGAGGCCGCAATCGCCGCGATGCGCGACCACGAGCTCGACATCCTCGTGGTCGGCGGCGGGATCGTCGGCGTGGGCTCGGCCCTCGACGCCGTGACCCGCGGACTCTCGGTCGGCCTCGTCGAGGCCCGGGACTGGTCGGCCGGCACCTCGAGCCGGTCCTCGAAGCTCGTGCACGGCGGCATCCGCTACCTCGAGCAGCTGAACTTCACCCTCGTGCGGGAGGCGCTCATCGAGCGCGGGCTGCTGCTCCAGCGCATCGCGCCGCATCTCGTGAAGCCCGTGCGCTTCCTCTTCCCGCTCACCCACCACATCTGGGAGCGGGCCTACATCGGTGCCGGCATGGCCGTGTACGACGCCTTCAGCTGGACCGGTGGACGGCCTCCGGGCGTACCCCACCACCGGCACCTCACCCGGCGTCAGCTCTACCAGGCGATCCCGTCCCTGAAGAAGGGCGTGATGGTCGGCGGCCTCACCTACTACGACGCCCAGGTCGACGACGCCCGCTACGGGGCCTCGGTCGCCCGGACCGCCGCCCGGTACGGGGCCCACGTCGCCACCCGCGTGCGCGTGGACGGCTTCCTCAAGGTCGGCGAGCGGGTCGTCGGAGTGCACGCGCACGACCTCGAGACCGGTGAGCGGTTCGACATCAGGGCGAAGCAGGTCGTCAACGCGACCGGGGTCTGGACGGACGACACGCAGGCCCTCGTCGGCGAGCGCGGCCAGTTCCATGTCCGCGCGAGCAAGGGCGTGCACCTCGTCGTGCCGCGCGACCGCATCCAGTCGACGCTCGGGATGATCCTCCGCACCGAGAAGAGCGTGCTCTTCGTGATCCCCTGGGGCCGGCACTGGATCCTCGGCACGACCGACACCGACTGGCACCTCGACAAGGCGCACCCCGCCGCGACCGCGGTCGACATCGACTACATCCTCGAGCACATCAACCGCGTGCTCGCGGTGCCGCTCACCCGGGACGACGTCGAGGGGGTCTACGCCGGGCTGCGGCCGCTGCTCGCCGGCGAGAGCGAGCAGACCAGCCAGCTGTCCCGCGAGCACATCGTCGCCCACTCGGTGCCGGGCCTCGTCGTGATCGCCGGCGGCAAGTGGACCACGTATCGCGTCATGGCGAAGGACGCGATCGACGCCGCCGTGGCGGCGCTCGACGGGCGGATCCCGAAGTCGGTCACCGAGAACATCGCTCTCGTCGGCGCCGAGGGCTACGAGGCCGCGTGGAACCAGCGCGCCGCCATGGCCGCCCGGCACAAGCTGCACCCGGCGCGGATCGAGCACCTGCTCAACCGGTTCGGCACGCTCACCGAGGAGGTGCTCGCCCTCGTGGACGAGCGGCCCGAGCTCGGGGCGCCGGTGCCCGGGGCCGACGACTACCTGCAGGCCGAGATCGTCTACGCCACGACGCGCGAGGGGGCGCTGCACCTCGACGACGTGCTCGCCCGGCGCACACGGATCTCGATCGAGGCGTGGGACCGCGGGGTGTCCGCGGCGCCGGTCGCCGCCCGGCTCATGGCCGAGGTTCTCGGCTGGGACGAGGAGCACGAGCGGCTCGAGGTGGAGACCTACCTCGAGCGGGTGCGTGCCGAGCGCGAGAGCCAGACGATGCCGGACGACGAGTCGGCGGACCGCGTGCGACTCGAGGCGCCGGAGATCGTGCAGGCGGTGTGACCGGAGGCGTTCCCGCGGATCCGGCTCGCCGCACCCTCCGGCAGGAGATGCTGCGGCCCCGGTCCCTGGGCTACCTGCTGCTCGCGCTGCTGGTCGCGGCCGTCTTCGCGGCGCTCGGGCAGTGGCAGCTCGGTCGCGCCGTGCAGGCGGGCACGGTGATCGTGCGGCCGACGGAGACCGTGAAGGCGCTCGCCGCGGTCGCGCGTCCGCAGTCGCAGCAGACGGACGCGTCGGTCGGGCAGCTCGTGACCACGAGGGGCTCCTGGGTGGCCGGGGACTTCCTCGTGGTCGGCGATCGCCTGAACCGGGGCGACCGCGGGTTCTGGGTCGTCGGTCACGCGATCGTCGACGAGCCTGCGCGCACCAGCCTCGCGGTGGGTCTCGGCTGGGCGAAGGACCGCGCCTCGGCCGACCGCGTGGCCGCAGCGCTGAACATCCATCCGGCGGGCGACGGGACCATCACGGGGCGCTACATCGACAGCGATCCCGCCGAGCCGTCGGTCTCCGGCTCGCCGACCGTCCTGTCGGCGGTGTCGACGGCGCGACTCATCAACCTCTGGAGCAGCCCGCAGATCCCGGTCTACGAAGGCGTGCTCACGCTGCGCTCCGCGCCCGCCGGGCTGACGGCCATCTACTCGCCGCGTCCCGAGGAGCAGGTCGAGCTGAACTTCCTCAACCTGTTCTACGCCGCCGAGTGGGCGCTCTTCGCGCTCGCGGCCTTCTACGTCTGGTACCGCCTGGTGCGTGACCGGTGGGAGCTGGACACCGCGGATCCGGAGGATGCCCGGGAGCTGCACGCCGAGGCGGGGGCGCCCGGCGGGGGCGCGGGACGCGCGTAGCATCGTTCCCCGATGCCCACCAAGCCGCTCCGGGTGCCGCCGACCCGGGACTTCCCGACCATCCGCCGCAGCCTGCTCTTCTACAGGACCTTCGCCTACGCGACCGGTGTCGCATTGCTCCTGCTCTGCGTCGAGATCATCGCGAAGTACGTCTTCGGCGTCGAGCTGCAGCTGGGGGGCCCGTACGGGTTCCTCGCGCTGGTGCCCCCGAGCCAGATGCACGGCTTCAACCTGTCCGCGACGATCCAGTACGTGCACGGCTACCTGTACCTGATCTACCTCATCAGCGACTTCGTGCTCATCACCGTGATGCGGTACCCGATCACCCGCTTCCTCGTGATCGCGGCCGGCGGTGTCGTGCCGTTCCTCTCCTTCGTCACCGAGCGTCGCGTGCACGGCGAGATCGCCGGCTATCTGGCCGAGCGCGAGGCCGCCGAGCGGCAGCGCGCGGCCGCGCCGACCGGCGTCTGACGGCTCAGCCCGCCACGAACGCGGCCGCCGCCTCGTTGGCCCGCACGGCAGCGTCGTGCGGGCCGGCGCCGCTCGCGAGCGCCGCGAGGAACGTGCCGACATGGGTGTCGCCGGCGCCGTTCGTCGAGCGGGCGACGACCCGTGGCGCGGGCAGCGCGAGGGGGTCGTTCCCGCGGACCGCGAGGACGCAGCCCGCGGATCCGCGCCGCACCACGGCACCGCGGCGCATCCGGCCGGCGAGCGCGGCCGCGGCCAGCACCGGATCCGTGATCCCGGTGGCGGCCGTCGCCTCGTCCTCGGTGCCGCTCCACCAGTCGACGCGGGCCAGCAGCGCTCCGGCGTCGCCCTGGAGGCCGAGCGGGCCGGGATCGAGCAGCACCGTCGTGCCGGGCGGCAGCGCCTCGAGCACGCGCGTGATCGCCGCGGTGCGCTCGGGGTCCTGCAGCCCGTAGCCGGAGACGTGCACGAGGTCGTCGGCCTGGAAGCGCACGTCGGCGAGTGCCGGGTCGGCGAGCTCGGCGCCCGGCAGCGTGACGAAGGCGCGCTCGCCGTCGGGTTCGACGAGGGTGACCGCGAGGCCGGTGTCGCGGTCCGGCACGGGGGCGGTGAGGACCGGGATGCGGGCGGTCTCGAGCGCGGTCCCCACCGTGCGACCGAGGGGACCGGTGCCGATGCGGCCCGCGAACGCCGCAGCCCCGCCCGCGGCTCGGACCGCGAGGACCATCCGCAGGCCGCCGCCCCCCGCGACCGGGCCCCCGTCGCTCGCGACGACGTCGCTGCCGCGGGTGGGCAGCGCCGGAACCGCGGCGACGAGGTCGACGACCGCGTTGCCGAGCGTGACGACGCGGCCGGTCACCGCAGCGCGAGCAGTGCGTCGGCGCGGCGTTCGAGGTCGAGGGCGTTCACGGCGAGCACCGTCGACACCGCGTCCGCGGGGAACGCGGCAGGCCCGTGGACGGCTCCGCCGATCGCGCCCGCCATCGCGGCGATGGTGTCCGTGTCGCCGCCGAGCCCGGCGGCCTCGCAGCACGCCGCCCACGGGTCGTCCGGATGCAGGGCGAGCATCGCGAACGCGGCCGGCACGGACTCCTGGGTGGCGAGGCTCGTTCCGACGAGGGCGACGATCTCGGGCACCGTGCTGCCGGGCTCGCCACGGGCGGAACGCTCGAGCACCCACGCGATCCTCGCCCCGACGTCCGCGCCGGCCACCCAGGTGCCGCGCTGCACGCCCTCCCGCGCAGCGCGGATCGCGAGCGCGACGGCGACGTGCAGCGGCTGCCCTTCGACGCCGGCCGAGACGGCGGCGGCGACCGCCGCAGCCCCGGCGATGGCGACCGAGGTCGCATGACTGACGAGGCATGCTTCCTCGACCCGGTCGACGAGGGCGGGGAGGTCGTCGCATGCGGTCGCGATGCCGACAGGCGCGATGCGCATCGCCGCGCCGTTCGTCGTGCCCGTCGTGCCGGCGAGCTCGGGTGGCACGCCCTCGAGCACGGCCTGCACCGCCTTCCTCGTCGACGGACCGAGCAGGTCGAGGGAGCCGCGCTCGCGCATCCGGTCCTCCCAGTCCGCGAGCCGGACCGCGAACCGGCCCGGGTCGACGCGGCCGGCGCCCTCGATCAGCAGGTCGGCGAGCAGCAGCGCCTGCTCGGTGTCGTCCGTCACGGATCCGGCCGGCAGGCCGGCGGCGATCGGGTGGTCGGGGGGTGCGGGCAGGAGGCGGGTGACCGGCCCGACCGTCGACCGGATGCGCTCCCGCGACAGCCCCTGCGTCGGCATGCCGAGGGCGTCGCCCACCGCGAGGCCGATCAGGGCCCCGAGTGCCCGCTCCCGCCGAGTCGTCATCGGCGCCCCACGACCTCGTCGACGCTCGAGATCGTGATGAGCGGCGTGTAGAGCGCCATCGCGGCGAGCGCGCGCTCGTGGTCGGCGGCGCTCGCGCCGGCGCAGGCGTCGGCGGCGACCACCACGGCACGGCCGGCATCCGCGGCGGCGAGTGCCGTCGACAGCACGCAGCAGTCCGTCGAGACGCCGACGACGACGAGGCGCTCGGCGCCGCCAAGGGCGGACGCGAGCGCGTCCCCCCACTTGCCGAACGTCGGCGCGCTCACGACGGGGTCTGAGGCGGGGCCGAGTGCCGGATCGATGAGCCAGATCGGGTCCTCGTCCGGCACGAGGGCGAACGGCCACTCGTCGTAGTAGGCGCGCCAGGCGCCTTCCGGCCGCTCGGGCGCGACGAACCGCGTCCACACCGTCACTCCGGTGAAGGCGGGCAGCAGCCGCCGCACCCCGGCGGCCGCGGCGGCGTAGTCGGGGGTGTTCCAGGGGCTCGCGGGATCGGCGAAGACGTGCTGCATGTCGACGACGACGAGCGCGTCACCGGTCATGCCGGGGTCCGCTGCGTCTCCGGCAGCGACTCCTGGCGTCGCACGGCGGCGCGGCCGATCAGCAGGGTGCCGAGGAAGCCGACGAGGAGCGCGACGATCACGCCGAGGTTCGCGTAGGCCCACGCGCCGCCCCGGCCGCCGAGCCCGAACGGGCCGAGCAGGTAGCCCTGCCAGTCGAGCCACGCCGGCACCCCGTAGGTGTTGATGACGAGACCCCAGCCGAGCACCGTGCCGATCACGAGGAGCGCGATCGGCAGGACCCGCACGTCGCCGTAGCGGCCGCGCGGGTCCTGCAGGTCGGCGTCGGCGTAGTCGCGCCTGCGCAGGGCGAAGTCGGCGAGGAAGACCCCGCACCAGGCCGCGATCGGCACGCCGAGCGTCACGAGGAACGCCTCGAAGGGGGCGACGAAGTCGGGGGCGAAGAACGCGACGTAGATCGCACCGATGATCATCACGACACCGTCGACGCCGGCGGCGACGTACCGCGGGATCGGGATGCCCGCCGACAGGAGGGCGAGCCCGGAGGAGTAGATGTCGAGGACCGCGCCGCCGACGAGGCCGAGGATCGCGACGATCGCGAACGGGATGAGGAACCAGATCGGCAGGATCGTCGTCAGCGCGCCGATGGGATCCGCGCCGATCGCCTTGCTCAGCTTCGGCGACGACCCGGCGAGCAGCAGCCCGATCACGACGAGCAGGACGGGCGCGAGCGCGCCGCCGAGGGTCGTCCAGCCGAACACCCCGCCGCTGCGGGTGGAGCGCGGCAGGTAGCGCGAGTAGTCGGCGGCGGCGTTCACCCAGCCGAGCCCGAAGCCGGTCATGACGAAGACCAGGGCGCCGATCACGGCCTGCGGCGATCCGGCGGCGACCGCGCCGACGGCGGCGAGGTCGATCTTCGGCGCCGTCAGGACGACGTAGACGACGGTCAGCACCGCGGTGATCCAGGTGATCCAGACCTGCAGCCGCATGATCAGGTCGAAGCCGGCGATGCCCGCCCCCACGATCAGCGCGGCGACGACGATCAGCGCGATGATCTTCGTGACCGCGCCGTTCCCGAGCCCGAGCTCGCCGAAAACGGTCGCCGTCGCGAGGACCGCGAGCGCGGTGAGCGCGGTCTCCCAGCCGACCGTGAGCACCCACGAGATCACGGCGGGCAGGCGGTTGCCACGCACGCCGAAGGCCGCCCGGCTCAGCACCATCGTCGGTGCGGAGCCCCGCTTGCCCGACAGGGCGACGAAGCCGCAGAGCGCGAACGAGACGACGATGCCGATGATCGCGACGAGCGTCGCCTGCCAGAAGGAGATGCCGAAGCCGAGGATGAAGCTGCCGTACCCGAGTCCGAGCACGGACACGTTGGCGGCGAACCACGGCCAGAACAGGTCGCGGGCCCGGCCGCGGCGTTCGGCCTCCGCGATGGTGTTCAGACCGTTCACCTCGATGCCGGCGCGGACGCCGTCACCGGATGCGGCGGGGCGAGAGGTCTGGGCGGTCACGGCGCTCCCTGGGGTCGGTGGGCACCAGGGTATTGGTGCGGCCGCCCCCGCGGGGTCGCGGATCGCGCCGCCCTAGACTTCCTGGGGTGACGGACGCCATGCAGGCCAGCGCGGATCCGGCGACGACGGATGCGGATCCGGGCGCCGCGGCCGGAGCGGAGGCCCATCCGGTCCTCGTCGTCGACTTCGGCGCCCAGTACGCGCAGCTCATCGCGCGGCGGGTGCGCGAGGCGGGCGTGTACTCCGAGATCGTGCCGCACGGCGTGACGGCGGAGGAGGTCGCCCGGCGGAACCCGGCGGGCATCGTGCTCTCCGGCGGCCCGTCCAGCGTCTACGAGCCGGGGGCCCCGGCGCTCGATCCGGGCATCCTCGAGCTCGGGGTGCCGGTGCTCGGCATCTGCTACGGCTTCCAGGTGATGGCGCAGCAGCTCGGCGGCACGGTCGCGCACACGGGCGCCAGGGAGTACGGGTCCACGCCGGTGCGGGTCGCGGAGGGTGCGGGCGGCGGCCTCCTCGACGGCGTGCCGGTCGACCAGACGGTCTGGATGAGCCATGGCGACTCGGTCGCCGAGGCTCCGGACGGCTTCCGGGTGCTGGCGAGCAGCCCGTCGACGCCGGTCGCGGCGTTCGCGAGCGACGAGCGGCGGCTCTACGGCGTGCAGTGGCATCCGGAGGTGAAGCACTCCGCCTACGGCCAGCAGGTGCTCGAGAACTTCCTGCACGGGCGGGCGGGGATCGGCCGCGACTGGAACCCCGGCAACGTCATCGCGGAGCAGGTCGAGCGGATCCGCGCCCAGGTCGGCGACGCCCGCGTTCTCTGCGGGCTGTCGGGCGGCGTCGACTCCGCGGTCGCTGCGGCGCTGGTGCAGCGCGCGGTCGGCGACCGGCTCACCTGCGTCTTCGTCGACCACGGGCTGCTGCGGGAGGACGAGGCCGAGCAGGTCGAGCGCGACTTCGTGGCCGCGACCGGGGTGCGGCTCGTCACGGTGGACGCGAGCGCGCAGTTCCTCGCCGCGCTGGACGGGGTGTCGGACCCGGAGACGAAGCGGAAGGCGATCGGCCGCGAGTTCATCCGCACCTTCGAGCGGGCCGCGGCGGAGGTCGTGCGCGAGGCGGCCGAGGTGGGCGAGACCGTCCGGTTCCTCGTGCAGGGCACGCTCTACCCGGACGTCGTGGAGTCCGGCGGCGGAAGCGGCACCGCGAACATCAAGAGCCACCACAACGTCGGTGGTCTGCCCGAGGACCTCACCTTCGAGCTGGTCGAGCCGCTGCGCACTCTGTTCAAGGACGAGGTGCGGGCGATCGGACGGCAGCTCGGGCTGCCCGAGCCGATCGTGGCGCGGCAGCCGTTCCCGGGGCCGGGGCTCGCGATCCGGATCGTCGGGGCGGTCACGCCGGACCGGCTGGCGACCCTGCGCCGCGCGGACGCGATCGTGCGCGAGGAGCTGACGGCCGCGCGTCTCGACGACGAGATCTGGCAGTGCCCGGTGGTGCTGCTCGCAGACGTGCGGAGCGTGGGCGTGCAGGGCGACGGGCGCACGTACGGGCATCCGATCGTGCTGCGGCCGGTGTCGAGCGAGGACGCGATGACGGCGGATTGGACGCGCCTGCCCTACGACGTGCTCGCACGCGTGTCGAACCGCATCACGAACGAGGTCGCCGGCGTGAACCGGGTCGTGCTCGACGTGACGAGCAAGCCCCCCGGCACGATCGAGTGGGAGTGAGGTGGTGGGGGGGCACTGCGTGCCTCCTCACCACCTCACTGCGCGCGTCCGCAGGATGCGCTGCAACGACGGGAGTAGTACCCGAGCGGCTGGGAGGTGACGTCCACCCGGTGTGCCTGCACGTCCGCCGCGGCGTCACTGCGCGCGTCCGTCTCGGACGCGCTGCAACGACGGGAGTAGTACCCGAGCGGCTGGGAGACGCCACAAACCATCGCGTCGTTCCGGAGAAATCGGACGACGCGCCGACCCGACGCCTCGGGAAGCGGCGTGTCGTTTCGAGAACTCCGGATCCGCGTGATGGGCCGTGAAGGGGTCAGCGCGGCAGCGACTCCCGGACGGATCCGTCGGGACGGGTCCAGAACTCGCGCTGCGCACGGAGGGCGAGGTCGCGAAGCAGGGTGGTGTCGATGTCGCGGCCCGATCTCGGCTCGGTGTCGAGCACGCAGAGCGCCCCGATCCGGTAGCCGTCGGGCGACTCGATCGGGTAGCCGGCGTAGAAGCGCCAGCCCGCGGCCAGGAGGTCGGGGTGCACGTGGGGGTCGTTCCGCAGGTCGGGGACGACGAGCGGACGGTCGTGCCGGATCGTGCGGTGGCAGAGCGCGACCTCGCGGGGGAGCTCGACCGGGCTGTCGTCCGGGCCGGCGACGGCCTTGTGCCACTGCCGCTCCCGGTCCACGAGGGAGATCCCCGCGAACGTCGCGCCGAACGTCGACTTCGCGGACCGCGCGATCCGGTCGAACCGCTCCTCGGGCACCGTGTCGAGCACGTCGAGGGCGTCGAGGGCCGACTGCCGGGCCACCTCGGCCGCCGGGGTGTCGCGCACGGCCCGCGCGGAGCGGGTGTCGGCCGCCGCGGCGGCCGCGTCGAGCCCGCCGACGAGCGCCGGCACGATCATCTCGGCCAGCAGCTGGAAGGCCTGCGCGGAGCGGTACTGCACGCCGCGCACCGCCTCGTCGTCCCGGTCGACGTAGGTGAGGCGGGGATCCTCCGCGCAGAGGGCCCTGGTCGCCGCATTGAGGCGGCGGGCGTGGCGGTCGACCAGGTCGCCGAGCACGCCGGCGGTCAGCGAGGAGCGGCGCAGGCTGTAGATGCCGAGCACGACGATCGGCGTCCCGGGCGACGCCCGACGGGTGATCTCCTCGAGCAGGGCGCGCATGGCCGCGCGCCAGCGGGTCACCGAGAGGAAGGCGGCGGCGTCGGTCGCGCCGATGATGACGACGATGCCGTCGTAGCGCTCGGGACGGAGGCGGGCGATCAGCGGCGGGGCGATCTCGACCGAGGTGCGCCGCCGGGCGACGAGGTCGACATCGGCGCCGCGGCCGGTCTGCGCCGCCAGGATCCGGCCGATCTGGCCCGGCAGGGCGAGGTCCTGCGTGCGGACACCGAACCCGGTGGCCGGTCCGTTCCCGAAGACGAGCACACGGTCGGGGTCGGGCCCGGGCGCGTGGTACTGCGGCGGATCCGTGGGGTGCGCCACGTGATCGAGCTCGGCCTGGACGCGGGTCAGGAATGCGCGGGCGAAGGGCCGGAGCAGCATCTCGAGCATCGGGAGCGGGGGTCCTTCGGAGGGATCGGCGAACGGGACCGGCTCACGGTAGACGGCGGCCCCCGCGAGCCCCCGAATTCCCTGGCACCCGGCGAGTCGCATCGATCCGAGCCGAGCCGATCCGATCGGCTCGGTGCGGCAGGCGCGGTCAGCGCTCGTGGACGGTGAGGGCGTCACCGTCCCCGGCCTCCGAGCCCAGGGCGACCGGCGCGGGCGCGGATCCCGACGGTCGACGACCGACCTCGGCGCTGCGAGCTCGCCACGCAGCGGCCGTCGTCGCGGTCGTCCCCCCGGAACGGCGAAGGGTGCCCGCCCACCGGGGACGGACACCCTTCGCGCGGGTCCTGGGACTAGCGACGGTTCAGGAGCGCGAAGATCCGCAGGAACTCGACGTACAGCCAGACGATCGTGACCATGAGGCCGAAGGCACCCGTCCAGCCGTACTTCGCGGGGAGCCCGCGCCGCACGCCCTGCTGGATCTGGTCGAAGTCGAGCACGAGCGAGTAGGCCGCGAGCAGGACGGCGAGCACGCCGACGATGACACCGAGGGGGATGCCTCCGATGAGCCGGGTGCTCGAGAGGCCGAACGGCGAGCTCGTGCCGCCGAACAGCATGATGCCGGCCTCGACGAGGCGGAACACGAGGTAGCCGACCATCGCGATGAGGAAGATCTTCGTCGCTCGTGCCGATGCGCGCACCTTGCCGCTCGCGAAGAGCGCGAGCGTGACGCCGACGGTCACGAGGGTCGCGAGCACGGCCTGGATGGCCACGCCCGGGAAGTTGGCCTCGAAGATCGCGGTGATGCCGCCGATGAAGAGGCCCTCGAAGGCGGCGTAGCCGACGATGAGGGGCACCGAGGGCTGCCGCTTGAACGTGTTGACCATGGCCAGCACGAAGCCGACGAGGGCACCGACGATCGCGAGCCCCGGCACGAACCAGCCGACCGCGCCGGTGGCGAGCAGCACCGCGAAGAGCACGACGGTCTTCACCGCGGTGTCCTCGTAGGTCATCCGGTTCGTCTCGGCCGGGGTCGCCGACGGGCGCTCGTAGAGCTCCTCGAGCGTGGCCGCGCTGACCGGGGCGTTGTTGCGGAACGCCGGGTTGTTGGAGAGGGCGGGATTCGCCATGGTTCCTTCTCGGTGAGGATGGCCGACGGGCGAGCTGCTCGTCGGGAGCCCATCAGTTTACGGCGTTCCGGGCCCCGGAGCGGGTGTCGGACCTATGCGATCCGTATGGACGAGCCGCACGCGGAGCGCGTACTCGCGGGCGAGCCACGCGCCGAGGATCACGCCGACGACGACGGTCCAGAACGTGAGGCCCTTGTCCGCGACGTGCGAGAACGCGGACGCGAGCACGAGGCCGAGCCCGAGCGGCAACGCGACCGACCAGTAGGTGATCGGCGGGCGGCGCCGCACCAGCAGCCAGCAGGGCAGCACGAGGGCGAGCAGCCACATCGTCTTCGGGCCGGTGATCGTGCACCAGCAGAAGACGAGCGAGGGCAGCGCGACCGCCGCCCGCGCCAGCGGCCGGCCCGGCTGCACGACCCAGCCGGCGAGGTGAACCGCGGATCCGACCAGGCCGAGGGAGAACGTGACCGCGGTCGTCTCCGAGACGAGGGCCGCGCCCGCGATGAGCAGGGCGACGCCGAGGACGTAGCGGGTGCGGTAGTCGCCCCAGGCGAGCGGGAGCCGGGAGGTCGGCTCGGGCGCCGGGCGCCCGCGCATCACGAACCGCGGCATCCGCACACCGTACAAGCCGTCCCGCGCCTTCCCGGGGAGGCGCGGTGGGGCGCCTACCCTGTGGGGATGCCCGCCGCGACGCCGCTCGTCATCGCCCATCGGGGCGCGTCCGGCTACCGGCCGGAGCACACGCGAGACGCGTTCCAGCTGGCGATCGAGCAGGGGGCCGACGCGATCGAGGTCGACGTCGTCGCCTCGAAGGACGGCGAGCTCGTCGTCCGGCACGAGCCGGAGCTCTCCGGGACCACGGACATCGCCGCGCGGCCCGAGTTCGCCTCCCGGCGCCGCGCGAAGGACGTCGACGGCCGCACGATTCGGGGCTGGTTCGCCGAGGACTTCACCTGGGCGGAGCTCTCGACGCTCACCGCCCGCGAGCGGCTGCCGCGGCTCCGGCCCGCCGGCGCCGCGTTCGACGGGCGGGACGGGCTGCTGCGGCTGTCGGACGCCCTCGGGGTCACGGCCCGCGCCGGCATCCGGCTCGTGATCGAGTTGAAGCACGCCGTGCGGTCCGCCGCTCTCGGGCTACCGCTCGACGAGCTGCTCGTCCCCGCGATCGCCGGCGCCGACGCGGTGCCCGAGCTCACGGTCGAGTCGTTCGAGCAGGCCGTGCTGCGGTCGCTCGCCGACCGGCGCTTCCCCCATCCGCTCGTGCGCCTCCTCGGTGGCCCGAGGGTCGCACCGGACGTCGTCGCGCACTTCGGCCGGCCGGTCACCTTCCGCGAGGAGCTGCGGGACCTGGCCCGCTTCGAGGGGCTCGCGGGGATCAGCGTGCGCACCGCGCTCGTGCGCTCGTCGCTCGTCGACCGGGCCGCGGCGCACGGCCTCAGCGTCTGGACCTGGACCCTGCGGCCCGAGAACTGCTTCCTGCCGGCCGGCTACTGGAGCGCGGGCGGCTTCGGCCGATTCGGCCGGTACGCGGAGTACTGGCGGCGGCTCGCGGGCACGGGGATCGCCGGCGTCTTCGCGGACCACCCCGACCTCGCCCGCGACGCGCTGGGACGCGCAGAGCCCGTCGGCGCCCGCGCCTAACATCGATGCCCATGGCGCAGGTGGTGGAACAGTCCTCCGCGCTGCTCGACGGGCTGAACCCGCAGCAGCGCGAGGCCGTGCTCTACCGCGGCAGAGCGCTGCTCATCGTCGCGGGCGCCGGATCGGGCAAGACCCGCGTGCTCACGCACCGCATCGCGAGCCTGCTCGAGTCGCGGGAGGCGTGGCCCAGCCAGATCCTCGCGATCACGTTCACCAACAAGGCGGCGGGCGAGATGCGGGAGCGCGTGCGCGCCCTCGTCGGGCAGCAGGCCTCGGAGGGGATGTGGATCTCCACGTTCCACTCGGCCTGCGTGCGGATCCTGCGCCGAGAGGCCGAGGTCTTCGGCTACGCCCGCGGCTTCACGATCTACGACTCGGGCGACAGCCGAGCGCTGATCAAGCGGATCATCAAGGAGCTCGAGGCCGACGTGCTGGGCTTCTCGGTGGCGAACGTGGCCGCGAAGATCTCGAAGCTGAAGAACGAGCTCGTCGACGTCGACACGTTCGCGCGGCAGGCGAACCTGGCGGATCCGCAGGAGGCCACGTTCCTCGAGATCTTCCGGCAGTACACGCGCACCCTGACGGCCGCCAACGCGTTCGACTTCGACGACCTCATCGCCCAGACCGTCTACCTGTTCCGGGCGTTCCCGCACAGCGCCGAGCTCTACCAGCGGCGGTTCCGGCACATCATGGTCGACGAGTACCAGGACACGAACCACGCGCAGTACTCGCTCATCCGTGAGCTCACCCGGCCGCCGGCCGTCTCGGGTGGGCAGAGCCTGCCGCCCGCCTCGCTCACGGTCGTCGGCGACTCCGACCAGTCGATCTACGCGTTCCGCGGCGCGGACATCCGCAACATCGTCGAGTTCGAGCACGACTACCCCGAGGCGAAGGTGGTGCTGCTCGAGCAGAACTACCGGTCGACGCAGACGATCCTCGACGCCGCGAACGCGGTGATCGCGAACAACTTCGACCGCAAGCCGAAGAACCTCTTCACCGTCGACGGTGCCGGCGAGAAGATCGTCGGCTTCACCGGCTACTCGGGGCACGACGAGGCGCAGTTCGTCGCGGACGAGATCGAGACGCTGCACTCCGAGGGGATGGAGTACCGCGACATCGCGGTCTTCTACCGCACCAACGCGCAGACGAGAGCGCTGGAGGAGATCCTCATCCGCTCGGCGGTGCCGTACCGGATCCTGGGCGGCACGAAGTTCTACGAGCGCGCCGAGATCAAGGACGCCATGGCGTACCTGATCGCGGTCGCCAACCCCGCGGACTCGCTCGCGGTGCGGCGCATCCTGAACACCCCGAAGCGCGGGATCGGCCCGGCGACGGAGACGCAGCTGGCCGCGTACGCCGAGCGCAACGGCATGGTGTTCCGCGACGGGCTGCGGCACGCGCGGGAGCTCGGACTCGGGCCGAAGGTGACGAAGGCGATCACCGACCTGTCCGACCTGCTCGACGAGGCCACGTTGCTCACCGTGCCGCCCGACGAGGGCATGGCGCCGATCCCGGTCTTCGACGTGCTCGCGCTGCTGCTGAAGGGCAGCGGGTACGTCGACGTGCTGCGCGCGAGTCGGGATCCGCAGGACGAGGCCCGCGTCGAGAACATCGAGGAGCTCCTCGCCGTCACGAAGGAGTTCCAGCGCAACAACCCGGACGGGCTGCTGATCGACTTCCTCACCGAGGTGTCCCTCGTCGCCGCCGCGGACGAGCTGGACGACTCGAGCGGCACGGTGTCGCTGATGACGCTGCACACCGCGAAGGGCCTCGAGTTCCGGGCCGTGTTCCTCACCGGCGTGGAGGAGGACCTGCTCCCGCACCGCATGTCCGCGAACGAGCCGGGCGGGCCGGCCGAGGAGCGGCGGCTGTTCTACGTCGGCATCACCCGGGCCCGCGAGCGGCTCCACCTGTCGCTCGCGATGACGCGCTCGCAGTACGGCGAGACCTCCGTCTCGTCGCCGAGCCGGTTCCTCGCCGAGATCCCGGGGGAGCTCATCGAGTGGCGGCAGTCGCCCGGCATGGCGGGCCCGGGAGGCACCCGGGTGGCGGGCAGCCTCGCCTGGTCGGGCAGCAGCGGCGCCGAGGCGCCGCCCGCGAAGCCGAAGACCGAGTGGACGAACCGGGTCACCGGCAAGGTGCGCGACAACGGCGAGCTCGAGCTGTCGGTGGGGGACCGCATCCGCCACGACGACTTCGGCGACGGCCGCGTCGTCGGCGTGACGGGCGTGGCGGCGAAGCGCATCGCCGAGGTGCAGTTCGACACGGCCGGCCGCAAGCGCCTGCTCATCAAGGTCGC
Organism: Amnibacterium sp.; assembly: GCF_025463795.1. Classification (GTDB taxonomy): domain Bacteria; phylum Actinomycetota; class Actinomycetes; order Actinomycetales; family Microbacteriaceae; genus Amnibacterium. The sequence goes on from NZ_JAODBE010000044.1 coordinate 35,914, forward strand.
CCCGATCACGAAGCTGTAGCCGTGGCGCAGCGGGTCCGGTCCTTCCTGCGGGAGGACACCGAGCCGGTGGTCGCCCTGTGGCAGCGGTGCGGGCTGACGCGCCCGTGGAACGACCCCCGGCGCGACATCGAGCGGAAGCTCACGGTGCAGCCGGAGCTGTTCCTCGTCGTCGAGCGTGCCGGCGCCGTGGTGGCGACCGCGATGGCCGGCTACGACGGGCACCGCGGCTGGGTGTACTACGTGGCGGTCGAGCCCGCGCTGCAGGGCGCCGGCCTCGGCCGCACCCTGATGACCGAGGTCGAGGCGCGCCTGCTCGCGCTCGGCTGCCCGAAGGTGAACGTGCAGATCCGCGGCGGCAACGAGCCGGTCGCCGCCTTCTACGCCCGCCTCGGCTACGCCGAGGACGGAGCGACGGGCTTCGGCAAGCGCCTCATCCCCGACGACTGACCATCGGTGCGACGGCGAGGCGGATCCTCGGTGGCCGGCTCGGCGGAGCGTCAGCCGACGCGGGGGCGCAGCACACGCTGCGGAGCGCTGCCGCTCTTCGCCTGCCCCTTCACCGGCGCCTCCGCCGGCGGCTGGGCGGCGGCCGCCGCCTCCTCCGCCTGCAGCACGGCGGTGCGCAGCAGCGCCTCCCGCTCATCGCTCGACAGGTGCTCGACGAGCAGGGTGCGCACCGCGGCGACATGGGCGAGGCCGGCGAGCTCGAACTTCTGCTGCCCCAGCCGGGTGAGGGTGACGGCATGGATGCGCCCCGCCTTGCGGCGCTCGATCAGCTCGCGGTGCTCCATCCGCGTGAGCTGGTGGGAGAGCCGGCTCTTGTCCCAGCCGAGCTGAGCGGCGAGCTCGTTCTGCCGCAGCTGCCGCTCGGGGGAGTCCAGCAGGCAGCGGAGCACGTCGAACTCGGAGGTGGACAGGTCCGCGGCCGCGCGGATCTCGGACTCGACGACACCCTGCGCGAGTTCGGTGAGCTTCTGGATGAAGCGCCACGTCGACGCCTCACCCTGCGTGAGCTGCTCGGCCATGCAGGAACACTATTCGGCTGAAGGTTGACGCGGCAACGCGGGAGGCATCCGTGCAGCCGCTCGGCACCCGGGCGGGCGCCCCGAAGGCCGGGGGTAGGCTCTTCGCCGGTTCCGATCCGGATGGAGCGGTTCCGACCGGATGGAGGACGGCAAGGGTGGACCTCTTCGAGTACCAGGCGCGCGATCTGTTCGAGCACTACGGGGTTCCCGTGCTCGCCGGGATCGTCGCGGACACCCCTGAGCAGGTGCGCGCAGCAGCCGAGCGGCTCGGCGGCACGGTCGTCGTCAAGGCGCAGGTGAAGACCGGTGGCCGCGGCAAGGCGGGCGGCGTGAAGGTCGCGCACTCGCCGGAGGAGGCGGAGCAGGCCGCGACGCGGATCCTCGGCCTCGACATCAAGGGCCACGTCGTGAAGCGGGTGATGGTCGCCGCCGGCGCCCGCATCGATCGCGAGTTCTACATCTCGATCCTGCTCGACCGGGCGAACCGCTCCTACCTCTCCCTCGCCTCCTACGAAGGCGGCATGGAGATCGAGGAGCTCGCCGTCGAGCGCCCCGAGGCCCTCGCGAGGGTGGAGGTCGACCCGCTGACGGGCGTCACCGCGGAGCGGGCCGAAGCCATCGCCCGCGCGGCCCGCTTCCCGGACGAGCTGATCGGCAAGGTGGCGCCCGTCTTCGAGCGCCTCTGGCAGGTGTACCGCGACGAGGACGCCACCCTCGTCGAGGTGAACCCGCTGGTCCTCACCGAGTCGGGCGACGTCATCGCCCTCGACGGCAAGGTCACCTTCGACGACAACGCGGAGTTCCGGCACCCCGAGCACGCCGCGCTCGCCGACGCCGGCGACGTCGACCCGCTCGAGGCGAAGGCCAAGGAGCACGACCTCAACTACGTGAAGCTCGACGGCCAGGTCGGCGTGATCGGCAACGGCGCCGGTCTCGTCATGTCCACCCTCGACGTCGTCTCCTACGCCGGCGAGCGGTACGGCGTGAAGCCGGCCAACTTCCTCGACATCGGCGGCGGCGCCTCGGCCGAGGTCATGGCCGCCGGCCTCGACGTCATCCTGAACGACCCGCAGGTGCGCAGCGTCTTCGTGAACGTCTTCGGGGGGATCACCGCCTGCGACGCCGTCGCCAACGGGATCGTCGGGGCCCTCACGACGCTGGGCGACGAGGCGAACAAGCCGCTCGTGGTCCGGCTCGACGGGAACAACGTCGAGGAGGGGCGGCGGATCCTCGCCGAGGCGGCGCACCCGCTCGTCACCGTCGTCGACACGATGGATTCAGCGGCCGAGAAGGCCGCCGAGCTGGCTGCGGCCTGAAGGGACGAGCAGACATGTCGATCCTGATCGGGACGGACACCAAGATCATCGTCCAGGGCCTCACCGGCTCCGAGGGCACCAAGCACGCGACGCGGATGCTCGCGTCCGGCGCGCAGGTCGTCGGGGGCGTCAACCCGCGCAAGGCCGGCACGACGGTCCAGATCGGCGGCGTCGAGCTGCCGATCTTCGGCACGGTCGCCGAGGCGATCGCCGAGACGGGCGCCGACACGAGCGTCGTCTTCGTGCCGCCGGCGTTCGCGAAGGCCGCCGTCGTCGAGGCCGTCGAGGCCGGCATCCCGCTCTGCGTCGTCATCACCGAGGGCATCCCGGTGAAGGACTCCGCGGAGTTCTGGGCGCTCGCCAAGTCGAAGGGCGGGGCCACCCGCATCATCGGCCCGAACTGCCCGGGCGTGATCAGCCCCGGCAAGTCGAACGCAGGCATCATCCCGGCGACCATCACCGGACCCGGCCCCATCGGCCTCGTCTCGAAGTCGGGCACCCTGACCTACCAGATGATGTTCGAGCTCGCCGACATCGGCATCTCGACCGCCGTCGGCATCGGCGGGGACCCGATCATCGGCACCACCCACATCGACGCGCTCGCGGCGTTCGAGGCGGACCCCGAGACGAAGGCGATCGTGATGATCGGGGAGATCGGTGGCGACGCCGAGGAGCGGGCGGCCGAGTTCATCCGGCAGAACGTCACCAAGCCGGTCGTCGCCTACGTCGCCGGCTTCACCGCGCCCGAGGGCAAGACCATGGGCCACGCGGGCGCGATCGTGTCCGGCTCCGCCGGCACGGCGCAGGCCAAGAAGGCGGCGCTCGAGGCGGCGGGCGTCAAGGTCGGCCGCACCCCGAGCGAGACCGCGGCGCTCATGCGCGAGGTCTTCGCCTCCTGACCCCTCGGCGGTGCACCGCCACCGGCCCGCCCGGCTCGCCTAGCATCCCCGGATCGACATCGACACCCTCCCCGGCGCCGTCGGCGCCGACCCGGCCGGAGGCCGCGGCCGCTGGTCGGCGCGGCTCGTCGGCGCGCTCGAG
>NZ_JAODBE010000082.1 GCF_025463795.1 Amnibacterium sp.
CCGTCGCCGCCCCGTCGGCCGCCGCGGCGCGAGCCGCCGCCGCGTCCCGCGTGTAGGGGAATGTGCCGGGCGTAGGCCCGTACCCGGCGTGTCGGCCTACGTCCCGAACATCGGCCTAGGGCCGGGACGGCGCGGTCAGTAGGCGAGGGCGGCCAGTACCGCGGCCTGCACCGACGGCCAGTCCGTGAGCACCTGTGCCCAGGTGAACCGCAGCGTCCGGTAGCCCTGCCACGCGGCGGCGGCGTCCCGTGCGCGGTCCCTGGCGAACTGTGCGGCGTGATACTCCCGGCCGTCCAGCTCGACGATGAGCCGGCCTTCGACGAGGAGGTCGACGCGGCCGACCCCGTCGATGGCCACCTGCGGCTCGACGCGGAGCCCGAGCGACTGCAGCAGGTACCGGGCGACCGACTCGATGCCGGACTCGCAGCGGACGTCGACGGCGGACATCAGCGGGCGCAGGTGGGCGGGCAGCCGGGCGGCGAGCACGGTGAGATCGTCGCGGCGGATGCGTCGCAGGCGCAGTGCCGAGTCCAGGCTCGCGACGGCGAACGCCGCCGGCACCGTCTGCAGCAGGTGCTGGAGCACGAGTACGACCGGCAGGACCCCGGTCATCAGTGCACCGCGGGGCAGGGTCGACAGCCGATGCACCTGGACCGCGGCGCCCGGTTCGAGGAGGCGGCCGGGGTCGTCCGGGTCGCGCAGACGAGGGGTGTTCTCCGCCACAGCGACCGAGAGCGGAGCGGCCGGGGGCGTCCAGAACCCGTAGGCGGCTGCGGCGGTGGCGGCCGTGGCGGGGCCTCCCACCCGCATCGCCCTGACGAGATCGGGTGGTGTCGTCGCCGCTGCGTAGTGGCCCCGCCGCACGGCGAGGAGCTGGCCGTCGGCCAGGGCAGCGCTCACCGTGCGCTTCGTCCAGCCTTGCTCGCGGAGCTCCTCGGACGTCCAGAACCGGTAGTGCACGACGGCAGGGTGCACAGGCTCGGCGCGATGTGCGGGGGCGTGCGGCCGGGACCGGCTCGGGAGCGGCGTCAGACGGCCTGGGGAGGAGCCGCCGGCCCACGGACCCGCGCTCCGGCCGGCAGACCGGGCCTCGGTCCACCGTCGCGTATCGCGCGTAGGCGGATGTCCCGGCTGCAGGCCGCGACGCGGCGCGTCGGCCTACAGCCGGGACATCCCCCTCCACCGGGGACGGACGCGCGGGTCAGGCGACCTTCACACGCTGCGGGCCGCGGATCGTGGCGGCCTTCACCTCGCTGATCGCCTTCGTGATCTGGATGCCGCGCGGGCACGCCTCGGTGCAGTTGAAGGTGGTGCGGCAGCGCCACACGCCCTCGCGGTCGTTCAGGATGTCGAGCCGCACGTCGGCGGCCTCGTCGCGGCTGTCGAAGATGAACCGGTGCGCGTTCACGATCGCGGCGGGCCCGAAGTACTGGCCGTCGGTCCAGAACACCGGGCACGAGGTGGTGCACGCGGCACAGAGGATGCACTTCGTCGTGTCGTCGAACCGCTCCCGCTCCTCGGCGGACTGCAGTCGCTCGCGGCCGGCGGGCGGCGGCGTCGACGACTGCAGGAACGGCTGCACCTGCCGGAAGGCCGCGAAGAACGGCTCCATGTCGACGACGAGGTCCTTCTCGAGCGGCAGGCCCTTGATCGCCTCCACGTAGATGGGCTTCGACGGGTCGAGGTCCTTCACGAGGGTCTTGCAGGCGAGCCGGTTGCGGCCGTTGATGCGCATCGCGTCGGAGCCGCAGACACCGTGGGCGCACGACCGACGGAACGTGAGCGACCCGTCCTGCTCCCACTTGATCGTGTGGAGGGCGTCGAGGATGCGGTCCGTCGGCAGCACGTCGACGTCGTAGTCGCGCCAGTACGGCTCGGCGTCGATCTCGGGGTTGTAGCGCCGGATGATCAGCGTGATCGTCGAGAAGCCCGCCGCGGGGCGGTGCTTGACGGTGGGGTTGAGACGCGTGTCGGCAACGGTCAGGGTCACGGCTAGTACTTCCGCTCCATCGGCTGGTAGCGCGTGATCACCACGGGCTTCCAGTCCAGCTTGATGTGGTCGGCCGCATCCGCCGAGTGCGGATCGCCGGTGAGGTAGGCCATCGTGTGCTTCATGTACTCGGCGTCGTCGCGCTTCGGGTAGTCGTCGCGCATGTGGCCGCCGCGGCTCTCCTTGCGGTTGCGGGCGGAGTAGACGACCACCTCGGCGAGGTCCAGCAGGAAGCCGAGCTCGATCGCCTCGAGCAGGTCGGTGTTGAAGCGGCGCCCGCGGTCCTGGATGCCGATGTGCTGGTACCGCTCGCGCAGCCCGTGGATGATCTCCGTCACCTTCGAGAGCGACGCGTCGGTGCGGAACACCTGGGCGGAGGCGTCCATGTTGTCCTGGAGCTCCTTGCGGAGGTCGGCCACGCGCTCGGCCCCGGTGGAGCCGCGCAGCTGCTCGACGAGGTCGCGCACCGCCTGCGCGGGGTCCTTCGGCAGCGGGACGAACGACGCCGTCCTCGCGTACTCGACCGCGTTGTTGCCGGCCCGCTTGCCGAACACGTTGATGTCGAGGAGCGAGTTGGTGCCGAGCCGGTTGGATCCGTGCACGGACACGCACGCGCACTCGCCGGCCGCGTAGAGGCCGGGGACGACGGTGTCGTTGCTGGAGAGGACCTCGGCGTTCACGTTCGTCGGGATGCCCCCCATCGCGTAATGGGCGGTCGGCATGACGGGCACCGGTTCGGTGACGGGGTCGACGCCGAGGTAGGTGCGCGCGAACTCCGTGATGTCGGGCAGCTTCGTCTCGAGCACCTCAGCGCCGAGGTGGGTGCAGTCGAGCAGCACGTAGTCCTTCAGCGGGCCGGCGCCGCGACCCTCCGCGACCTCCTGCACCATGCAGCGGGAGACGATGTCGCGGGGCGCGAGGTCCTTGATGGTGGGCGCGTAGCGCTCCATGAACCGCTCCCCGGACGCGTTGCGCAGGATCGCGCCCTCTCCTCGGGCACCCTCGGTGAGCAGGATGCCGAGCTTCGCGAGGCCCGTCGGATGGAACTGGAAGAACTCCATGTCCTCGAGCGGCAGACCCTTGCGCCAGATGATCCCGACACCGTCGCCGGTGAGCGTGTGCGCGTTCGAGGTGGTCTTGTAGATCTTCCCGAAGCCGCCGGTGGCGAAGACGATCGACTTGGCCTGGAAGACGTGGATGTCGCCGGTCGCGAGCTCGTAGGCGACGATCCCGGAGGGTCGCTGCACCTGCCGGCCGTTCTCGACGACGGTCGTCATGGCGAGGTCGAGCGCGTAGTACTCGTTGTAGAACTCGATGCCGTGCTTGACGCAGTTCTGGTACAGGGTCTGCAGGATCATGTGGCCGGTGCGGTCGGCCGCGTAGCACGCCCGGCGCACCGGGGCCTTGCCGTGCTCCGCCGTGTGGCCGCCGAACCGGCGCTGGTCGATCTTGCCCTCGGGCGTGCGGTTGAACGGCAGACCCATGTTCTCGAGGTCGATGACCGCGTCGATGGCCTCCTTCGCGAGGATCTCGGCAGCGTCCTGGTCCACCAGGTAGTCGCCGCCCTTCACCGTGTCGAAGGTGTGCCACTCCCAGCTGTCCTCCTCCACGTTCGCGAGCGCGGCGGCCATGCCGCCCTGCGCCGCTCCCGTGTGCGACCGGGTCGGGTAGAGCTTCGTGATCACGGCGGTGCGCGCCTTCGGGCCCGCCTCTATCGCCGCGCGCATGCCGGCCCCGCCCGCGCCGACGATGAGGACGTCGTGCCGGTGGTACTTGACCCCGTCGATCTCGCGTTCGTCCGGACCCTCGTCCGTCCACGACAGCACGTCCTCCGGGTCGCGCTCAGAACCTCCCGGGTTCGTCGAGCGGTCGTTCCCGCGCAGGGCGTTCGCCGCACGCTTGAGGGGGTTCTCGGAAGTCATCGGACCGCCTTGCAGAAGTCGGGGAGGTTGGCGGCCAGGCCGTTGGCGGGGCACGGGTCGAACGTGAAGACGACGAGCGTGCCGAGCACGATCAGCACCGCGGTGGCCGCGACGAGCGCGTACTTCGTCAGCCGGTTCGCGGTCGGGTGCACCACGTAGTCGTTCGTGATGGTGCGCATCCCGTTGCTGCCGTGGATGAGCGCAAGCCACAGCATGAGCACGTCCCAGATCTGCCAGAACGGCGTGGCGTACTTGCCGGCGATGAAGGCGAAGTCGATCTGCCGCACGCCGTCGCCCGCGACGAGGTTGATGAAGAGGTGACCGAAGATCAGCACGACCAGCACGACGCCGGAGACGCGCATGTAGATCCAGCCCCACTTCTCGATGTTGAAGCGGCGGTTCGGATGCACCGGCGCGCTGCGCGGTGCGTCGATCGTGGTGGCCATCAGCGGGGGAACTCCTCGATGATCGTGATCAGCTGGCGCGGCACGAACCCGGCCATGACGACGACCCAGAGCACGATCACCGTCCAGAACATGGCCCGCTGGTGCTTGGTGCCGAAGCTCCAGAAGTCGATGAGGATGATCCGCAGCCCGTTGAAGGCGTGGAAGACGATCGCGGCGACGAGCGCCATCTCGCCGAGCCCCATGATCGGGTTCTTGTAGGTGGCGATCACCCCGTCGTAGACCTGCGGGGACACGCGGACCAGGGCGGTGTCCATGATGTGGACCAGCAGGAAGAAGAAGATCCCCACCCCGGTGATCCGGTGCAGCACCCACGACCACATGCCCTCGTGCCCGCGGTACACCGTGCCGGCCGGCGCCTTCGGCAGCGACAGCCGTGGTGAGGTGCGGGTCGGGGGCAGCTCGGGCGCGGGCCTCGTCGACACCATGCGCTGAAACGCCTCCTCGATTTCCCGTCAAGCCGGATCGATCCTACGTCCGTGGATTCGACGTCCCGTCCCCGCGCGGGGGCGCAGGAGACCCCCGGCGACCCCCGAGGAATCGGGGGTTCGGCGGGCGCGCTGGATACAGTGACGCGCATGACGGACAGCACGATGCGCTGGGCGGGCCGCGGGACCGAGCCGGACGCGGTGGACCGCTTCTACGCGGTGATCCCGGCCGGTGGGATCGGATCGCGGCTGTGGCCGCTGTCCCGCGCCGACGCCCCGAAGTTCCTGCACGACCTCACCGGCTCCGGCCAGACCCTGCTCAAGGAGACCTGGGACCGGCTGAGCCCGATCGCGGGCGAGGACCGGGTCATGATCGTCACCGGCCGTGCGCACCGCGCCGCCGTCGAGGCGCAGCTGCCGGGCCTCCCGGACCACAACATCGTGCTCGAGAGCGAGCCGAAGGACTCGTCGGCGGCGATCGGCCTCGCCGCGGCGATCCTCGAGAAGCGCGAGCCCGGCGTCATCATCGGCTCCTTCGCAGCGGACCACGTGATCGGCGACCTCCGGCGGTTCCGCCAGGCGGTCGTCGAGGCCGTCGCGGTGGCGGACGCCGGCTACATCGCGACGATCGGCATCATGCCGACCGAGCCCGCCATCGGCTTCGGCTACATCAAGCGCGGCGCCGACCTCGAGGTGGAGGGGGCGCCGACGGCCCTCCTCGTCGAGCGGTTCGTGGAGAAGCCCGATCTGGACACGGCGCGCGGCTACGTCGAGTCGGGCGGCTACCTCTGGAACGCGTCCATGTTCATCACGCGCGCCGACGTGCTGCTGGCGGAGATGGAGAAGACGAAGCCGGACCTCGTCCACGGGCTCCGCCGCCTCGCCGAGGTGTGGGACACCCCGGAGCGCGGCGCGGTCGTCGACCGGGTGTGGCCGGGGCTCGAGAAGATCGCCATCGACTACTCGGTCGCCGAGCCGGCGGCGGCGGCCGGCCGCCTCGCGGTCGTGCCGGGCGACTTCAGCTGGGACGACGTCGGCGACTTCGCCTCCATCGCGAAGCTGCAGTCCGGCGGCCGCGGCAGCGACCTCGCGATCCTCGGCGCCCACGCCCGGGTGCTCGCCGACTCGTCGAGCGGCATCGTGGTGACCGACAGCGACCGCCTCATCACGCTGATCGGCGTCGAGAACATCGTGGTCGTGGACACGCAGGACGCCCTGCTCGTCACGACGAGCGAGCATGCGCAGCGCGTGAAGTCGGTGGTGGACGCCCTCAAGCTGTCCGGCCGCACGGACGTGCTGTGACCGGGATCGAGTGGCGGGCGCTCCACGCGGCGGCGACCGAGGCGATGAGCCGCGCGTACGTGCCGTACTCCCGCTTCCCGGTCGGAGCGGCGGCCCTCGTCGACGACGGCCGGATCGTGGCGGGCTGCAACGTGGAGAACGCGTCCTACGGCGTCACCCTCTGCGCCGAGTGCGGGCTCGTGTCCGCGCTCGCGATGAGCGGCGGCGGCCGCCTCGTCGCCTTCGCCTGCGTCGACGGGAGCGGCGGCGTGCTCATGCCCTGCGGACGGTGCCGCCAGCTGCTGTACGAGCACTCCGCTCCTGGCATGCTGCTCGACACGGTGAGCGGCGTGCGCACGATCGACGAGGTGCTGCCGGACGCGTTCGGCCCACGCCAGCTCGACGAGTACGCGGCGCGACGGACGCCCTGACGAGGGTCCGCGACGCCGGTGCCGAGGTCCCGCCGTTTCGGCTGGGTAACCATCTGCGTACGGACCCCGACCGGCCCTGGCGCGAGCGCTGCGGGTCGATAGCCTGTGCCCGTCACGCATACGGGGGCCCGCGACCCGGGCCGCATCCGTCCTGACTCCCTGTCGATCACAGCACCGAGGAACTCATGCCCCTTACTCCGAAGAAGATCCTGCTCAGCGGGATGACGGCCGTCGGCGTCGTCGCGATGCTCGCCGGATGCGGCGCAGCGCCCAAGAGCAGCAGCTCCGGCGGCGCGTCCAGCTCGACGTCCGCGACCGCGAACTACCTGCCCTGCGTGGTCGGCGACGTCGGTGGCTTCAACGACCACTCCTTCAACCAGCTCTCGCTGCAGGGTGTGCAGGAGGCCGCGAAGGCCCTCGGCACCAAGACCCCCAAGAAGATCCAGTCGCAGAGCTCCAGCGACTACACCCCGGCGTTCTCCAGCCTCGTCGCCCAGAAGTGCAACATCATCGTGGCCGCCGGCTTCCAGTTCCCGAAGGCGCTCGGCGCCTCCGCAACGGCCAACCCGAAGATCAACTACGCGATGATCGACGACAACAGCCTCAAGCAGTCGAACGTGAAGGACATCGTCTTCGAGACCGACGAGGCGGCGTTCCTCGGCGGCTACGCGGCCGCCGCGTACTCGAAGAACGGCGTCGTCGCGACGTGGGGCGGGGCCAAGTACCCGACCGTCACGATCTACATGGACGGCATCGCCGACGGCGTGAAGTACTACAACCAGCAGAAGAAGAAGAACGTCAAGCTGCTGGGCTGGGACGAGGCCAGCCAGAACGGCAGCTTCGTCGGCGGCTTCACCGACCAGAACAAGGCGAAGCAGCTCACGCAGGGCTTCCTCGACCAGAAGGCCGACGTGATCATCCCCGTCGCCGGTTCCCTCTACCAGGGCGCCGCGGCCGCGATCACCGGTTCGAAGAGCTCCGCGGTGCTCGAGGGCGTCGACGCGGACCTGTTCCTGACGGACCCGAAGTACAAGTCGCTGATCCTCACCTCCATCCTGAAGAAGGTGGACGTCGCGGCGATGCAGGTCGTCGAGCAGGCGGCGAAGTCGAAGACCTTCGACAACACCACCTACATCGGTGACCTGAAGAACGGCGGCGTGGGCCTCTCGCCCTTCCACGACTTCGCCTCGAAGGTGCCGTCGAGCCTGCAGAGCGACCTGGACGCCGTCAAGGCGGGCATCCTGGACGGGTCGATCAAGGTCGACTCGCCCTCCTCGCTGAAGAAGTAGCACCCTCCGCGCCGCGGATGCCGGACGGGCCCTGGTGACCCGTCCGGCATCCGCCGGCGCTGACGGAAGGAGCCGCCCATGCGCCTCGAGCTGCACGGCATCACCAAGCGCTTCGGCGCCCTCACCGCGAACGACCGCATCGACCTCGACCTGCGGCCGGGGGAGATCCACGGCCTCCTCGGCGAGAACGGCGCCGGCAAGTCGACGCTGATGAACATCCTGTACGGCCTGTACCAGGCCGACGAGGGCCGGGTGCTCCTCGACGGCGAGGAGCAGCACTTCACCGGCCCGGGCGACGCGATGCGCGCCGGCATCGGCATGGTCCACCAGCACTTCATGCTCGTCCCCGTCTTCACCGTCGCGGAGAACCTGATGCTCGGCCACGAGCAGGCCCGCCTCGGCTTCCTCGACCTGCCGGCCGCGCGCGCCCGTGTGCGCGAGATCTCCGCGCGGTTCGGCTTCGACATCGATCCCGACGCCCTGGTCGAGGACCTGCCCGTCGGCGTGCAGCAGCGGGTCGAGATCATCAAGGCCCTCTCGCGCGACGCGCAGGTGCTCGTCTTCGACGAGCCGACCGCCGTGCTCACGCCTCAGGAGACCGACGAGCTGATGGCGATCATGCGGCAGTTGAAGGAGTCGGGCACCGCCATCGTCTTCATCACCCACAAGCTCCGCGAGGTGCGCGAGGTCGCGGACCGCATCACCGTCATCCGCCTCGGCAAGGTCGTCGGCGAGGCCGAGCCGACGGCCTCGAACAGCGAGCTCGCCTCCCTCATGGTCGGCCGGTCGGTCGAGCTCACCGTCGACCGCACGCCTTCGGCCGGCGGCGACACCGGCCTCGTCGTCGAGGGCCTCACCGTGCTCGACGCCCGCGGCCACACCGTCGTCGACGACGTCGGGTTCAGCGTGCGGCGGGGCGAGATCCTGGCGATCGCCGGCGTGCAGGGCAACGGGCAGACCGAGCTGACGGAGGCGATCCTCGGTCTCCAGGAGCACGTCACCGGCCGCATCGAGCTCGACGGGCGGCCGCTCACCGGGCTGCCGACCCGCCGGGTGCTCCACGCAGGGGTCGGATTCGTGCCCGAGGACCGCCAGGAGGACGCGCTCGTCGCCGAGTTCTCGATCGCCGAGAACCTCATGCTCGACCGCTCCGACGGCGCCCCCTTCGTGAAGGGCGCCGGCCTCCAGCGGAGGGCGCTCGCGACGTTCGCGAGCGAGAAGGTGCGGGAGTTCGACGTCCGTGCGCAGAGCATCGAGACCGCGGTCGGCCGCCTGTCCGGCGGCAACCAGCAGAAGGTCGTGCTCGCCCGCGAGCTCTCGCGCGACCTGCGCCTGTTCGTCGCCGCCCAGCCGACCCGCGGCCTCGACGTCGGGTCCATCGAGTTCGTGCACGAGCGCGTCGTCGCGACGCGCGACGCGGGGGTGCCGGTCGTCGTGATCTCCACCGAGCTCGACGAGGTCGTCGCGCTCGCCGACCGCATCGCCGTCATGTACCGGGGGCGGATCGTCGGGATCGTGCCGGGCGACACGTCCCGCGACGTGCTCGGCCTGATGATGGCCGGCGAGGTACCGGAAGGCACGAGGATGGCGGCATGAGCGACGGCACGGCGGCCCCGGTCCCCGTCGGCGAGACAGGCGTCGTCGATGCCGGCATCGATCTGGACCAGATCCCGCCGGAGGAGCGGGCGGGCCTGCCGAAGCCCCCGGAGAACCGGTTCGGGACCGCCCTCGTGCGCATCCGGGACGGCAGCGCCCTCATCACCGTGCTCGCCGTGCTTCTCGCGCTCGTCGTCGGCGCCGTGCTCATCGCCGTCACCGACGCCGGCACCCAGACCGCCGCGGTCTACTTCTTCGCCCGCCCGTCCGACACCCTCGGGGCGGCGTGGAACGCCGTCGCGGGCGCGTACGCCGCGCTGTTCCAGGGCGGCGTCTACGACTACACGACGCCGACCTTCTTCCAGGGCCTGCAGTCGCTCGGCCATGCGATCGGCTTCGCGACGCCGCTCATCGCCGCGGGGCTCGGCATCGCGGTCGGCTTCCGCTCCGGCGTCTTCAACATCGGCGGCCAGGGCCAGGTGCTGATGGGCGCGGCCTTCGCCGGGTACGTCGGCTTCACCTGGAACGGGCCGCCGGTGATCACGATGCTCGTCGCGGTGCTGTTCGGGATGCTCGGCGGCGGCCTGCTCGCCGGCCTCGTCGGGGTGCTGAAGGCCCGCACCGGCGCGAACGAGGTGATCGTCACGATCATGCTCAACTACATCGTCTTCTACCTGCTCGACTACGCCCTGCAGACCCCGTTCCTCCGGGCACCGGGCAGCAACAACCCGATCAGCCCCTCCGAGAACGCGAGCGCCGTGTTCTTCCCGATCCTGCCCCCCGAGTACAAGGTCAACGTCGGGTTCCTCCTCGTCATCGGGGCGACGCTCTTCTGCTCGTGGCTGCTGTCGCGGTCGTCGATCGGCTTCAAGATGCGGGCCGTGGGCGAGAACCCCCGCGCGGCCCGGGTGGCGGGCATCGAGGTGAACCGGGTGATCATCGCCGCGATGGTCGTCTCCGGCGTGCTCGTCGGGCTCGCCGGGGTCTACCAGGTGCTCGGCACCACGACGACCGGCTTCACCTCCGGCATCGACGCGGGCATCGGCTTCAACGCGATCACGGTGACCCTGCTCGGCCGGTCGCGTCCCTGGGGCGTGTTCGGGGCGGGGATCCTCTTCGGCGTCTTCCAGGCGGGGGGCTACACGATGCAGGCGGCGCAGAGCGTCGACATCAACGCGGTGCAGATCGTCCAGTCGGTGATCGTGCTCTTCATCGCGGCGCCGCCGCTCGTGCGGGCGATCTTCCGGCTGCCGCAGCCGGGCGCGCGCCGCAAGCCGGCCAAGCGCGCGAAGGCGGTGGCGGCATGACCGCGGTGCGCGCCGAGCCGGCGACCACGGGGGCCGTCGCCATGCAGCGGCCGGGGCTGAAGGTGCCGATCGCGCTCGGCGTCTTCGCGCTCCTCGCCGTGCTGCTGCTCGCGCTGCTGGCGCCGGCCGGCACCTCCACGTTCTCACTGAGCGCCAGCGGGAGCGGCGCCGTCCAGCTGCCCCAGATCCCCCTCCACGCGCGCACCACCGGCATCGTCGTCTCCCTCCTCGCCGTGCTGATGGCGATCGGATCCGGCCTCCTCGTCCGGGCCGGCCGGCGCGTGCCGCTCTGGTACACGGTCGTGTTCGCGGTGATCCTCGTGGTCGGCTTCCTCGCGTGGGCGACCGCCGGGCACACGCTGCCCGTCACCGGCCTGCTCGAGAGCGCGCTGGCGCTCTCCGCGCCGCTGATCTTCGGTGCCCTCGGCGGCGTCGTCTCGGAACGCGTCGGCGTCGTGAACATCGCCATCGAGGGGCAGCTGCTCGCCGGCGCCTGCGTGTCCGCCGTCGTGGCGTCGATCACCCAGAACCTCGTCGTCGGACTGATCGGCGCGCTCGTCGCCGGCGTGCTCGTCTCCTTCGTGCTCGCCGCGTTCTCGATCAAGTACGTCGTGAACCAGGTGATCGTGGGCGTCGTGCTCAACGTGCTCGTCCTCGGCCTCACGACGTTCTTCTACGAGACCGTGCTCGTGAACGCCTCCGACACCCTCAACTCGCCGCCGCGCTTCGCGAACCTGCCCATCCCGGGGCTCTCGCTGATCCCCGTCGTCGGGCCGGTGCTCTTCGACCAGTCCGTGATCACGTACCTCATGTACGTCGCGGTGGTCGCCGTGTTCGTCGGCCTCTACCGAACCCGATGGGGCCTCCGGGTCCGGGCCGTGGGCGAGCACCCGCAGGCGGCCGACACCGTCGGCATCGACGTGGGGCGCACCCGCTTCTGGAACGTCGCGCTCGCCGGCGCGATCGTCGGCATCGGCGGCGCCTACTTCACGCTCGGCTCGGTGGGCGCGTTCAGCCAGAACATGACGTCAGGCGCGGGCTACATCGCGCTCGCCGCCGTCATCTTCGGCGGCTGGGACCCGCTGCGCGCCTCGCTCGCCGGGCTGCTGTTCGGCTTCGCGAGCAGCCTGCAGAACACCCTCGGGATCCTCGGCAGCCCCGTGCCGTCGGACGTGCTGCTCACGCTGCCCTACGTGGTGACGATCTTCGCCGTGGCCGGTCTCGTCGGGCGGGTGCGCGGTCCGGCCGCGGCCGGCCGGCCCTACCTCAAGGGCTGAGCCGCCCGCTGCGCCGGCACCGCCGGAGCCACGGGGCGCTCGAGGAGCCGCCGCACGACGGACCGTGCATCGCGGTCCATGCCCTGGATGGTCGAGGACGCGGCCGAGTACTGGAAGTCGAGCCCCACGAAGCCGAGGCCGGGCACGTCGTCGGCGATGCCGCGCGTCTGCCGGGGCTCGGCGTCGCCGTCGAGGGCGCCGTCGATGTCGATCCACGACAGCTCGACGCGGGATCCCGTGCACCAGACGATCGTCGAGGCCGGGATGGGAACGCCGTCGGCGCCGGTCGGCAGGCCGGCCTCGACGCCGGTGATCCGCCCGACGCGCTCCACTCCCGCCGCATCGAGGTCGGCGAGCTTGTTCCGGATGAGCGGCAGCCCGTGGCCGGCCTGGCGCCGCTTCGCGGCCCGGCCGACCGGGGTCGCCACGGTGAGATGGCGCAGCAGGCCGAGGATCACGCCGCCGACGAGGAAGCCGGGCACGGTGTCGATCCGCACGGGGGTCTGCCCCGGGTGACGGCCGGCGAGCACGGTCCGATGTCCGGCCGCCGCCGCCTCGAGCGCGATGTCGGTCCCCGAGTTGCCCGCGCCGACCACGAGGACGGGACCGGCGGCGAGGTCGGCGGGACGGCGGTACTCGAGGGAGTGCAGCTGGCGGACCGAGGCCGGCACCTGCGAGGCGAACGGGGGACGCACCGGTCGCCGGTGCGCCCCTGCGGCGACGACGACCCGGTCCGCGGTCATCCGCGAGGGGCCGTCCGGTGTGTCCAGGTCGAGCACGAAGCGACCCGCCTCGTGCGCCAGCCGGAGCACCCGGCTGCGCAGCCTCAGCGGCACGGCGAACCGGGTCGCGTACTCGTCCAGGTAGTCCGCCATCCGTCCGGCCGACGGGCACGCTCGCATCGCGATCGGGAGCGGATACCCCGGCAGGCTGGAGGCCCACCGGGGGCTGAACAGCCGGAGCGAGGTGTACCGCTCGCGCCAGCCGTCACCCGGCCGGGCGTGCGCCTCCACAGCGAGGACGTCGAGGCCCCGCTCCTGCAGCCGGCGGGCGACGACGAGCCCCGCCGCACCCGCTCCGACGACCGCGACATCCACGTGCTCTCTGCTCATGACGACCTCCGGACCCGACGGTAGGGAGCGGAGGACCGGCTCCGCGTCGGCAGGAATGACCATCCGGACGGACGGCGGTGGCGAGCGATGCTCAGTCGGGGATCACGCCGTGCTCGTACGCGAACGCCGTCACGGCCGCGCGGTTCGCCAGCTGCAGCTTGCTGAGCACGTTGCCCACGTGGCGCGCGACCGTTCGTTCGCTGATGAACAGGTGGTTCGCGATCTCGCGGTTGCCGAGGCCTCGCGCCACCAGGCGCACCACCTCCACCTCGCGCGAGGTCAACGGCGCGACCGCGGAGGGCAGGGCGCCCCCGTCCACGCCGTCGAGGTCCTCGATGTCGGCGAGGGCGCCGAGGTCGGAGAACACGTGCCGCGCGGCGTCGAGCTCCATCCCGGCCGCGTCGCCGTCGTCGAGCGCCCGGGCCGCGGCGGCGACCACGACGCGGGTGAGGGCCGCCTCGTAGGGCGCGGCCATCGACCGCCACGCGACCCAGGCGCGGCGCAGCACCGGCAGCGCCTCGCCCGGCCGCCCCTCGGCGACCAGCAGCCGTCCCCGCGCCCGGTCGGTCTGCGCGTGCACGTAGGACGTCCCGACCCGGTGGGCGAGCTCCGCCAGCGCGTCCGCCGCCTCGCGCGCGCCGTCGAGGTCGCCGACGGCGAGCCGGATCCGGCAGGCGGCGTCGAGCAGGTCCGCTCGGTCCCCCGGGGGTGGGGCCGCGGCCAGCGCCCGCGCGACCCCGGCGAGAGCCGCCG
>NZ_JAODBE010000088.1 GCF_025463795.1 Amnibacterium sp.
CGGCGTCGCGCATGCGACCGCCTTCGCCGCGGCGCTGCTCGCCGCGGGCGCACCCGCTCTGCACCTCTACACGTTCAACCAGTCCGACGCCGTGCTCGAGGTGCTGCACCGCCTCGGGCTCGTCCAATTGAAGGAGCCCGCATGACCGACTTCCCCGCCGCCACGATCCTCGGCTACCCGCGCATCGGGCGCCGCCGCGAGCTGAAGCGGGCCGTCGAGTCCTACTGGGCCGGGCGGATCGACGCCCCCGCCCTCGAGGCCGCGGCCGCCGACTCGCGCCGCGCCGTGCGGAGCCGCCTCGCCGAGCTCGGGCTCGGCCGGGACGACTCCGCGATCCCCGAGTCGTTCAGCTACTACGACCACGTGCTCGACACCGCCCTCGCCGTCGGCGCCGTGCCCGCCCGCTTCGGCGACGCGGGCGCTCCGGGGTCGCTCGACGTGCTCTTCACGCTCGCGCGCGGATCCGCGACGGAGCCGCCGCTCGAGATGACGAAGTGGTTCGACTCGAACTACCACTACCTCGTGCCCGAGATCGACGAGCGGACGCCGTTCCGCGCCGACCCCGCGAGGCTCGTCGGCCTCGTGCGCGAGGCCGACGAGGACGGCTTCCGCACGCGGCCGGTGCTCGTCGGTCCCGTCACCCTGCTCGCCCTCGCGAAGCCCCCGGCGGGCGCGGCACCGGACTTCGCGCCCCTGGACCGGCTCGACGACCTGCTGCCCGCCTACGTGGAGCTGCTCGCGGCCCTCCGCGACGCCGGCGCCGACTGGGTGCAGCTCGACGAGCCCGCCCTGGTCTCGGAGAGCCTCGCCACGGCGCCCGAGGACCTCGCGGCCGCGGCCGCCCGCGCCCACGCGGTGCTCGGCGGGGCCGAGCAGCGTCCGTCGATCCTCGTCGCCGCGACCTGGGGGCCGCTCGGCGCGGCCCTGCCCGCCCTCGCCGCCGCACCGGTCGAGGCGATCGGCATCGACCTGGTGCGCGGATCCGTCCCGGCCGACCTCGATCCGGCGACCCGCGACGGTCTGGCCGCGAAGGTGCTCGTCGCCGGCGTCGTCGACGGCCGGAACGTGTGGCGGGCCGACCTCGCAGGGGCGGTCGCCTCGCTCGAGCAGGCCTCGTCGCTGTCGCCGCGCCTCGCCGTGAGCACCGCCACGTCGTTGCTGCACGTGCCGCACGACACGGCGGACGAGACGCATCTGTCGCCCGAGCTGCTCGAACGCCTCGCCTTCGCCGACCAGAAGGTGGGCGAGGTCGTCGCCCTCGCCCGGGCCGTCGCCGGCGGCCGTTCGGCGATCGCGGCCGAGATCGCCGAGTCGGACCGGGTCCGCGCACGGTGGGCGGCCGTCCCCGGCGTCCGGGTGCCGGCCGTGCGGGAGCGCCTCGCCGCGGTGAGCGCCGACGACCGGACGCGCGCCCCGTACGCGGAGCGGCTCGCCGCCCAGGCGCAGCTGGGGCTGCCGGCGCTGCCGACGACGACGATCGGCTCCTTCCCTCAGACCGACGACATCCGCCGCGCCCGCAGCCGCTTCGTGCGGGGCGAGCTGGACGAGCAGGGCTACGAGGCGGCGATGCGGGACGAGATCGCCCGCGTGGTCGGCCTCCAGGAGGAGCTCGGTCTCGACGTGCTCGTGCACGGCGAAGCGGAGCGCAACGACATGGTGCAGTACTTCGCGGAGGCGCTCGACGGCTTCGCGACGACCGAGCACGGCTGGGTGCAGTCGTACGGATCGCGCTGCACGCGGCCGTCGATCCTCTGGGGCGACGTGTCCCGGCCGGCGCCCATCACGGTGCGCTGGTCGGCGTTCGCGCAGAGCCGCACCGCACGGCCGCTGAAGGGGATGCTCACGGGACCGGTCACGATCCTGGCCTGGTCGTTCGTGCGCGACGACCAGCCGCTCGGCGACACCGCCGACCAGGTGGCGCTCGCGCTCCGTGACGAGATCGCCGACCTGGAGGCCGCCGGCATCCGGGTCGTGCAGGTCGACGAGCCCGCGCTGCGGGAGCTGCTCCCCCTGCAGCGGTCGGCGCAGGCCGCCTACCTGGGCTGGTCGGTCGGCGCGTTCCGGCTCGCGACCGCCAGGGCCGCCGCGGCGACGCAGGTGCACACGCACCTCTGCTACTCGGAGTTCGGGCAGATCATCGATGCGATCGACGCCCTCGACGCCGACGTGACGAGCATCGAGGCGGCACGGAGCCGGATGGAGGTCGTCGCGGACATCGCGGCGGCCGACTTCCGTCGCGGCATCGGACCGGGCGCGTGGGACATCCACTCGCCGCGGGTGCCGAGCGTCGAGGAGCTGACCGGGCTGCTCGAGATCGCGCTCGAAGGCGTGCCGGCCGACCGGCTGTGGGTGAACCCGGACTGCGGCCTGAAGACGCGCGGCTACGAGGAGACGGTGGCGACGCTCACGAACCTCGTGGCGGCGGCGCGGGCGGTGCGGGAGCGGGTGGAGGTCGGCGTCTGACGGCCCGCCGTCGCGGGCGCCGACGGGCCGGGATGCTAATCTTGTCGGCGCACCGGGGCCCTTGGCGCAGTTGGTAGCGCGTCTCGTTCGCAATGAGAAGGTCAGGGGTTCGAATCCCCTAGGGTCCACAACGCGAGGAAGGCCGTCCCGAGAGGGGCGGCCTTCGTCGCGTCATCCTGGTCTGCGGCTCGCCACGGACGTGTTCCGCCGGTACACCGGCCGCCGATGTCCGCTGCGGCCGCAGAAGCACGGCCGGCCGCACCCACGAGGCGCTCACCGGCGCCGCCCTAGGGTGACGCCATGGACGACCGCTTCCGCATCCCGCTCTCCCCCGTCGGCCATCCGGAGGCGGTCGTGCAGGGTGACCGGTGGCGCTTCACGGTGCTCACCGAGGCCCTCGTGCGCATCGAATGGGCGCCTGACGGCGTCTTCGAGGACCGCGCCTCGACCTTCGCGCTCCACCGCGACCTGCCCCTGCCCGCGTTCGATGTCGTCGAGAGCGACGCGGTGGTCGAGGTCCTCACCGAGAAGCTGCACCTGACCTACGACCGCGGCCCCTTCACGCCCGCCGGCCTGTCGGTGCAGGCGCGCGGCGCGCTCACGAGCTGGCACAGCCTCTGGCGCTACGGCGACGCGGCGCACGACCTCGGGGGAACGGCCCGCACGCTCGACATGGCCGACGGCCGCATCCCCCTCGAGCCCGGCGTGATCGCCCGTGGGGGCGTCACCGCCCTCGACGACTCGACCTCGTTCCTGTTCACCGAGGACGGCCGGGTGGCCCCTCGCCCTGCCGGGCATCTCGACCTCTACGTCTTCGCCTCCGGGCACGACTACGCCGGCGCGCTGCGGGCGCTCTACGCGGTGTCGGGCCCGCAGCCGGTGCTTCCCCGCTGGACCCTCGGCAACTGGTGGAGCCGCTACCGCCGCTACTCCGCCGACGAGTACCGCGAGCTGCTCGACCGCTTCGAGCGCGAGCGGATCCGCTTCAGCGTCGCGGTCCTCGACATGGACTGGCACCGCGTCGAGTCGGTGCCGCCCCAGTTCGGCAGCGGCTGGACCGGGTACTCGTGGGAGCGGGAGCTCTTCCCCGACCCGGCGGCGTTCCTCGCCGAGCTGCACGACCGCGGCCTCCGCGTGACGCTGAACGTGCATCCGGCGGACGGGGTGCGCGCCTTCGAGGACGCGTACCCGGACATGGCGGACGCGCTCGGCCGCGATCCGGAGCGGGGCCTGCCGATCGCGTTCGACATCACCGACCCGGCGTTCCTCGAGGCCTACTTCGACGTGCTGCACCATCGCCTCGAGGACGAGGGCGTCGACTTCTGGTGGATCGACTGGCAGCAGGGCCCCTTCTCACGGATCCCGGGCATCGATCCGCTCTGGATGCTGAACCACTACCACTTCCTCGACTCGGGGCGCGGCGACCGCCGCCCGCTCACCTTCTCCCGGTACGCGGGCCCCGGCAGCCACCGCTACCCCGTCGGATTCTCGGGGGACACGATCATCAGCTGGGCATCGCTCGACTTCCAGCCCGAGTTCACCGCCACCGCTTCGAACATCGGCTACGGCTGGTGGAGCCACGACGTCGGCGGTCACCTCTGGGGCGTCCGGGACGACGAGCTCACGGCCCGCTGGGTGCAGCTCGGCGTGTGGTCGCCGATCCTCCGGCTGCACTCGTCGAACAACCCGTTCCTCGCGAAGGAGCCGTGGATGTTCCCGGAGGAGACCCGCGCCGCGATCGACGACGCCCTGCGCTTCCGCGTGCGGCTGGTCCCGTACCTCCACACGATGAACCATCGAGCGGCCGTCGACGGCGTCCCGCTCGTGCTGCCGATGTACCACCTCGCGCCGGACGAGCCGGCCGCCTACGAGGTGCCGAACGAGTTCGGGTTCGGCAGCGAGCTCGTCGTCGCCCCGATCACGACGCCGCGCGATCCGGTGACGCTGCTCGGATCCGCGACCGCATGGCTCCCGCCGGGCCTCTGGACCGACATCACCACCGGCCTCGTGCTCGAGGGCGGCCGCACCGTGCGGCTCCACCGCGACGGCGGATCCGTGCCCGCGCTGCTGAAGGCCGGTGGGATCCTGCCCCTCGCGGCGGAGCACGAGACGGATGCGACCCGCAACCCCGGCCACCTCGAGGTGATCGTCGCGCCCGGCGCCGACGGCGACTTCGTGCTCGTCGAGGACGACGACACGGGCACGACACCCGAGACCATCCCCACCGTCCGAACGCGGATGCGCTGGGAGCAGGCGACCGGCACCCTGACCATCGAGGCGGCCGACGGCCCGAGCGGCATCGTGCCCGAGACCCGCACGTGGACGGTCACGGTGCTCGGGCTCGAGCCGGACGCCGCGATCACGGCCGACGGCCACGCCGTTCCCGTCACCGCGACCTCCGGGCGGGTGTCCGCGACCGTCACCGCCGACACCGCCGGCGCCGCCTCGGTGACCGTCGGCGCGGATCCTCGACCGCACACCGTCGACGTGCAGGCCCGGCTGTTCGGCCTGCTCAACGCGGCCCAGTACCCCTATGAGGCGAAGGCCGCCGTGTGGCGCACGATCGGCGCCGACCGCAACGCGGCCGATCGGCTGGTGGAGCTCCAGGCGATGGCCGTCCCGACGCCGCTGCTGGAGGCCATCGGCGAGCTGCTCACCGCCCGCTGAGACGCGGAGGTGGGGAGGTGGGGAGTCCGCGGTCGTGCCCGCGGCCGCCGCTTGTCCCGGCCGTAGGGGATGGTTCCCGGCGTAGGCCGACACGCCGCATCCGCCCCTACGCCCGGCACGTCCCCCTACGGGCGGCACATGGGGCGGCTGGCCGGCGACGGCCGCCCGGGCGTCCCCGTGGCTTGCGTGAGGGGCGGCGGGGTCAGCCCGCGCGGCGCCGGCGCAGCACCGCGTCCAGGTCCGTGAGCACGGGCCCGCTCTCGGCCACGATGCCCATCGCGGCGAGCGCCGTCTGCGACCTGCGCGGCTCCAGCACCGCGACCTCGGGGGCGGATGACGCGCTGCGCAGCGCCTCGTCCGACCGGGCCGCGGCCGTGTCGAGCGACGCGGCGACCGCGACGGCGTCCGAGGACTCCCCGGCCGCCTCCTCCTTCGAGAGGTAGAGCGGCTTCGGCAGCGGCACCGGCGTCCAGGTGGGCCGGGCCTGCTCGGTGCGCTGCCAGTCGGTGAAGCTGCGGGGCGCCTCCGGCACGACGACGGCGTGATCGACCGCCTCCACCGCGCGGTGCGCCGCCGCGACCGTGGCCGCACGCTGGAGCAGCGCGAGCCCGGCGAAGACGCCGATCGCCCCGGCGACGACGGGAGCCCAGTCGCCGGCCATGAGCACCTGCTCGACTCCGAAGGCGACCAGTGCCAGCGCCAGCACGAGGATGTTCGCGGCCAGCACCCGTGACCGACGCAGCCGCGTCGCCGCGAGCGCCGAGACCGCCTGCGCCCGCTGCCGCGGCTCCCGCGGCTGGCGGCTGCGACGGGCGAGGGTGCGCTCGG
>NZ_JAODBE010000095.1 GCF_025463795.1 Amnibacterium sp.
GGGCGTCGCATCCGTCGGGCTGGGACCGGTGCCGCCGGTCGTGAGCAGCACCGCGGGGCGATCCACGAGCGCGGCGCGGAGGCCCTCGGCGACGTCCGCGTCGGCCACGATGCGCGCGGACGGGGTCACGAGTCCGAGCTCCTCGAGCCAGGCGACGATGCGCGCGCCGGTCGTGTCCTCACGGTCGCCGCCCGCCGCACCGGTCGACACGACGAGCACCGCGCCGCCCATGGGCTCGGGTTCGGGCGGCCGGGTCGCCTCGTCGGCGGTGTCGCGCGTCCAGTCGCCGCGCTTGCCGCCGCTCTTCGCGACGAGCTGCACGCCGGTCAGGGTCGCGCGGGGGTCCACCGCCTTCACCATGTCGTGCAGCGTGAGCCCCGCGACCGCGACGGCCGTGAGCGCCTCCATCTCGACACCCGTGCGCCCCGTTGTGCGGGTGCGGGCCTCGATCACGACGCCGTCCCCGTCGGGCACGAGGTCGACGGTCACCCCGTCGAGCGGGAGCGGATGGCAGAGCGGGATGAGGTCGCTCGTGCGCTTCGCGCCGGCGATCCCCGCGATCCGCGCGGTCGCGAGCGCGTCCGCCTTCGGCAGGCCGTCGGCGACGAGCAGCGCGACGACCTCGGGCGTGGTCTCGAGGCGGCCGCGGGCGAGCGCGGTGCGCCGGGTCACGGCCTTCCCGCCGACGTCCACCATCCGGGCACGGCCGTCGGCGTCGAGGTGGGGGAGCGGGCTGTCGGCCATCCCCCGATTCTGGCAGCGGAGCCCGGCCGCGCCGGTTCAGAGCGGCAGGACGGCGATCGGATCCCCGGCCTCGAGCCGTTCGACGTCCGCGGGTACGTCGAGCAGCACGTCCGCGTCGGCCATCGTCGCCACGAGGTGGGACGACGGGCCGCCGACGGGCGTCGCGCGGCCGGTCTCGATCCGGCCCCGCAGCCACTGACGGCGGCCGGCGGGAGACGCGAGCGCGACCCCGAGGGGCACGATCGACGCGTCGATCGGCGGCAGCCCCGCGGCGGCGCGCAGCAGCGGCCGCAGCAGCACCACGAACGACACCTGGGTGGAGACGGGGTTGCCGGGGAAGCCCACGACCGGCGTGCCGCCGACCGATGCGAGGGCCTGCGGGCCGCCGGGCTGCATCGCGATCTCCACGACCTCCGCGCCGCGCGGCTCCAGCACCTGCCGCACGACCTCGAAGTCGCCGTGGGAGATCCCGCCGGAGGTGATCACGAGGTCCGCGACCCTGACCGCGACGTCGAGCGCCGCCGCGAAGGCGGCCGGATCGTCGGGGGTGCGGATCGGGGGCAGCGGATCCGCGCCCGCCTCCTGCAGCAGGGCGACGAGCGCGGTCTCGTTGGCGTCGTACACCTGCCCGAACGCCAGCGGGCGGCCGGGCGCGACGATCTCCTCGCCCGTGGTCAGGACGGCGACGCGGGCCCGGCGGCGAACCGGCACCTCCGCCACGCCGCCGGCCGCGAGCGCGGCGAGCCGTCGCGGCGTGAGGAGCGCCCCCGCGGGCCCCAGGACGGCGCCCGCGGGCAGGTCGCTGCCCGCCTCCCGCACGAACTCCCCGGGTGCACGCCCGCGGAGGATCCGCACGGAGTCGCCTTCCGCCTCCGCATCCTCAACGGGTACGACGCAGTCGGCGCCGTCCGGGAGCGGGGCACCGGTCATCACCTTGAGCACGGCGCCGGGAGGCAGCGTGCGCGGGGTCGCCGCCCCGGCGGCCTGCACGCCGGCGACCGGGAGCAGCAGCGGTGCGTCGGCGACCTCGGCGGCACGCGCCGCCCAGCCGTCCATCTGCGAGTTGCGGAACGGCGGCAGCGGCACCGCGGACGTCACCTCCTCGGCCAGCACCCGGCCGCGCGCGGCGGCCAGCGGCAGGAGCTCGGTGCCGAGGCCCGCGAGCGCCGGCGCGACGAGCGCCGCGATGCGTGCGGCGTGCTCGTCGACGCTGCGGCGGGCCACGTCAGTAGCGGGGGACCGTGTCGTCGACCCTGCGACTCCAGCGGTCGATCCCGCCGGCCATGGATCGCGCGTCGAAGCCCGCGGCCGCGAGCCGGTCGGCGGCGTCGGCGCTCCGCATCCCGTGGTGGCAGTAGGTGATCACGGGGACGTCCGGGTCGAGCTCCCCGATCCGGTCCTGCAGGCTGCCCAGCGGGATGAGCTTCGCGCCCGGGAGGCTGGCGATGTCCGCCTCCCAGGGCTCCCGCACGTCCACCAGCTGCACCGTCTCGCGGCGCTCCAGCAGGGCCGCGACCTCCTGCACGTCCACGTCCTCGTTCTCCGCCATATGGGGCTCCTCCTGCATGGGTTCGGTCGGATCCGCGGCGCCGAACGCGATCTCCCGGACGGAGGGCGCGAGGGCGTCGACGACGAGCAGCCGGCCTGCGAGCGGACGCCCGAGGCCCGTCAGCACCTTCAGCACCTCCGTGGCCATGAGGCCGCCGATCGTGGTGCAGAGGGTCGGCAGCACGCCACCGACCGCGCAGGTGACGACGTCGTCGTCCGCGGGCCGGGCGGGGAAGAGATCGCGCCAGCGCGGCGAGCCGGGGAGGCAGACGCCGACCTGGCCGGTCGTGCCCGTCGCGGAGCCCCAGACGAGCGGAACGGCCGCCGCGTCGGTCGCGGCGTCGAGCAGGTACCGCGTCTCGAGGGAGTCGGTCGCGTCCACGACGACGTCGGCGCCCGCGATCAGGGCGCCGACCGACGTCTCATCGACGAAGCGCGGCTCCGCGAGCAGGGTCGTGCCCGCCGGAGCGAGCATCTCGAGGGCGGCGACGGCCGATGCCGCCTTCGCGGTGCCGAGGTCGCGTCCGCCGTGCAGCGTCTGGCGGTGGAGGTTCGTGACCTCGACCACGTCGCCGTCCACCACGACGACCGTGCCGATCCCGCTCGCGACGAGGACAGGCAGCAGCGCGGATCCGAGACCACCGGCACCGACGACGACCGCACGAGCAGCGGCGAGCCGGTCCTGACCCGCTCGCCCGAAGCCGCTCAACGCGACCTGCCGGGCGAACCGGTCGGCGGTGCGCGGGGCGGACATGCCTCGATCCTGGCATCCGGCGGCAGGGCGAACCGTCAGCGCCGTACTCGCGGCATTCCTCTAGGGTTGGGGCCGTATTCGCGGAAGGAGAGCCGATGGTGGACCGCATCCGCGTCGCCGACGCAGCAGCCCTGCTCGGGGTCAGCGATGACACGCTGCGGCGTTGGGCGGAGGCGGGGCGCATCACCGTGCACCGCGACGGCGCGCGCGCGACGGTCGACGGCGTCGAGCTGGCCACCCTCGCCGCCGACATCGCGGCGGAGTCGCCGCTCGCCCGGCTCGTCCCCTCGAACACGGCCTCCTCGGCGCGCAACCGGATCCCCGGCATCGTGACCCGCGTCGTGCGCGACGGCGTCATGGCCCAGGTCGACCTGCAGGCCGGGCCGTTCCGCCTCGTCTCGCTGATGAGCCGGGAGGCTGCGGATGCCCTCGGGCTCGAGCCCGGCGTGCTCGCGACCGCGGCCGTCAAGGCGACCACGGTCGTCATCGAGCGGAGCGACGTGCGGAAGGAGCACCGATGACCGGCATCGCCCGCTCGCAGCGGATCCTGCTCGTCGCGGTCCTCGGCGTCGCGGGCCTCGCACTGGCCGCGTGCTCGGAGCCGCGCAGCGCGACGCCCGCTGCACCGGTCTCACCCACCGGGTCGAGCAGTCCCGCCCTGAGCGGGACGATCACCGTCGATGCCGCGGCGTCCTTGAACACCGTCCTCCCGAAGCTCGCCGCTGCGTTCGGGAGCGCACATCCGGGCACGACGGTGCGGTTCGGCTTCGGCGGCAGCTCCGCGCTCGCGGCGCAGATCGTCGCCGGCGCCCCCGTCGACGTCTTCGCCGCGGCCAGCACGAAGACGATGGGGACTGTGACCGGTGCGAAGCTGGCGGCGGCCGCACCGGTCACGATCGCGCGCAACCGGCTGGAGATCGCCGTGCCGCCGTCGAACCCGGGCGGCATCACCGGTCTGCAGGACTTCGGCACCGCCTCGAAGACGATCGTCGTCTGCGACAGGCAGGTGCCGTGCGGGACCGCCGCGCAGCAGGTGTTCGCGCTCGCCGGGGTGGCCGCGAAGCCCGACAGCTACGAGCCGGACGTGACGAGCGTGCTCACGAAGGTCGAGACGGGCGACGCCGACGCAGGGCTCGTCTACCGCACGGACGTGCTGGCGGCCGGCGGGAAGGTGAAGGGGATCCCGTTCGCGCAGGCGGCGCGGGCGATCACCGCCTACCCGATCGCTCCGCTGTCGGCCTCGCAGAACCCTGCGCTGGCGAAGGCCTTCACGGACTACGTCGTGCAGCACGGCGCCGCGGACCTGACCGCCGCCGGGTTCCTGCCGCCGCGGTGAGGCGGACGACGGGTCGCACGCCGCGGGCGATGATCGCGCCGGCGGTGGTGGGTGGCGTGCTCCTCGCCGGGCCGCTGGTCGCGCTCCTCGTCCGCGCACCGTGGGGCGAGCTCGGCGGCCTGCTCGCGGGCCCGGTCGTGCTGCCCGCCCTCGGGCTGTCGTTCGGCACCGCGTTCGCCTCGACCGTCGTCTGCGTCGTCCTCGGCGTGCCCCTGGCCGCCGTGCTCGCGGGCTCCGACGGGTGGCCGCGGCTCCTGACCCGCGTGGCCAGGGCCGTGGTGGCGACGCCGCTCGTGCTGCCTCCCGTCGTCGGCGGCATCGCCCTGCTGCTCCTGCTCTCGCGGACGGGGCTGCTCGGCCGGCCGCTCTTCGCCGCGTTCGGGATCACCATCCCGTTCACGACCGCCGCCGTCGTGATCGCGCAGGCTTTCGTCGGCCTGCCGTTCCTCGTCCTCAGCGTCGAGGGCGCGCTGCGCGGCGTCGACCCGCGATTCGCGGTGGCCGCCGCGACTCTCGGCGCCTCGCCCTGGGCCACCTTCCTGCGGGTGACCCTGCCGCTCGCCGCGCCGGGCCTCGCCGCCGGCGCCGTGCTGAGCTTCGCCCGCGCCCTCGGCGAGTTCGGCGCCACGATCACGTTCGCCGGCAGCCTGCCGGGGGTGACGGAGACCCTGCCCGTCGCCGCCTACATCGCGCTCACGGACGATCCCGGATCCGCCATCGCGATCGCGGTCGTGCTCGTGGTCGTCGCGCTCGCGGTGCTGCTCGCGCTCCGCGAGCGGTGGCTCACCGGGTTGCGGGCATGACCGGCGCCCTCGAGGCCCGGCTCGGGGTCCGGCGGGGCGCGTTCGAGCTCGACGCCGAGCTGGTGCTGGCGCCCGGCACGGTGCTCGCGGTCGTCGGCCGCAACGGCGCCGGCAAGTCGACCGCGCTCGCCACCCTCGCCGGCATCACGCCGCTGAGCGGCGGCCGGATCGTGCTCGACGGCGTGCTTCTCGACGACGGCGGTCGCGGCTTCGAGCCGCCCGAGCGCCGTCCGGTGGGTCTGGTGCTGCAGCAGCCGGCGCTGTTCCCGCACCTCACGGTGCTCGACAACGTCGCGTTCGGCCTCCGCGCCGCGGGCGCCGGACGGGCGGATGCGCGCGAGCAGGCGCAGCACGCCCTCGAGGACCAGGGCCTCGGTGACTTCACCGACCGTCGCCCGTCCCAGGTGTCCGGGGGTCAGGCGGCGCGGATCGCGCTGGTCCGCGCGCTGGTCCGGCGTCCGGCGCTCCTGCTGCTGGACGAGCCGCTGGCCGCGATCGACGCCGAGCTGCGCCCGGCGCTTCGCGCGTCGATCCGCGGGGTGCTC
This sequence comes from Amnibacterium sp., assembly GCF_025463795.1. Taxonomy (GTDB): domain Bacteria; phylum Actinomycetota; class Actinomycetes; order Actinomycetales; family Microbacteriaceae; genus Amnibacterium. The sequence goes on from NZ_JAODBE010000095.1 coordinate 5,731, forward strand.
GACTCGTTCCCCGGATCCGCGATCGTCGTCACCCACGACGTCGCCGACGCCGAGGCCCTCGCCGACGAGGTCGTGGTGCTCGATTCGGGCCGGGTGCTGCAGCGGGGGCCGCTCGCGGGCCTGCGGGCCGAGCCCGCCGATCCGGTGGTCACCCGCCTGCTCGCCGGCGCGGGCCAGGACGGAGGATCCGGCGGATGACCGGTCCGCGGGTCGGCCTCGACCGCCCCGCACCCCGGGGCTCCGCCGGCGGACCGTCGGGGTCGGTCGTGATGTGCCCGAGGGCGTCAGACATCGATCCAGTCGCCGCTGTGCAGGGGGTAGTACTGCCCTCCTGCCGCTTCGGTCACGGCGCGGAGCCGGTCGTTGGCGAGCGCCTTGCCGGCGGCGGACAGCACGCCGTCGTGGGTGGGGAACGCGCGCTTCGGCGCGACGGCGGTCACGTAGTCCATGGCCTCGCTGATCTTCATCCACGGCGCACCGGCCGGGGCGGCCAGGGTCTCGACCACCACGTCCTCGGGGATCGTGAACGAGTCCCCGGGGTAGTAGAGGCGGTTGTTCACGAGCACGCCGATGTTGTCGACGACGGGGATCGACGGGTGGATCACCGCGTGACGGCCCCCGAAGAACTTGAGCACGAAGTCGCCGTAGTCGTGCGTCTCGCCCGCGTGCACCGCGACGACGTCGACCCCCTCGACGGCCTTCGCGACTCCCTCCGGGCCGAAGACGACGACGTTCCTGTTGATCTCGAGGATCCGGCGGAGCTGATCGGCGGTCCAGTGATCGGCGTGCTCGTGGGTGATGACGATCACCTGCACGCCTTCGAGTCCGAGGATGGGGTTGGTGAGGCTGCCCGGGTCGATCACGAGCCGGTGACCGCCCTCCTCGACGACGAGCGTCGCGTGCTCGAGCTTCGTGATGCGCATGGTCACAGCCAACACCCGCGCGGTGACGCTTCGCTGCACGGTGTCAGCGTCCAGCGGATCCCCTTCGTATCCTGGCCAGGCGGGGAGCGAACACCGTTCCTTCGATCGATCGGCGCTGAAGGAGTCGCGATGGCCACCACGATCCGGGTCTCGAGGGACCGCTTCCTTGCTCCGACGGGCGAGCCCATCCACCTGCGCGGGATCTGCCTGGGTGGCTGGCTGACCATGGAGAACTTCATCACCGGCTACTCCGGCAACGAGACCCTGATGCGCCGGGAGGTCGGCCGAGTGCTCGGCGACGACCGCGCCGACGCGTTCTTCGAGCGCCTCCTCCAGGCCTTCTTCGCGGAGGAGGACGCCGAGTTCCTCGGCCGCAGCGGGTTCAACCTCGCCCGGATCGCGGTGGGCTACAAGCACTTCGAGGACGACGCCAGACCGTTCGAGATCAAGCCGGATGCGTTCCGGCACCTCGACCGGGCGATCGACGCGCTCGCCCGCAACGGGGTCTACTCGATCGTCGATCTCCACGCCCTGCCCGGCTCGCAGAACCACCACTGGCACTCCGACAACGCCACCCACATCCCCGGCTTCTGGGAGCATCCGCACTTCCAGGACCGCGTCGTGAACATCTGGCAGGCCATCGCCACGCACTACCGCGACAACCCCTGGGTCGCCGGCTACAACCTGCTGAACGAGCCCGCCGACGAGACCGGCGCGGTCGGGCCCTTCTACCGGCGTCTCGTCGGGGCGATCCGCGAGATCGACCCCGACCACGTGCTCTACCTCGACGGGAACACCTACGCCACGGACTTCACCGTCTTCGACGAGCCGTTCGAGAACGCCGTCTACACGCTGCACGACTACGTACCGGCCGGACTCGGCCGCGCGAGCGAGTACGACCCCAAGGCCGCGGAGGCCAAGTTCCTGGAGCGATCCGCGTACGCGAGAGCGACGGGCACGCCGATCCTCGTGGGGGAGTTCGGGCCCATCTACACCGGCGACGAGGAACGGGACCGCCTCCGCCGGCGCATCCTCGCCGACCAGCTCGACCTGTACCGGGAGCACGGCGCCGGGTGGGCGCTCTGGATGTACAAGGACCTCGGCCGCCAGGGGCTGGTGTCGGTGCGGCCGGACACCCCGTACCGGCGCCGCTTCGACGACTTCGTGGCGCAGAAGGAGCGTCTGGGCGTGGATCAGTGGGGGAGCGACGGTGAGGGCGTCCGCGAGGTCACCCGGCCCGTCCAGGAGCTGGTCGCCCGGGAGGCGCCGCACTTCGATCCGTATCCGTGGGGCCGCTTCGACTGGGTCCGCACCCTGCTGCTGAACATCACGCTCGCGCAGCCCCTCGCCACGGAGTACGCCGAACGGTTCCGCGGCCTGGACGGCAGCGAGCTGGACGCGCTCGCCGACTCGTTCGCGTTCGCCTCCTGCGCCGTCCGGGCGCCGCTGCTCGAGCAGCTGCAGGCCGGCCTCGGGGAGTAGACGGATCGGCGGCATCGTCTGGCGGTCGCGGGATGTGGCATACTTGACGACCGTTGCGGCACGCCGCAGCGGTCCGGCCCCATCGTTTAGCGGCCTAGGACGTCGCCCTCTCACGGCGGTAACGCGGGTTCAAATCCCGCTGGGGTCACGAGCTGAAACCCCCGGTCTGACCGGGGGTTTTTCTCGTTCCCGGAGGATGAGTGCGCCGATCAGGTGAGCTGGGGCGCGCGGAGCCCGGCGAGCAGGAGTCGCACCATGCGCTCAGCGTGCTCGGCGCTTCTCGGGTCGGGCCCACCCCCGTGGCACAGGTTCGCGACAGCGCCGAGGAGCTCGGTCGCCTCGACGTCCTGGGTGATCGCATCGGCTCTCGTAGCGGCGACCAGCAGGCGCTCGAGCGTCGGGGCGAGCCGGGTGGAGAAGTACTCGGCGAGCGGCTCATAGGCGGGGTCGCCGGAGTGCAGTGCGGCGGCCAGGCCCCGTTTGGTCGCGACGAACTGGGTGAAGCGCATGATCCAGCGGTCCAGCGCTTCGCCTGGTGGGAAGGCCGCCTCGATCTCGGTTGCGGCGTCCGCGCAGGCGTCCATCTCGCGCCGGAACACGGCCGAGATCAGGTCCGAGCGGAGCGGGAAGTGTCGGTAGAGCGTTCCGACGCCGACGCCTGCTCGCTCGGCTACGGAGCGCACCGGGGCGTTCACACCGGCCTCGGCGAAAACCGCCTTCGCCGCCTCCAGCAGGGCGTCGACGTTCTGGCGCGCGTCGGCCCGCGTAGGCCGGGACGCTCCACGGTCCCGGCTCCGGGTGCTGCTGCGGCTGGTCGGCACATGACTCCCTGCTTGTGAGCGGAACACCGTTCCGCATAGAGTAGCTTTGGAACGGAACGATGTTCCACTAACTCCCGACACTCAACCGGAGCCATGTTCCGGATCCTGATCATAGGCCACCGCCTCCTCCCGGACACGGTGAAGATCGCGAGGAGAAGACAGATGCAGTACCGCACGCTCGGCCGCACCGGCATCAAGGTGACCCCGTACGCCCTCGGCGCCATGATGCTGGGCTCGCTCGGCAATCCCGACCGTCTGGAGGGCATCGCGATCATCCGCCGCGCGCTCGACGCGGGCATCAACTTCGTGGACACCGCCGACCGCTACGGGGACTCGGAGGAGGTCGTCGGCGAGGCGCTCAAGGGGCGCCGGGACGAGGTCGTACTCGCCACGAAGTTCTGGGGACCGGTCGACGACGACATCAACCACCGCGGCGCATCCCGCCGCTGGATCATGAACGCGGTCGAGCGGTCGCTCCGCCGCCTGCAGACCGACCACATCGACCTCTACCAGCTGCACCGGCCGGACCCGGACACGGACATCGACGAGACCCTCTCCGCACTCACCGACCTCGTCCGCCAGGGCAAGGTCCGCGCGATCGGCTCGTCCTCGATGCGGGGTTCGGAGATCGTCGAGGCGCAGTGGGTGGCGGAGAGGCGCGGATTCGAGCGGTTCCGAACGGAGCAGCCGAACTACTCGGTCCTCGACCGCGAGATCGAGCGTGAGATCTTGCCGGTCGCTCAGCGGTACGGGATGGGCACGCTCGTCTACAGCCCGCTCGCCGGCGGCACGCTGACGGGCCGGTACCGGGCGGGGCAGGAGAACGACAACTTCCGGTCGACTAGGACGGGCATGCGGCATTTCCGGGATGAGCGCCGGCTCGCGGCGGTCGAGGAGCTCGTCGCTCTCGCCGATGAGGTCGGGCTGACGCTGACCCACCTCGCCATGGCGTTCGTCCTCGCCCATCCCGGTGTCACCTCGGCGATCGCCGGGCCCCGCACGATTGAGCAGCTGGAGGACACCCTTGCCGGTGTCGACGTCGTGCTCGCGGACGAGGTGCTCGATCGCATCGACGCGATCGTGCCGCCGGGGGAGAGCATCGGGTCGATGGACATGGTCTACCGAGGGCCTGAGGTCGGCGACCCGGCACTGCGCCGCCGCCCCAGCGCGCAGCGGTCCGCCGCGTGAGCACGTGCGGTGACAGCGCGATGTCGCCGTGGTGACTGGAGGGACGCCGCGGCGTCGAGCGCGGGCGGAACAGGCGGCTCCCCTTACGTCCGCCCGACGAGCGCGTCAGCCCCACATCGGCTGGCATATTCGCCCCTGACCAGCTCTCCACTCTCCAGGGCTCGGGGATCGGCGTGTCGTCCGGTCAGCCTCCGGGTTGCGTGGCAACGAAATGGCAGCACTCGTTTGCTGATCGGGCAGCAAGGAGCACCGATCCGGTGATCGACGAACCCGGAATCACGCGGATCGAGAGGTCCGCGTTGCTCCTGCAGCCGGGGTCGAGCGATCTCTCACGGCGGTGACGCGGGTTCAAATCCCGCTGGGTCACGGAGAGGCGGTCACGGCAGTTCGGGGGAGTAGCGCCGATAGTCCGTCCGGAGCCGTACGCCGTCGGGTTCGATCGAGCGGACGTCGTCGAGGAGGACGAGGAAGGATCCGCGGGCCCGCCAGCGGAGGAAGCGGGCGATGAGGGCGGGGGCGGTCTCGGTCTTGCGTTCGTAGCCGAGGAACGTCGCGCGGCTTCGGCGACCGATCAGCACGCCCAGCATGTGGGCGTCACCGGAGTCGTGGTCGAGTGCGAATCGGACGTCGGTGACGACTCCGATCCGCGTGCCGACCGCGTCGAGTACCGGCAGCTGCAGCAGCTCACTCAGGATCATGGTCGCCTCCGGGGATCCTGCCGATGACCCGAGAGGCCAGCCAGCGCTCGAACCAGGTCACTTCGAGGGACTCGCTCTTCACCTCGAGCGTGAACACGATGTCGAGATCGGCGACCAGGTCCCATCCGATCTTCTGGAGGCGGCCAGGCGGAGTCCGGCCGCCGAAGAGCCGGGTCGTGAGGATGGGCCCGCTGATGAGCGCGCTGATCGTCGGCGCGGGTCGATCGGGGAGGCGCTCTCCGTACTGGAGGTCGGCGATCTCCAGGTCGTCGACCGTCGCCACGGGGTCGCCTTCGACGTCGAGGACCTGTCGATCGAGAAGGTGAAGGCGGGCGTCCACCACTCGCGCGTCGACGCTGGGCGCCTGGGGCAGGGGATCGGTCATGAGCCGGCCGCCGAGATGATCATCAGCGGGATCGCTGCGACGGACGCGATCACGATGATCACGAGGAACACGAGTCCGAAGAAGTTCGTCACCCGTCCGTTGACCTTGTCCCCCATGTAGTCCCGGTCGTTGGCCACGATCAGGATCGGGAGATAGGTCAGCGGAAGAGCGATGGCGGAGAAGACGACCGAGTACTCGGTGATCTGAACCGGGTCGACGCCGGTCAGCAGGACGCCCGCGCCGACGACGAGGCAGATGATCATCGTCAGATGGAAGCGGGCGGCCTTCGCCGGGCGGCGGAACTTGCCCCACGACCAGCCGAAGTACTGGGCGAGCGAATAGCCGGAGGAGAGCGTCGTCTCGAGGGCGGCGCCGAAGGTCGCGGCGACGAAGCCGAGCAGCGCGACGATCGCCGCGATCGTGCCGCCGGCCTGCGCGACCGGCAGCAGCACCTGGGACAGCGAGGTGACCTGGATCTGATGGGGGAGCAGCACGATGGCCGCCGTGACCGAGATCGCGATGGAGAGCAGCGCGCCGAGGGGGAAGCCGACCAGCACGTTCACGCGGGACTGACCGAGGTCCTTCCTGGTCCAGTGCTCCTCGACCGCGCCGGAGGAGAAGAAGAACACCTCGTACGGCGTCATCGCGGACCCGAAGAGCGCGATCGCGAAGTACCAGTACGTCGCCGGTGTCTCCGAACCCTGGGACGGCGACTGCAGCAGCAGCTGACCGCCGAGCGACTGCCAGTCGGGGTGGAGCAGGAAGACGGCCACGGCGAAGACGATCAGGGCGAGGCCCAGCAGTCCGGTGACGTTCTCCAGGATCGAGAACTTGACCCGCCAGATCACGAGCCAGACGGCGATCGCGGCGACCGGGATCCACAGCGTCGGTTGGAGGCTCGTCGCCAGCTGCAGCGAGAGTGCGATGCCGCCGACCTCGGCGGTGAGCGTCATCAGGTTGATCAAGAACGAGGCGACGAGGTTCGCGAACCCGACCCGGGCACCGAGACGCTCCCTGATGATCTCGAAGGTGGCTCGACCGCTGATCGCCGCGACCCTGCCCGACATCTGGGCGAACAGGCAGATGCCGACGACGCCGATGATGATGACCCAGGCGAGCGTGAGTCCGAAGCGGGAGCCGACCACGCTGCTCGTGACCAGGTCTCCGATGTCGACGAAGCCGCCGATGGCGGTCAGCACACCGAGCGCGAGCCCGAGGACCGCCTTCATCCTGACCCCTGCAGCTGCTTCTGCAGCGCCGCGAGCTGCTTCGCGGTCACCTGCAGCTGTCGCACGAGAGCATCGGTCGTCGCCTGGCCGGCGCCCGCCTCGGTCAGGTGGCGCGCACGGGCGAGAAGGTCCTCGCCTGTGCGGACCTTGCTCAGGATGCGCGTCCGCGCGGTCTCGAGACCGCCGGAGACGTCGGCGCTCGTCAAGGACGAATCGTCCTGCCCGAGCTTGTCGATCGCGTCGCTGAGGGCGGTGTCGGTCGCCGGCGAGGGCAGGCGGTGGGTGGCTGACAAGCGAAGGGTGAGGGCGCCGGTCTGCGTCTGGGCCGATGCGTCCGACGCGGCCTGCGCGAGCCGGCCGGACGCCGAGTACGCCTGCGAGCACCCCGCGGTTCCCAGGCAGACGCCCGTCAGGACCAGTGCCAGTGCAGCTCGGCGGCCTCGAGCGCGCGGGGCGATGGTGCTCATCTCGGTTCGTCCTCGTGGCGCCGAGCGCCCAGGCCGGCAGGAAGGGGCCGACGCCGACGACCGCTTATCGCACCGAACACATCAGGAAGACGAGCGGGGCCGGGCAGGCCCCGAACGAGGCCGCGCGGAGGAGTCCGCGCGAGCAGCGCGAACGCGACCACCAGCACGCCACCGAGGAGGGTCTTCGCGACAGCCGGGAGCAGGTCCACCGTCGGCACTCCTCTCCTCACTGAGCAGCCACGAGGCCGACCGTCATCGTCGCCTCGCGACAAGCATTCTGCCCACGCTCGGGTGAGGATGGCTCTACGCGAAGGAATCGCCCAGATTACGTCCAGGTGCGCTCGTCGCGCGTTCTCGCGGCCGGGCAGCCGATCGGCGCGGATACGCAACAACGCGGTCAAGGAAACCTGTGATGACGAGTCGGCGCGCTCGCTCCAGCGGCCAGGCGGAGCTCGAGCCCACGCATGACGAGCGCGGCGAGGTCCGCGAGGTCGGCGAGCTCCTGCTGCGCGAAAGCCCGCGGCCGGGTGTCGAAGACGCTGATGGCGCCGATGCTGAACCCCTCGGACGTCACCAGCGGGGCGCCGGCGTACGAGCGGATGCTCGGCTGCCTGGCGAGGAGCGTGTTGCCGGCGACCCGGGCGTCCGACCGGACGTCCTCGATCGCTACCGGTTCGCCTGCGGCCACCGGCGCGGCGCAGAACGCGTCGGTGCGTTCGACTGCGTACGACTTCGGCAGCCCCGCGGCGCCGCGGACGTGGTTGCGCTCGGCGTCCAGAACGGAGACCTGTGCCATGGGTGCGCGCAACAGGCGAGCGGCGAGGGCCGCGACCCGGTCGAACGTCTCGTCTGCGGCGGCGCCGTCGACCACGTCGTAGCGGCGAACAGCAGACACGCGCTGCGCCTCATCGTGCGACAGCACCGTGGGGTCGAGGGTCCGAGCCCGCACGAGTTCGGCGAGGAAGGCGTTCTGCAGGTCGATGGCGATCTGGGGCAGAGGTGGCCGGGCGCCGGGTTCACGGGCGAGCATCCGCCGGAACTCGTCCGCGAGGGCGGCGGGCAGGTCAGCAGGTACGACCGGATCACGCTCGAGCCGCGTCTGCAGCGACTCGGCGACACTGCCGGGAAAGGCCACACGGCCGGTCGCCGCTTCAAGGAGCACCAGACCGAGGGAGTAGACGTCGGAGGCCGGTTCCGCGTCGCGGCCCTCAGCGATCTCCGGTGCGATGTACGCGGCGGTCCCCGTGGTGTTCCGGCCGTCGTGGGCGCCGATGATCGTGGAGATCCCGAAGTCCGCCAGCTTCGCCCGGATGCGGCGGTCGGGGCGATCCTCGAGGAGGAGGATGTTCGCCGGTTTCAGGTCGCGGTGCAGATAGCCCTGCTCGTGGACGTAGTGCAGGGCCTCGGCGATCTCTGAGCCGAGCGCCGCGACCTGCGAGGCCAGGAGTGGGCCGAGCCGCAGCCGCTCTCGCAGATCGAGGCCGGGGACGCGCTCCATCACGAGGAAGATCCGCGGTCGATCCGGGTCGCTGGCCTCGATGCCCGCATCGAGCAGTGTCGTCAGGGCGTAGTGGTTGAGCCGGCCGAGCAGCCGTGCCTCCGCCTCCTGCAGCCGAAGCGCATCCGGCGATTCCGCTCTCGCCGTGAAGATCTTGATCGCGACCGGCCGCCCGAGCAGCAGGTCCGTGGCCGCGTGCACGGTGGAGGCGCCGCCTCTGCCGATCATCGGCCCGATCGCATACCGATCGTTCAGAACGGCGGCCGGAACCCCGTTCGTCCCACCCGGCGCCCGCCCGCCTGCCCCGGTACCCGGCTGGGGCGTAGTGGACAACGGAACCCTTCTCCCGTACTCGGTTGCCGGGAACAGTAGGCCGAGGGGACGCTGCGGGATCGCTCCTTCCGCGATCGCACGGCAATCGTGATGCGGAGCCCGAGAATCGGGACCGGAGAGGGTCAGGAGGACGTCTTCTCCGGCCTCCACGGACGCACGAAGCGGGCTGCGGCCGGACGGCATCCTCCGCGCAGCCCACGATGCGGCGAGATCACCACATGGCTCATCGGTTGTGATGACCCGCGTTCATCACGTCCGCTCCTACCGTCCTCGCAGCGACCAGGAAGACCCCGAGCCGGTGTCAACCTCGGTCGGCCGACACCAACACACGAGGGACAGCCGACATGAAGATCACCACTTCCCACCTGATCCGCTTCGCGGGCTTCTCAGCCCTGCTGGCGGGGATCTGCTACGTGCTGGTCGGGGTCTTCCACCCGGCCAACATCCCTGCGGCGGTCACCACGACGCGTTGGGAACTCGTCCATGTCGTCGCGTGCGGGATGTCGTTCTTCGGGCTGCTCGGCATGGCCGGACTGTATGCGAGGCAAGCGGCCAGGACAGGTTGGCTGGGGCTGATCGGCTACCTGCTGCTGAGCCTCTGGCTGGTGCTCATCATGGGATTCAGCTTCGTCGAAGCGTTCGTCCTGCCTCACGTGGCTGCGGCCGCGCCCTCGTTCGTCGGCGCATGGATGGGGATGTTCAACGGGCCGGCCGGAACGTTCGACCTCGGCGTCCTCCCGACCGTGTGGACGATGACCGGGCCGCTGTACCTGTTCGGCGGCCTGCTGTTCGGGCTCGCGACGATCCGCGCTCGCATCCTGCCTCGCCTGGCGGGCGCGCTGCTCGCGCTGTCGACGGTGTTGGCGCCCGTCGCCGCGCTGCTCCCGAACGCAGCGCAGCCGAAGACCGCGATCCCGATGGGCATCGCTCTGGCCTGGCTCGGATTCTCCCTGTGGACGGAGCGTCGAACTGCAGCCGTCAGCCCGGCCGATCGAGAGCTCGTGGCGAGTTCGTGATCGAGGACCTGTGGGCCGGCGCGGTCGCGCCGGCCCACAACGCGGTCGGGCAATCACCTGATGTGGTGATGCCCGGTCACCATGCCCGCTCGTAGGTTCCGGCCATGGACATCGCATCGACACGAGCCCGCACGTCGTGGGGTTCCTGGCTCGTTCCGCTCGGGCTGATCCTGCTCGCCCTGATCCCGATCGTCTCCGGCGCGCTCCGGCTCACGCAGCTGGGCGGGGGACCCCAGGTCGTTCCTGCCGCGGCGAGGTTCACCGACTCCCCGGTACCCGTCGTCCTCCACATCGTGTCCGCGACGCTGTTCAGCGTGTTCGGGGCGTTCCAGTTCGTGCCGGTGCTGCGCCGGGGCCGGCGCAGCTGGCACACGGTGGCGGGCCGTGTGCTTCTGCCTGCCGGGTTCGTCCTGGCGCTGTCCGGCCTCTGGATGGCCACCGTCTACCCGCACCCTGCCGGCGACGGACCGGCGCTGCTGGTCATCCGTGTCGTGTTCGGCTCGTACATGCTGCTCAGCCTGGTGCTCGCGGTTCGCGCGCTGATGCGACGCCGATATTCGGTCCACGGTGCGTGGATGACCCGCGCCTATGCGCTGGGCGTCGCTGCCGGGACCCAGGCCATCGCCCTCATCCCGGGCTCGATCCTGTTCGGGTCCGACGACCGGATCTCACGCGCGGTCGCCATCGGAGCCGCGTGGGTCCTCAACCTCGCGGTCGCGGAGCTCGTGATCCGTCGCCGCTCGATCCGTGGCGCGAGGGCCTCCGCAAGGACCGTCGTCGTGCGGATGCCGCTCGACCCGACAACGATCGAAGGAACCCGATGACGACCAGGCCCCGGTCCGATGCCTATCCTGCACGCCTGACCGGCCGGCTCCCGTCCGGCCTCTCCCGCTGGCTCTGGCTGGTCAAGATGTTCCTCGCGGTCCCGCACTTCATCGTGCTCGCCGCCTTGGGAGTCGCATTCGTGAGCACGACGGTCTTCGCCGGCTTCGCCATCCTCATCACCGGTCGCTACCCACGGGCGCTGTTCGACTTCAACGTCGGCGTGATGCGCTGGAACTGGCGCGTCGGGTTCTACGTCTACGCGGCACTCGGCACCGACCGGTACCCGCCGTTCACCCTCGCGCGGACGGACTATCCGGCCGACTTCGACGTCGAGTACCCCGAGCACCTCTCGCGTGGACTCGTGGTGATCAAGTTCTGGCTGCTGGCGCTCCCACACCTGGCCGTCGTCGCCCTGATCGTCGCCGACCTCCTCCTGTATCCGTGGGCCGGAGCCGCCGTGCGAACGGCCACGGCGGCCCCCGCCCTCGGCGGCTACTCGATCCTCAACCTCCTGGTCGTTCTCGCGGGGACCTTCCTGCTCATCACCGGCGTGTACCCCCGGCCGTTGTTCGACTTCCTTCTGGGCATCAACCGCTGGCTCTATCGCGTCGTCACCTACGTGGCGCTCATGCGCGACGAGTACCCGCCCTTCCGCCTGGACATGGGAGCGACCGAACCTGCGCTCACGGGTGCCGCCGGGGCGGGGGAGGACGGTACGGCTCCCCTCGAGCTGCGGGGCGGGATCACCGGCAGCGCGGTGTCACGCGTCCTCCCGAGCAGCTCGTGACGGTGCCGGTGATCGGGGGGCGGGCTCCCTCGACCGAGCGAGTCAGAAGGATCGTGGCGGGGCGTTCGTTCGGCTCTGCGCACGCTCGGGCTCGCCGGCCAGGAGGACCGCAGCCCTGCGGCTCGTCACGCCGAGCTTGGCGTAGATGTTCTTCGTGTGGGTCCGGACGGTGTTGAGCGACACGACGAGCCGGCGGGCGATCTCCGGTCCGCTGAGGTCCGTCTTGAGCAGACGGAGCACCTCACGCTCACGGTCGCTCAACTGCTCCATCGGGTCGTTCGAGCCGGGACGGACCGGGTTTCCATCCGCTCTGCTGATGCTCCTGAGCAGCCGTTGGACGGTGCGGGGGGCGGTGCGACGCGCTGCGAGTCGCAGCAGGGCTTCGAGTGACGACCCCTCGTCCGCGAACAGACGGAAGTAGCCCTCCGGTTCGGCCAGACTCAGCGCCCGATCGAGGGCGAGCACCGCTCCAGGAACGTCTCCGCTCGACCGTCGCGCCACTGCGAGAAGAATCAGGACCTCGATGACGGTCCCGGTCCTGCCTCCGGACTCCGCAGCAGCGAGCAGACGGTGCAACAGCTCCAGCGCCGCGGATGATGCGTCGGGCGCACGCTGCTGCTGAGCGAGGAGGCATCGCGCGAGCGTGACGTGGTCGTACTCGTGCAGGTAGTCGAGGTCGTCGTCGGGCGAGAGGTGCTGCTCGCGGGCCCAGACGAGGGCGTCATCCACCCGGCCGAGCCGGAGCCAGAGCCGGACCCGGGCACTGGCGATCGGCCGCACGTCCGGCGCGAAGTCGGCGACGTAGTCCTGCTCCGCCGCATCGAGCAGGGCGAGGGCGCCGACGACGTCGCCCTCGCCCTCGCGGATGAACGCCTCCGTGACGAGGGATCGGTATCGGTAGCGGGGCATGCCGGCATGCTCGCCCGCTTCTCGCGCACGCCGGAGGTGCTCGTCCGCTCGCCGCAGATCGCCGCGCTCGGCGTGGATGGAGCTCAGTCCGACGTGCAGATCCGGGGTACCGCGTGTGACCGGAACGGCTCGGGCGGAGGCGAGCTGCAGGGCGCGTTCGTAGACGTGCATCGCCTCGTGCAGTCTGCCCTGCGTGATGCGGATGTCGGCGAGCGTGGTGGCGCAGCCGAGCACGTCGGCCACGTACCCCGCTCGAAGCAGATTCGAGGAGCACTCCACGTACGCCTCGTAGGCCGTTTCGAGGTTCCCATCGCCCCAGGCCGACAGGCCGAGCAGAGCTGCCGCCGCGCCACGCCGCACGTGGTCATCCGGCTGGGCGAGCTCGAGCGCCCTCGTCGCCTGAGCCACCGTCCGAGCGGTGTCCCCGAGCGTCAGGGCCAGTCCCGCTCGATAGACGGCGATGGCCGCCGGGAGGCGAGCGAACTCCTCCCGATCGACGACGACGGGTGCACGGGCCGGTGCCTCCTCGGACGGAGTGGCGACGTCCTGGCCGCCGTGCAGGTAGCGCTCCGCGTCACGCAGTCGGGGCTCGACACCGTCGACCTGCCCGATCGCGATCAGGGCGCCGGCGTAGCCCACGCTCAGCACCGGGCGCACCCGGACGAGGTCGGCGGGGAGACGCTCGAGCCAGATGCGCAGGGTCGACTCCCGTCGGTCTCCGCGCAATGCCGGTATCGCGCGCTCGATCAGGTCTGCCGCGGGTCCGGGGTCGCCCGCTGCCAGCGCGTGCGTGATGGCTGCTGTCGAGTCGTCGTGCCGTGCGTACCACTCGCTGGCCCTCCGGTGCAGGCCGGGTATCCGTTCGGGCCGCTCGTCGAGCAGGCGGGCCTGAAGGACGTCGGCGAAGAGCTGGTGGTAGCGGTAGGCGCGTCGGGCGTCGTCCAGCGGGACGAGGAAGAGATTGGCTCGCTCCAGCGTCTCGAGGGTGGCCGCGCCGCCGCTCACCTCGGTCACCGCGTCGCAGAGCGGCCCGGTCATTCGTCCGAGGACTGAGGTCTCGAGCAGGAAGGTCCGGACCGCCTCGGGCTGGTTCTGCAGCACCTCCTCGACCAGGTAGTCGACGACGTATCGGTCGTTGCCGGAGAAGGCCCGGACGAATCCCGCGACGTCGTCGCGGCCTTGCATCGAGAGCACCGCGAGCTGCAGCGCGGCGATCCATCCTTCCGTCCGCCCGGTCAGTGCTGCGGTCAGCTCCGCGGCCATCGTCAGACCCATCGCCTGCGTGAGGTAGGCCGAGACCTCGACGGAGGTGAAGCGCAGGTCCGCCCCCCGGAGCTCGGTCAACTCGCCGCGCGCCCGCAACCGGGCGAGCGGCAGTGCAGGATCCGCCCGGGTGGCGATGACCACATGGATTCGCGGCGGGAGATGGTCGACGAGGAACGCCATGCTCTCGTGGATCTCGAGCGACTCGATGGCGTGATAGTCGTCGAGGACCAGCAGGACATCGCGATCCACAGTCGCGAGATCGTTCAGCAGCCCGGTGAGCACCGCTCGGAGCGGCGGTGGCTGAGACCCGCGGAGCAGCTCCGCTTCGCGCGATCCGAAATCCGGGGTGATGACGGCGAGAGCGGCGATGACGGCCGCCCAGAACTGGACGGGCTCGTCATCGTCGTGGTCGAGTGACAGCCATGCGACCCACCGCGCGTCGGGCGCCCGTCCGGAGCCCGCCCGAAGCCAGGCCGCGAGCAGCGTGGTCTTGCCGAACCCGGCCGGAGCGGAGAGGAGCGTCAGCCTCGAGTCGAGTCCGCGGTCCAGCCGCTCCGTCAGCCTCGCCCGGGGAACCAGGTCACGATGCGGCGCCGGCAGGCGGAGCTTCGACTCGAGCAGTTGACCGGACACCGGGGTGCACCTTCAGCCAGTGACGCCCGGGACCTGTCGTCCCGGGGTTCGCTCGTCACCCTGCCACGGAATCGCACGCGCACGGGCGCGAAGCGTGAAGGCCGTCCGGCTCGCCTCGTATCCGATCCGTGGTGCGGGGAGCGCCCGATCGGTGTACACCTGGGCGCACGCGGTGCGAACGTCTTCAGGCGCTCGATCGGCTCGTTCCGGTGAAGGAGAGCCTCATGCCCCGGCAGTCCACGTTCTCGAGCGGTGACGGCACGATCGCCACCGGTCCTCCGGCTTCGACCGCCCCCGACGGGCCCGACCTGCCGCGAGTCGGGTGGGCGTTCGTCACGCTCTACACACTCGCGTTCATGAGCACCTGTCTGGTGCTGATCGCGCCCCTGCTCGTCACGCTGGCGTTGAAGGTGAACGTCCTCGTCGGAGCGCGCGGAGCGCCCGGCGCGCTCGCCCTCGTCGCGGCTGTCGGTGCCCTCGTCGCGATGGTCGGCAATCCCTTCTTCGGCAGGTTGAGCGACCGAACGTCGTCCCGGTTCGGCATGAGGCGACCGTGGATGATCATCGGGCTGATCGGGGGCACGCTCGGTGTGCTGATCGTCGCCGTCGCTCCCAGCGTGCTGATCGTGCTGGTCGGCTGGTGCATCGCTCAGCTGTTCTTCAACGCACTCCTGGCCGTGCAGGTCGCGGTGCTTCCGGATCAGGTCCCCACGCCGCAGCGGGGTCTCGTATCCGGCGTCCTCGGCGTCTGCGTCCCGGTGGCGTCGGTGACGGGAACCTTCGTGGTGCAGCTCTTCGCCCCGAATCAGCTGCTGATGTTCCTTGCGCCGTGCGCGATCGGCGGCTTCTTCATCCTGCTCTTCGCCGCGACGCTGAAGGATCGGCGGCTGACGCCTGCGGACCGACCTCCCTGGTCGCTCAAGGAGTTCCTCACCACCTTCTACCTCGACCCTCGACGGCATCGGGACTTCGCGTGGGCGTTCGCGAGCCGCTTCCTCTTCGTGCTCGCCTACGCGTTCCTCGTCACCTACCAGGCGTACTACCTCCTGAGCAGACTCGGCAGCGCCGAGGGTGACGTGGCGCGTCAGGTGTTCCTCGGGACGCTGGTCCAGTCCACGCTCGTCGTGGCTGCGTCGCTCGTCGGAGGACGGATCTCGGATCGGTCGGGGCGACGGAAGGTGTTCGTGCTCGCCGCAGCGATCGTGTACGGCGCGGCCCTCTTCCTGATCGCCCTCGCGGCCGACTTCAACGGCTTCCTGGTGGGGATGGCGCTCGGCGGGCTCGGCTACGGCGTCTATGTGGCGGTGGACCTCGCGCTCGTGGCGGACGTGCTTCCCGATCGGCGGACCGCGGCGAAGAACCTCGGCGTGTTCAACATCGCCGGCGCTCTCCCCTTCTCGATCGCGCCGGCCGCCGCCGCCGTGATCCTCGCGCTCACCGGGGGGAACTACTCCGCCCTGTACGCACTCGCGGGGGTGTGTGCCCTCCTGTCGGCCGGCGCGATCCTGCCGGTGCGGCGCGTTCGGTGAACGGCCGACCAGCACCGTCGGGCAGGCTTCCGCCCTGGTCCGCCGGGCTCAGTCGGTCACCCTGGCCACGGAGATCAGCTCGAGCCCGAGGTCCCGGACCCGGGTGAGAAGCCCGTGCAGCGCCGCCTGGTCGGCGACCGCTCCCGTGAGACTGGTCGATCCGTCCTGGTCGGCCTGGAGGTGGAATCCGTCGAACCAGGACGACCACCGTGCATCGAGGCGACCGGCGACGCGGATCCGGTAGATGTCGGCGGACGACCGGCGTCCGGTCCCCGGCATCACGAGGACCGCCGTCCGGTGCATCCGAGTCGGAGCTCGCATCCGGTGACCTCGCGACCGAGCGGTTCGAGCACCGTGACCTCCGGCTCGCCGCAGGCACGAGGTCGGGCATCCGCCCGGTCGGGGTGATCGACCGGGCGGATGCGGGCTGGGGCTGGAGCAGTCACGTGACGTCGGCGGTGTCGAGGCGGGCGTCGTCGGCGGTTCGCGCCCTGCTGCCGACGCGGTTGCGCTGCTCGATCAGGAGGGCGACGCCGAGGCCGGCGAGCGCGACGCCGATCGGCACCGCGAAGAGGCGCTCGTTGACCTGCGGAAGCAGGTGGATGGCGAGTGTGGCGACCACGGCGACGGCGAGCAGGGCGGCAGGCCAGCGGTTGAGCACACGGGCGCGGAACACGGCGATCCCGAACAGCAGTCCGCCGCCGACGAGGGCGAGGCCGACGCCGGTGTTGAGTGCCGGGAACAGGCCGAGGTCGCTGGTGGCCGTTCCGTTGGTCGCCACGGCGAGGACGTCGCCGACGTAGCGGGGATCGCTGTGGGCGAGGACCGGGAGGGCGACCACACCCATCACCTCGACGCAGGTCATCGCGAGGAATGCGGCGGCAAGAAGGACGTATCCGAGCAAGCCGAGCACGCCGGTCTGCTTCACCTGGCGCAGGTAGACGCCGGTGATGCCGATCAGCGAGAGGCCCGCGAACGCGATCTTCATCGTCTGGCGGATCGCGAACTCCGTCGTGGTGGCGAACTCGGGGTCCAGATGCGGATGGTTGATCTGCACGGCGAGGAACAGCACGCCGCCTGCGACGGCGCACACCCCCGCGGCTCGGGTCAGGCTGGTTGTGGTGACGGTCATGTCGGGCTCCCTGATTCGGATCCGCAGCGGTGATGCCGCGGCTGTGCCGAAGGTAGGAACGGACCGGGTGAGAGGGCGCCACCCGATGATGTGGTGCGTGGGGTGATTCGCCGCCGTGGCCGTTTCAGAGCAGGCCGCGCTCGCGGGCCCGGAGGACCGCGGCCCGGCGGCTGGTGACGTCGAGCTTGGTGAAGATGTGCTTG
>NZ_JAODBE010000130.1 GCF_025463795.1 Amnibacterium sp.
GGCGAGCACGGCGGCGGGCTCCTCCCCCGCGGCGGCCGCGGCCGCGGCCGCGTCGACCGCGGGCGTCCAGGCGTCGATCATCGTCTTGTCCCCGGGCGCCGCCTTGCCGCGCAGCACGACACCGTCACGCGCCGCGGTGAGCAGCGCGACCACGGCGCCGCTGTCGAGCTCGGCAGTGTCGCCGATCGCTCCCGCGGCCTTCAGGTACGCCGTGCCGAGCAGCGGTCCGGACGCGCCTCCGACCGTCGAGATCAACGTCGTCGCCACGAGCTTGAGGACCCCGCCCGGGGTCCCGGGCTCGGCCGCGTCGAGCTTCGCGAGCACGGCCTTGAAGCCGCGGTCGAGGTTCTCCCCGTGGTCGCCGTCACCGATCTCCCGGTCGAGGGCGGAGAGCGCAGCGCGGTGCTCCCCCACCGCGGCCGCGCTGCCCCGCACCCACGCGAGCGCCCAGTCCGTCGTCAGTGCCGCCATGGTCCCGCCGTCACCGGCCCCAGCGGAGCGCGGCGGTCTGCACGGGCGCGTCCCAGAGGGCCTTCATCTCGTCGTCGAGCTTCAGCAGGGTGATCGAGCAGCCCTGCATGTCGAGGCTCGTGACGTAGCTGCCGACGAGGCTGCGAGCGATGTGGATGTTGCGGTCGCCGAGCAGCTGCGCGGCCGCGTCGAACACGATGTAGAGCTCGAGGAGCGGCGTGCCGCCCATGCCGTTGACGAACAGCAGCACGTCGTCGCTGGAGGTGAACGGCAGGTCCTCGAGGATCGGCTCGAGCAGCCGCCGGACGATGCCGTCGACCGGCTCCCACTCGATCCGCTCCCGGCCGGGCTCGCCGTGGATCCCGATGCCGATCTCGATCTCGTGGTCGGAGATGTCGAAGCTCGGGGTGCCCGCGTGCGGCACCACCGGGGCGGTCACGGCGACGCCCATCGAGCGCACGTTCCCGTTCACGCGCCGCGCGATCGCAGCGACCGCCGCGAGGTCGTCACCGCGCTCGGCGGCGGCCCCCGCGATCTTCTCGATGAGCACCGTTCCCGCGACCCCGCGCCGCCCTGCCGTGTAGAGGGAGTCCTTGACGGCGACGTCGTCGTCGACGACGACGGTCTCGATCTGCAGGTCCTCGGCGGCTGCGAGGTCCGCGGCCGTCTCGAAGTTGAGCACGTCGCCCGTGTAGTTCTTCACGATGTGCAGCACGCCGGCGCCGCCGTCGACGGCCTTCGTGGCCTCGAGGATCGGATCCGGCGTGGGCGAGGTGAACACCGCCCCCGGCACGGCCGCGTCGAGCATCCCGTAGCCGACGAAGCCGCCGTGCAGCGGCTCGTGGCCCGAGCCGCCACCGGAGACCAGGCCGACCTTGCCGCGGACCGGGGCGTCCGCGCGGACGATGATCGGCGGGTCGCCCTGGACCCTGAGCAGCCCCGGGTGGGCCTGCGCGACACCGGCGAGCGCGTCGGCGACGACGGTCTGCGGGTCGCGGATGAGCTTCTTCATCGAATGCCTCCAACATGCGGCGGACGCCGCGTCCGAGGCCGACTCTACGACTCGGCGGGACGCCCCGGAACGGGAGTTCCGCGGCGGCGGATGGGGGTCGGACACCGCCGGGAGCGGTCCGCGCCGCCGGGAGTATGGTGACGCTCGGACGGCGGCGCGCTGGGGCTCCGCCGCATCAGGACTCGAGGAAGAGGCTGGCGTGACCGCGTCGTTAGGTGCTCAATTTCTGTCCGAGGTCGTCGGTACGGCGATGCTGGTGCTGCTCGGTGGCGGCGTCGTGGCGACGGCCATCCTGACCCGCAGCAAGGGCCTCGGGGGCGGCTGGCTGCTCATCAACTTCGGCTGGGGCCTCGCCGTCTTCGCCGGCGTCACGGTGTCCTACGCCTCCGGCGGCTACCTCAACCCGGCGGTCGTCGTCGGTGCGCTGGCGGCCGGGACGTTCAAGGGCGGCTTCGGCGTCGCACTGCTCTACATCCTCGCGGAGCTGATCGGCGCCTTCGTCGGCGCGGTCCTCGTCTGGCTCGCGTTCAAGCGCCACTTCGACGAGGAGACGGACCCGGGCACCGCCCTCGGCGTGTTCTCGACGGGACCGGCCATCCGGGCGCTCGTCTGGAACCTCGTCACCGAGATCATCGGCACCTTCGTGCTCGTCTTCGTCGTGATCGCGTTCGGCAAGGGCAGCACGCCCGCCGGTCTCGGTGCGCTGCCGGTCGCCCTGCTCGTCGTCGGTATCGGCGCCTCGCTCGGTGGCCCGACCGGCTACGCCATCAACCCCGCCCGTGACCTGGGTCCGCGCATCGCGCACGCGATCCTGCCCATCCCCAACAAGGGCACGAGCGACTGGTCCTACGCCTGGGTCCCGATCGCCGGCCCGCTGATCGGCGGCCTCCTCGCCGGCTGGCTGTCCTACGTCCTGCTGCCCGTGCTGCAGCACTGACCCCGAACAACCCACATCCACATCAGGAACGAAGGAGTACCTGTGGCCGACTACGTCCTCGCCATCGATCAAGGAACCACATCCACCCGCGCCATGGTCTTCGACCACTCCGGCAAGGTGGTCTCGACCGGCCAGCTCGAGCACGAGCAGATCTTCCCCCGGGCCGGGTGGGTCGAGCACGACCCGGAGGAGATCTGGCGCAACACCCGCGAGGTGATCGGCCAGGCCCTGTCCCGGGCGGACATCACGCGCCACGACATCGCGGCCGTCGGCATCACCAACCAGCGGGAGACCACGGTCGTCTGGGAGCGGGCGACCGGCAAGCCGGTCTACAACGCGATCGTCTGGCAGGACACCCGCACGCAGTCGATCGTCGACCGCTTCGCGGCGGACGGCGGGGTCGATCGCTTCAAGCAGAAGGTCGGCCTGCCGCTGTCCACCTACTTCGCGGGCACGAAGATCGTCTGGATCCTCGAGAACGTCGACGGGGCCCGCGAGAAGGCCGATGCCGGTGAGCTGATGTTCGGCACGACCGACAGCTGGGTGATCTGGAACCTGACCGGTGGCGTGGACGGCGGCGTGCACATCACCGACGTCACCAACGCCTCCCGCACCCTGTTCATGGACCTCGCGACCTGCTCATGGGACGAGGAGATCCTCGGCATCCTCGGCATCCCGGCCTCGATGCTCCCCGAGATCAGGAGCTCGTCCGAGGTCTACGGCACCGTCGAGTCGTCGAGCCTGCTGCGGGAGGTGCCGATCGCCGGCATCCTCGGCGATCAGCAGGCCGCGACCTTCGGCCAGGTCGCGTTCGAGCCGGGTGAGGCGAAGAACACCTACGGGACGGGTAACTTCCTGATCTTCCCGACGGGCACCGAGATCGTGCACAGCACCAACGGGCTGCTCACGACGATGGCCTACCGGCTCGGCGACGGGGAGCCGCACTACGCGCTGGAGGGCTCGATCGCCGTCACGGGTTCACTGATCCAGTGGCTCCGCGACAACATCGGCCTCATCGGCAGCGCCCCCGAGATCGAGCAGCTCGCCAAGACGGTCGAGGACAACGGCGGCGCGTACTTCGTGCCGGCGTTCTCCGGGCTGTTCGCGCCCTACTGGAAGTCGGAGGCGCGTGGCGCCCTCGTCGGCCTCACCCGGTTCGTGAACAAGGGCCACATCGCCCGGGCCGCCCTCGAGGCGACCGCCTTCCAGTCGAAGGAGGTCATGGACGCGGTCAACGCGGACACCGGCAACCCGCTGAAGGAGCTGAAGGTCGACGGCGGCATGGTCCAGAACGAGGTGCTCATGCAGTTCCAGGCGGACATCCTCGGTGTCCCCGTCGTCCGGCCGGTCGTCGCGGAGACGACCGCGCTCGGCGCCGCGTACGCCGCGGGGCTCGCCGTGGGCTTCTGGAACGACCTCGGCGAGCTGCGCGCGAACTGGCAGGAGGGTCAGCGTTGGGAGCCGGCCATCGACGA
>NZ_JAODBE010000135.1 GCF_025463795.1 Amnibacterium sp.
GCCACGGCGTCCCCGGGCGACGTCCGGGCGGGCACGGTAGAACGGAGGCAGACGCGCCACCAGAGCCGGCGCCCCCCGCTCGCGTGCAAGGACGGTCCCCGATGTTCGTCGGAATCACCAACACCCCCCGGGACTACGCCTGGGGCTCCCGCACCGCCATCGCGGAGCTGCTCGGCCGGCAGCCGTCCGGGGGGCCGGAGGCCGAGCTGTGGCTCGGCGCGCACCCGGCCTGCCCGTCCGTCGTGACGGACGCGACGCCCGCGTTCGCCGGCCGTGCCCTCGACGCCGTGATCGCCGAGGATCCCGCCCGCTTCCTCGGCCCCGGCCGCACGACGCTCCCGTTCCTTCTCAAGGTCCTCGCCGCCGACCAGCCGCTCTCCCTGCAGGCGCATCCGAACACGGCGCAGGCCGAAGCCGGGTTCGCTCGCGAGAACGAGGCGGGCGTCGCCGTCGACGCGGCGGAGCGCAACTACCGCGACGCGTCCGCCAAGCCCGAGCTGCTGCTCGCGCTGTCGCCGAGCTTCGAGGCGCTCGCCGGCTTCCAGCACGTCAGCACCCTCAGGCTGCTGTTCGAGGAGCTCATCCTGTTCAGCTCCGGCGACGACCGCACCGCGCTCCGCGCCTTCACCGACCGGCTCGCGGACGGCGACCCGGCGCTCGCCGCCTCCACCGGCAGCTCCCACGACGTCGCGGCGCTGAACCCGCCGGTCTCCGCGACGACGGCGCCCGTGCACACCGGCGCCGGCAACCCCCTGCGGGACACCGTCGAATGGCTGCTGCGCGGCGGGGACGACGTGGAGACCCTCATCGGGGCTGTCGTCCGTGCCGCGTCGGCGTCGGCCGGCACCTCCAGCTTCCGGCGCGAGTTCCTGACCGTCGGCCGGCTCGCCGAGCTGCACCCGGGCGACCCCGGCGTCGTGCTCAGCCTGCTGCTCAACCGCGTCTCCCTCGGACAGGGCCAGGCTCTGTTCCTCACGGCGGGCAGCATCCACGCGTACCTCGAGGGCCTCGGGATCGAGCTGATGACGTCGAGCGACAACGTGCTCCGGGGCGGTCTCACCGGCAAGCACGTCGATGTCGGCGAGCTGCTCGACGTCGTCGTGTTCGAGCAGCGGCCCGTGCCGCTCGTGCAGCCGGACTCGCCGGTCCCCGGCGTCGAGGTGTTCCGCACCGACGCGGACGACTTCGTGCTCGCCCAGGTCGCCCTCGGCGACGCCGCGGCCGTGCACGGCTACCGCCTCGCCGGGCCCGACAGCACCACCTTCGCGCTGACCGGGCCCGCGATCGTGCTCGTCGTCAGCGGGGGCCTGCGGATCGACGGCGCCACCGACCGGATCACCCTCGCCCGCGGCGACGCGGCGCTGATCACGCCTGACGAGGGCAGCCTCACGTTCTCGGGGTCCGGCGTCGCGTTCGTGGCCACCACGCCCTGACGTACCCCGGAATGGGGCTGATCCCCGTTCCGGGCGGGCGGGAGAATCGCAGCGGAGACCACCCACCTCCTGCAGCGGTCGCGCGCCCGGGCGCCCCCTGCCTCGACCCATGTGCCCGGGCCCCCCGAGGAGTTTGCTGTGGCCGATCCCACCCCCGACTGGACCATCGGAGTCGGACGCCTCGGCGCCCGCATCCTCCGCCGAAGGCTGACCTTCGCCTCGGTGAGCGTGCTCGTGCTCCTCGCCGCAGCCGCGGCAGGCCTGGCCGCACCGCACCAGTACTCGGCGACCGCTTCAGTGACGGTGTCGCCGATCCGGCTCTCCGCCACGTACTCCAACAACAACGACATCAACATCTCCACGGAGCGGGCCGTCATCGCCTCACGGCAGGTCGCGGCGATCGCCGCGAAGCAGCTGCACCCCGCCGTGGACCCGAGCACGCTGACCGCCGCGACCGTGGCGGCCGCGCCGTCCGGCTCGACCGTGCTGCAGGTGACCGTCACCGCTCCGACGGCGACCAGCGCCGCGGCCTGGGCGAACGCCGTCGCCGACGCGTACCTGACCTTCCGGGCGCAGTCCGCGCTCGTCGCCGCGCAGGCCTCGATCGACGCCCTCGACCAGCGCATCGCATCGGTCGACCCGAAGAACACGTCGACCCTGTCCGACCTCAAGGCGCAGCGCACGGCGCTCCTGCACGTCGGTGACGGCACGGCCCGGATCATCGGCCGCGCCTCCGTGCCGTCGTCGCCCTCGTCGATCGGGCTGTCGTCCTACCTCGTCGGCGGCCTCCTCGGCGGTCTGCTCCTCGGCGCCCTCGTCGCGATCGGATGGGACGTCGCCGACCGCCGGATCCGGTTCGCGAGCCGCTTCTCCGACCTCCTCCGGAGCCCGGCCGTCGTCATCCGCAGCGGTGACGACATCGAGGCGGCCCGCTGGATCCTCCGTGCGGTCCGGCGCCGCTCGGGCGCCCTGACGGACGGCCCCGCGGTCGTCGCGCTCATGACCCCGGTCGAGCTGCCCGTCGACGCCGTGATCGATTCGGTCACCGCCCTGTCGCGGCTGGCGGGCCTCGAGCTCGCGGTCGTCGACGACGGCGAGCTCGCCGGTGCGGACCTCGAGAACGAGTGGTCCTACCGACCCGTCGGCGACGACCGACCCGCACTCGTGCTGGTGGACGCCTCGCGCGTCGTCTCGCCCGCCCAGCGGCTCGTGATCGCCGACGCGGTCGACTCCGTGCTGGTGATCGCGACGCCGCGGAGCCGGGTCGCCGATGCCGCCGCTCTGCGCGACCTGTTCGCGGGTGACGACCCCGAGAAGCTCGTCCCCGTCTTCCTCGAGGCCGGCGCGCTCGTCCACCGTCCGCGCGGTGGCGGCGCCACGTCGCGCCACGGCGCCGCGGCCGGCGACCGGCAGCTGATGCCTTCCGGTCGCTGACGGGACACGGATGCCGAGGCCGGCCGGGACGCGGAGTCCCGGCCGGCTTCGCTTGCATGTCTAGGCGGAAGTCCCGCGTGTAGGCCGCAGTCCCGCCCGTAGGCCGACACGCCGTCGCCCGGTCTCCACCCGGGACGTCCCCCTACTCGCGGAACGAGGTGCCGGCCTTCCTGCCCACGCCCGGGCCAGCCGGACCAGCCGGCCCGCGATGCAGGGGAACCGCGAGTCACCCGGCGCGATCCCGGCGTGAGGTCCCGCGTGTAGGCAGCTGCCCCGCCCGTAGGCCGACACGCCGTCGCCCGGCCTCCACCCGGCACATCCCCCTACTCGCGGAACGAGGTGCCGGCCTCGCTGCGCACGCCCGGGGCAGCTCGAGCAGCCGGCCCGCGATGCAGGCGAACCGCGCGTCACCCTGCGCGATCCCGGCGTGAGGTCCCGCGTGTAGGCAGCTGTCCCGCCCGTAGGCCGGCACGCCGTCGCCCGGCCTCCACCCGGGACATCCCCCTACTCGCGGAACGAGGTGCCGGCCTTCCTGCCCATGCTCTGGGCAGGTCGAGCAGCCGGCCCGCGAGCCAGCCGACCCACGCCTCACTCCGGCGCGTCCGGGGCAGCCCACGCGCCCGAGGACGCAGCGTGCCCGGCGCCCGACCTCGAGGGCGGGACGCCGGGCACCACGGCGGTCGCGCGTGGTCAGGCGATGATGTGCCTCGACGCGCGCTCGCCGGCCATCGCGACGGGCAGCGCGAGCGGTTCCGGGTTCGACCGGACCGAGGCGACGTACGCCGGCTCCATGCCGCCGCCCTGGCGGGCGAGGCGGGCCGAGTCCGGGCGGATGCCGCCGACCTGACGGAAGCGGGGCCAGCGGACGAATCCCGCGGGCCGCTGCATGACGTCGTCGACGACCGCGGCGAGCGCGGCGGCCGTCCCGGCGACGGGGGAGGGGCGCGGTGCCCGGCGGAGCGACGCGGGATCGACGGCCGCGCGATCGAGCACGTCGTCGAACGTCACCTCGTCCTCGATGAGGATGGCCTCGGACCGGTCGGCCATGAAGCGGCCGAACACGACCTGGTGGCCGTCGATGTGCTCGTTGTAGTCCGGGTGCCGGGGCACGACGATCGGCATCTTGCCGACCGACGCCACGTCGAGGATCGAGCCGGGTCCGCCCTGAGTGACGACGATGTCGGCGTTCCGGTAGCGCTCGAGCATCTCCGCCCGGGGCAGGAGCTCCGCTCCGGCCCCGATGCGGGGTGCACGGGACGACCCGTACTGCACGAAGAGGTCGGTGTGGAAGGGCGCCGCGGTGACCCAGTTCTCCGTCCATTCGACGAGGCGGTCGAAGCGGTGGTGGTCGGTGCCGAGCGAGACGACCAGCGAGATGCCGTTCACAGCGTCGGTCCGATCAGGACGGCCTCGGGGTAGATCGCCCGCTGCTGCGGCCACTGGCTGCACATGGCGTCCGAGATCGGGTAGGACAGCCGTCCGGTCAGGGTGGGGCTGTCGACGCGGTCGAAGACCTCGATGTACACGGTGCGGATCCGGAGGAACCGGGCGACGACGAAGAACGGCAGGCTCACGCCGGCCCCGGTCGACACGACGACGTCCGGCCGCAGCCGGCGGAGCGTCTGGACGGCCAGGCCGAGGTTGCGCAGGGCGTTGGGGAGGTTGCGGGTGGTGGGGTGGTACGCCCAGGTCACCTGCTCGCCCTCGAGCGCGGCGACGGCGTCGGGCTTGCGGAACGTCACCCAGTGCCGGTCGTGCCGGCCCCACCAGTCGTCGAGCGGCAGCAGCTGCGCCAGGTGGCCTCCATCGGAAGCGACCAACAGGATTTTCACGGGTTCACCTTTCGATCCGGGTCAGATCGGGAAGCGGGGCGGCCGGGAGGCCGATGACTCGGGTCGTCATCCGACGCGGGAGAAGCGCGTCGAACCCCAGTTGGCGCCGCAGCAGGACGCATGCGGCGACGTAGACGAGCGCCAGGACGGCGCCGGAAAGAAGGAGGGCGGGCACGGTCTGACCGAGCACGGCGGCGCAGAGCAGGCCGCCTCCGCCGAAGATCGCGAGGGCGAGGCCCGCGGGCAAGACGACGAGCCGCGGTGAGCTGTGGATCCCGAGCTTGACGGCGACCTGCACGGTCGCGAGCGTCGTGTCGACGAGGATCGCGGCCGTCCAGCCGAGCGCGGCGCCGAGGAGCCCGAGCGGCGGGACGAGGACCACGGTGACGACCACGAGGGTCACGAGCTGCGCGATCCGGTTCCCCAGCTGCCAGGAGCTGCGGCCGCCCATGAGCAGGATGCTCTGCACCATGCCGGCCGTCGTGGACAGCATCATGGCGATGCTCACGAGGGCGAGGGGCAGGGCGCCGGCGACGAACTCCGGGCCGAACAGTGACAGCACCGCCGGCGCGAACACCGCGAGCGTGAGGTAGAAGGGCCACGCGACGGCGACGATGCCCCGGGTGACGTCGAGGAACAGCGCGGACGCCTGCTTCCGATCGCCGACCGCGAGGGCGCGGCTGATCCGCGGGCCGGTCACGATGCGCGCGGCCTGGTCGATCATCGTCCCGGCGTTCACGCACCGGTTGACGACCGCGTAGATGCCGCCGAGCACGGGCCCGGCAACGGCCAGCACGATGAGCACGCCCGCCCAGTCGATGGCGCGTTCCAGCACCGTCGATGCGCCGCGCGGGATCGCGAACCGCCAGAACTCGCGCGTCGAGGCGGGGGAGGGGGAGCCGAACGGGTCGCCGGCGCGCCGTAGCTGGCGTGCGAGCAGCACGGCGGCGATCGCGGCGACGATCACGAGGGGCGCGGCCCAGGCGCCGGCGACCCACTCCGCCCCGAGCCCGACGGTCATGCCGAGGCCGACGAGCAGCAGCCGTGACACCGGGAGCGCGAGGTTCTGGAGGGCCGTGTAGGGGAGGGTGCTGCCGATGCCGCGCGTCCCGCCGAGCAGGACCGCGAGGAGCGCTCCCGGTGCGAGGAACGGCGCCATGATCCGCAGCACCGCGGTCCCGTAGGCCGGATCGTTCGGGGCGACGACGGCGGCGAGCGGCGCCGCTGCGACGAAGACGACGACCGAGACCACGAGGGCGACGGCGACGACCGGGCCGACGGCGCCGCGGACGACCCGCGCGAGGTCGCTCCGCTGGCCCAGGGCCACCTTGCGGGACAGTGTCCGCACGAGCGCCGTGTCCGCGCCGAGCTGGAGTGCGTTCGACACGATCGCGAACAGGGCGATCGCCTGGAAGAACAGGCCGGTGCCCGCGGCGCCCAGCCGGTGACCGATCACCTGAGCGAGCAGCAGCGTCGCGATCGCGCCGATCACGATGCCGGCGAACGTCACGAGGCTCGCGCGGAGCAGGTTCTCGCTGCGGCCGGTCATCGGATCGTCTCCGTTCCCGATCGCGCGCGGAGGAGGATCGCGGCGAGCACGACCATCGCGATGGTCTGCGCGGTGCCGAGCCCGTACAGCCAGACGAGCGGGATCAGCATCACGAGCGACGAGTGCAGCCAGAGGGCCGGCGTGCCGGGCGCGCGGCCCGTGCTGACGACGGCGCCGATGAGGAACACGAGGAAGAGCCCGAGGCCGACGAAGCCGTACGAGTACATGAGGGTCCACGCGTGCCCCTGGCTGCCGAGCGGGTAGCCGATCGACACGTCGGTCTGCGGGCTCGCCCAGCCGAGGAACGGCGACTGCAGGGTCGCCGAGAACGTCGACGTGTAGAGGTCCGCACGCGTGCCCGTGCTGTCGCTGACCTGCTGGCGGGCGAGGATGCCCTGCAGGGCGCCGGAGGCGAGGAGGTAGCCCCCCGCGACGGCGACGGCCGCCGCGGCGCCGGCGGTGGCGAGCAGCCGCCCCCGCAGCGCGAGGCGGAGCACGACGTAGGTGATCGCCACGCCCAGGCCGAGGAGCATCCCGCGGTTGCTGGTCTGGATCGCCGGGTACAGCGACGCGACGAGGAGGGCGCCGAGCGCCCACCGGACCGGCCGCGCCGGGCGGAGGGCCAGGTAGGCGACGACGACCGGGGTGAGGATCGCGTACGCGGCGCCCCAGCTGTTCGCGTAGGGGAACGGGGCCGCGGGCCGGTTGAAGGGCACGGCGGCGCCCCACGGCTGCTGGACCTCGGCCATGGGCGGGTAGATCAGCTGGCTGACGAGCGAGTTCGTCTTCAGGCCGTCCGGCACGAGGAAGCTGACCGGCGTCTGCAGCCGCAGGTTCGGCATCGCGATGGCGCCGAACCCGAGCAGCACGACGACGACCCACAGCACGACGAGCGCCGCGATGGCGGTGCGGGGCGTGATCCGCTCTCGCGCGTTCATGTAGTAGAGGCCGGCGACGCCCGCCGCGACCAGGTCGCCGAGGCGCTGCGCGTAGCCGATCGCCTGCGGCAGGGTGTGCAGGCCGACGGCGCAGGCGAGCACCCAGAGGATCAGCGCGCCCCACGGGAGCAGCCCGGTCGCGGGACGCAGGCGGCCGCGCACGAGGAGGAACACCGCCATCACCACGGCGATCCCGAGGGAGGCGAACGCGGTCGCGCCGAGCGCCCACTCCACCGGGTAGCCGGCGACCATGGCGATCAGCGGCCACGCGGGCAGGACTCCGCGGCCGTCGGGCGCGGCGGGCCGGGCGACGACGGTGCGACGTTCGAGGACGGCGGCGGTGCCGGTCACAGGCCGCGCCCCCGACGGTTCACGAGGTCCACGAGGAGGGCGGGCGGAGCGAGGTGCGCGGCGATCGCGAGGGCGGCGTAGGCACGCAGCTGCCGCCGGTCGTTCCGGATGGCGTCGACCGCCCAGGCCCGCGCCTCGGCACGTCGGCCGAGCGCCGCGTGGGCGAAGGCGACCTGGCCCGCGATGCGGGCGGTGCCGCGAGGGGTGTCGGCGAACTCCGGGAACTTGCGGAGCAGGTAGGAGAGGCCCGCGGCGATGCCCTCCCACCGGCCGGCGAAGAAGGAGGTCCGCTTCCAGTTGATGACGACGAGGGGTTCGACGACGCTCACGACGGGCCCGAGGCGGGCGGCGCGGAGCAGAAGGTCGTAGTCCTCCCCGTAGGAGGCGGGCAGGTCCTCGTCGACGAGTCCGATGCCGCCGAGCAGGTCCGACCGGCGGAGCAGGAACGTCGACGGGTGGATCTCGGTGATCCTCGAGTCGAGGAAGTCGGCGAACGTCGCACGGGCCGGAGGGAGGCGCACGTGCGATCCGCCCGCGGACTCGATGCGGATGCCGGTCGCGACCAGTGCGGCGTCGGGGACGGCGGCCCAGGTGCGCAGCTGCGCCGCGAGCTTGCCGTCGAGCCACTCGTCGTCGTCGTCGCAGAAGGCGATCAGCTCGCCGGCGGCGGCGAGGATGCCGGTGTTGCGGCCGCCGGCGAGGCCGGGGGTCCGCGCGTTCGTGAGGGTGCGCAGCACCCGGCCGGCGGGGACGACGACGTCGGCGAGCTCGTCGACGGCGACCTGGTCGAAGACCACGAGCACCTCGACGGTGCCGGCGTGGTCCTGGGAGAGCGCCGCGGACACGGCCTTGCGCAGGAGTTCCGGCCGGCCGCGGGTGGCGATGATCACGCTGACGGCGGGGGACGTGGTGTGCTCGGACATCAGGACTGGTTCTCCCGCTGGGTCAGGTGCTGGTACTTGCGGCGCATCGAGGCGGCCATGTGGACGGTGTTGAGGAGGAGGAGCACGGCGTACGCGGCGGCGAACCACTGGGGGGCGCCCCACAGCAGGAACAGCCAGCAGAGGACGCCGGTGTCGTTCGGCAGGGTCAGCCAGGACTTCGCGACGCCTCCGCCGGACACGGACCGGTGCACGCGCCCGCTCAGCTGCTCGGCGAGGATCTGGCTCGTGAACTGGCCGACGGCCACCACGCAGAAGACCAGGGCGGCGTCGCGCAGCCACCACGCCACCGACGGCTGCGCGAGCAGGCCGACGAAGACGGCGAGGTGCACGGCGGGCGTACGGATCGCGTCGACGACGTGGTCGAGCCATTCGCCGGCGGCGCTGCCGGTGCCCGACAGCCGGGCGACCTGCCCGTCCGCCGAGTCGAGCAGGTAGCCGGCGGCGAAGAGCACGGCGGCGGCGACCGCGACGGTCGGCGTGGCCGGCGCGGCCGCGACGAGCGCGATCGCGACGAGCGACACGGCTGCGCTGGCGGCGGTGACCTGGTTGGGGCTGAGCCCCGCCCGGTACGCGGCGGCGGCCGCGTACCGGGCGAGCCGGCGGTTGACCCACCGGGTGTAGGCGGGGAACCCCGCGCCGGGCTTCTGCACCGCCGCGAGGGCGGCGAGGGCGTCGCCGTAGCGCCGTGCGGGTCGCAGGCGTGCCGGGGCCGGAAGGACCCGATCCGTGAGCGTCATCGAGGTGCTCCTGTCAGTTCACGACGGCGGCGAGGTCGAAGCTCGAGCTCGGCGTGGTCTTGTAGTTGGAGTGGACCTCGACGGCGATCACGTTCGTGCCCTCGACGAGCAGCGACGACGGCACGGTGAAGTGCACGGGGTTCGCTTCCGCGGTCGCGGTGCTCGGGGCGGACAGGGCGTACGTGGACGCCGTCAGGGTGCCGGTGGGCAGGTTCGACCGGCCGACCTCCGTGCCGTTGACGAAGACGGCGATGCCGTCGTCCGCCCGAGTCGTGAGCGTCAGCCCCGACGTCGGCAGGGTGCCGTTCGCGATCGAGAACGAGCCTCGGAAGTAGCTCGTGATCGGCCGGCCCGTCGAGGGCGCGGGGATCTGGGTGGTGATGTCACCCGTTCCCCAGCCGAGCACGCCCTTGCCGGTCGGCCATGCCGAGGCGTCGAAGGAGGCCGAGCGCCATGTCGAGTCCGGAGCCGTGGCCGTCGAGGAGTAGGACCACGTCGAGCCCGTGCGGACCACGGTGGTGCCGCTCGCGAGCGGACCGGCCTGCGGCGCCACGACCTTCCCGTCGGCCTGGGCGTCCAGGTCGAAGGTCGCCGTCGCCGTCGACCGGAAGTTCGAGTGCACCTCGGCGGCGATCACGTCGGTGCCGGCCACGAACGCCGAGGACGGCACCGTGATCGTCACCGGATGCGCGACCGCGTTGGCGGTGGTCACCGAGCTGGACGCGTACGTCCCGTTGGTGATCGCCCCGCTCGGCATGTTCGAGCGGCCGACCTCCTGGCCGTTCACGTAGACCACGACACCGTCGTCGGCCCGCGTCGTGATCGTCACGGTGCCGAGCGAGCTCGGGTCGCCCACGGAGAACGACTTGCGGTAGTAGGCGGTGATCGGCTTCGGCGTGATCGCGGATCCGACGGTGGTCACGACGCTCGCGTCGCCCCAGCCGAGCGGCGCGGCGCCCGACGCCCACGACGAGTCGTCGAAGGCCGCGGTGTTCCAGGAGCCGTCCGGACCGGTCGGCGGGAACAGGTAGTGCCAGCTCGCGCCGTCGGCGACCAGCGTGCCGGCGGCGGGGGCCGGCGGCGTGGCCGAGGCGGTGGCGGCAGCCGTGCTCGCGGACAGGTTGCCCGACGGGTCCGCCGCCCGCACGAAGTACTTCGTGCCGGTCGGCGCCGACGGGAGCGCGATGGACGTGCTCGCCGTGGTGGCGATGACGCGGTCGTTGCGGAGCACCTGGTAGGTCACCGCGCCGCCGGCGTCCGTGGAGGCCTTCCAGGTCGCGGCCACGCCGGTCCCGGTCGTCGTCACGGTCAGGGCGCTCGGCGCCGTCGGCGCCGTCGAGTCGTTCCGGGCGAACCGGGCGTATCCGCCGGCCCACGCCTTGCCGGTGGCCCCGGTGCGCACGGCGGTGAAGTCGCCGCCCATCCAGGTCACGCCGGTGGAGTCGGTGAACACGGCCCAGCCGCCTGCACCCTCACGCTCGGTGAAGGACGGGCTGAAGGACGTCTCGTAGGCGCCGGTCGCCGCGTTCCACGCGCCGACACCCTCGATCTTCGAGACCTTCGTCCACGCGGTGCCCGGGTCCGTCCAGCTCGCGCCGACGTGCGCATCCGAGTAGGAGGCGAGGTAGCAGTGGCAGCCGCCGTAGACGTTCGTGCCGTCCGTGGCGAGGACCTGGCCGTCGCCGCCCTCGGAGGACATGACGTTGGTGCTGGCCTCGCTCAGGTCGGCACGGTTGTAGCTGAAGATCATGTGCTCGGAGCCGCCGATCCAGACGCGGTTCCCGACCTCGCGGACGGCCTGCTGGTAGGTGGCCGTCTTGCCCTTCGCGATCGTGGCGGCGGTGTCCGGGGACGTGAACTTCACCGTCCAGGGGAGCACGGAGCCGCCGTTCGCCGTGGTGACGGCCGCCACCCGGTACGCGGACGAGGTCTTGTCGTCGGCGAAGTAGCCTGCGAAGTACACGCGGTCGCCCTGGGATGAGGCATCCAGGCTGATCACCGTGCCGTCGAACTCGAACGTCAGGTTCTTGTCCGGCGTGCCGTCGGTCACGGAGAGGCGGACCGCGTTGCGCGAGTAGACCTGCGCCGTGGTGCTGCCGCCCGTCGCGTGGGTGAAGGTGCCGCCGACGTAGAGCCAGCCGCCCTGCACCTCGAGCGCACGCACGATGGCCTGGCCGCCGCTGGCGGTCAGCGCGTTGATGAGCCGGCCGGTGAACGCCGTGTCGACGGCGCCGGTGGCCGGGTCGAGCACGACGAGGCCGTTCTCGGCCTTCCCGTTCACCTGGCTGAAGTCGCCACCGGCGACGATGCGGCCGTCCGGGAGGGTGGCGAGCGCCTTGACCTCCTGGTTGAAGACCGGCGCGAAGCCGGGCACGAACGCGCCCGTCTTCACGTCGAACGCGGCGAGGTAGGACTGGTTCACGAGGCCCGTGCCCTTCGAGTCCTTCTGCACGTGCGCGAAGTTGCCGCCGACGTACACGTCGCCCTTCGACTCGGTGAACGCGGACACCTCGGTGTCCTCGATGCCGGTGCCGGCCGCGCCGAGGCCGTTCACGCCCCAGACCGTCGGCATGGCGAGGCTCTTCGCCACGCTGCCCTGGGCGACCGCCGGCGTCCCCGAGTCCGGGATGGCCGAGAGGATGCTGCTGCTTACGAGCTTCGGGCGCAGGTAGACCTGCGTGAAGGGCCGGGCGTAGCCGACGGACCCCTTCCAGATGTAGCTGTCGGCCGCGGTGGTGCCGGCGACGGCGTTGCCGTAGCCGAAGCCGTTCTGGTAGCCGACCGTCTTGTTCACGGTGGTCTGCACCTCGGTGACGCCGGCGGCGGTGCCCGTGCCGAAGGCCTTCGTGGTGCCGCCGGTCCCGCTCGTGGAATCGAACCTCCAGGTCGCGATCCGCTGCAGGTCGGCGAAGAGCCACGACCAGTCGTCGCGGGGCGAGCTGAAGGTGAAGCGCGCCTCCTGCCAGCTCGCGCCCGCCGTGTCGGTCGCCCGGCGGAGCCGCACGCCGTCCGGGAGGCTCGACACGGACTGGTTGTTCAGGAGGCCGTCGACCGTGGTCGCGCTCAGCTCGCGGGCGTCGAACGCCGCGGTACCCGTGATCGTGTCGCGAACCTGCGCGGCGGTGCCGTAGCCCTCGCCGGACTGGCTCCAGTTCTCTCGGCCGCGGCCGATGAGCACCCAGCCGCCACCGTCGGTGGTCTGGTCGCAGAAGAACTGCTGCGGCGAGCCGAGCGCCGGGGTGTAGAGCCAGTAGACGCCGTTCGGCGCCGACGGGGTGTTCACCTTCACCTCCCAGCAGGAGGCGGCGGCGGTCGCCGCGCTGAGGCCGTCCGGCGTCGGCAGCGAGCTGCTGTCGGCCTGGGCGGGGGCGACGACGCTCATCAGCGTGACGCCCGCGACGGCGCCGATGCTCGCGATGAGCTTCAGGCCGAGCCGCTTCGGTCGGTTCGGGGAGGAGAGAGGCACGTGGGGCTCCGTTGGGGGGACGGGACCTGCGGGACGCAGGTGGGGTGGGGGATCGGGAGGGAGAAGGGTGCGGGGAACGCCGGGGAGGCGGGACCGGGCCGGTCAGCAGGTCGGGTCGGTCGGGAAGGAGTGGTGCACGACGCGCCAGCCGCCGTCGAGGTACTCGAGCGCGTAGAGGTTGAGGTAGCGCTTCGGCGTGGACGACGCCGGGTAGACCGGCTTGCCCGCGGCCGTGCGCAGCGTGACGGAGGACGAGTCGAGGCAGGCCTGGACCTCCGCGGTCCGCGTCGTGCCGGTCGTGTCCGCGCGAAGCACCTTCACGCCGTCGACGCGGGTGCGCCCCGTCGTCGTCCAGTGGTTGGTCGTGTACTCGAGCTGCGAGGCCTGGACCTCCGCGAGAGCGGCGCCGGTGACGATCCGCTCGAGCGACGCGGTGGTCGACGTCGGCGTCAGCGCGTCGATCGACTTCACGTAGGACGCCACGACGGTGCCGGCCGTCGACCTGGTCATCGACGTGGCGGTGGCGGACGCCTTCGGCAACGCGGTCGCCGAAGGGAGCGCCGAGGCGAGAGGCGTCGAGGCGGGATGCGGAGCCGCAGTGGTCCTGGACGGGCCGCCGGCGAGGATCGCCGCCGCGGTGCCGCCGACGGCCAGCGCGACGGCGGCGGCGGTCAGGGCGAGCAGGAACGGCTTGCGCCGCGGGCTGCGGGGGGTCGGGGATTCGTCCGGGCGTCGCTCGGAGGGGCTTTTCGGCATGCGTGTATACCTGTCGGGTCACAGGGGAACGGGGAATTCTCTTCCGGCTCGGTTCGACCGAATTCCGCCGAATGGGTGTGCGGCGGCGGGAAAGAGGATCCCGGGGAGGAGAGTCCCATCATGGAGCGGCGGGAAGGGGGACAGAAGTCCCGCTTTCGGGGGGCGACCAGACCGTTCAGATGACCTGGTGCGGGACAGGGCTCGCGGACAGCAGGGCACGCACGTGGGCCGAGCTGAGCCGGGCCGACCGTCGCTGGTGAAGTCGCGAGCCGGTCGGCGCGGATGAGGCCGCCCGCGGCGCCTGGAGCGCGTGCGGACTCACCGGCAGAGCGGTGGGCCCGAGGGACGGACGCTCGTGCGGGCCGGGCAGCGCGGTCCGGCCGCCGCGGGGCATCGCCACACGCGGCACGTCGTCGTCGGCGAGCAGCCGATCGGCGGCTCAGGCCGCAGGATCGCGCGGAAGGCCGCGGGCAGCCGCCGGCAGTCGGCGTGGATCAGGGGGATCGAGGAACGCCCCTGATGCGGGTGCGGTTCGGCCCTCCGGCGCGGGCCGGGCGGCCACGGGGAGGGGGAGGGACGACGGGGAGTTGGGTCGACGCGTCAGTGGTGCGCGACCGCGGAGGGGGTGTGATGCCGCCGTGTCACGGCCTCGGCGGGGGTCGGCGTCGGCCGGATGTCGCCGGGCCAGGCGTCGAAGAGATCCTCGCCGTGCAGGAAGCGGTACAGGCGGAACTGCAGTCGACGGATCATGGGGTACTCCTGATTCGGGGAATGGGTGTTTCTACCGAAGAGCACGATGATTCTGCGTCCGGAAGTGGAAAGAGAATCCCCCGATCGGGTGACGTGCACGTGAACAGGAGAAGGAATTCGCGTTCCGGCACGGGATTCCCGACCCGATCCGTCCTTCTTCCGGCATCCATAGCGGGGAGAGGCTTCGTTCTGCAAAGCCTCTCCGCCGCGGTGTCCGGGTCGATGGAGAGGGCCCGGATCCCACCTCCCGCCGGAGGACGTCGACTTCCCGGGCAAGCGGGATCGGTATGCAGTCGTGAGCATCCGAACTGCTGCACGGTGGAATTCGGCTTGCCTTCATGTGAGACTGTCGGTCCAGGCCACTGGACGTTCACCCAGACGTCGAAAGGAGGTCGCCGGTTTTGGACCCCGAACACATCCGAATCCAGCGACAGCAGCGCACCATCGGACCCGAGGCATAGCCGTGGTCCTTCAGCGAGCCGCTAGTCCAAGGACCGAGCGACCGCACGGCGCGGTGGACGGTAGGCGGAAGTATCTCTTCGCCGCCTCCACCGGAGGCCATCTGGCCCAGCTGGTGCGCTTCTCGAATTCGCTCGACCCCCATCCCGATTCCATGTGGATCACCTTCGAGACGCCGCAGAGCATCTCGTTGCTGCGGGGCAAGCGCGTCACCTACGTGCCCTACATCGCCTCCCGCGACTACCCGGGCGTCGCGAGAGCCCTCGCGCCGATCTCCCGCGTGCTCCGCGCTGAGCGCTTCGACGAGCTCATCAGCACCGGGGCGGCCCTCGCCCTCGCGGCGATGGGCACCGCGGCGTTCGCAGGCGTGCCGCGGACCTACATCGAGAGCGTGTCCCGCGTCGAAGGCCCTTCACTGACCGGCCGGATCCTCGCGACGCTCCACCTCGCCGACCTGTACACGCAGCATGCGGGATGGGCGGGGGGCCGGTGGAAGAACCACGAGAGCGTGCTCTCGCTGTTCCGCTCGGTGCCGAACCCCATGCCGCCCGCGCCCGACCGTCCGCTCCGCGCGTTCGTGACCCTCGGGACGATCCGGCCCTTCCGCTTCGACGCGGTGCTCGACTCACTCGCCGCCAGCGGATCGCTGTCCGAGGAGAGCGTCTGGCAGGTCGGCGTCACCGATCGGCGCGATCTGCCGGGGCGGATCGTCGCCCAGGTGGGCGGCGACGAGTTCATGGAGCAGGCCCGGGCCGCCGACGTCGTCGTGACCCACGCCGGCGTCGGCACGATCCTCGCGCTGCTCGAGGCCGGGATCCACCCGGTCGTGGTTCCCCGGCGCAAGGAGCGCCGGGAGCACGTCGACGACCACCAGCTGCAGATCAGCAGGCTGGTCGCCCGCCTCGGCGTCGCCACCGTCGTGGAAGCGGATGCGCTGGCGGAGGCGGACCTCCGCCGCGCCGCGTCGCTCCGGGTCGCACCCTCCGACTGACCCACCCGCATCACCGAGCGTCCGGTTCGCCGGGGCTCGATCGTGCCGGCATGCGAGCGATCCCGCCCGCCCGCCCCATCGCCTCACGCCGGACGACCCGGCTGGACAAGGAGCCCCTGTGAAGATCTCCGTCATCGGCTGCGGCTATCTCGGTGCCGTGCATGCCGCCTCCCTCGCCGAGCTCGGCCACGAGGTGATCGGCATCGACGTCGATGCGGCCAAGGTCCGCGACCTCGCCGCGGGGCAGGCGCCCTTCTTCGAGCCCGGCCTCGGTGAGATCCTTCAGTCCGCCTCCGCCTCCGGACGGCTGCGGTTCTCGACGGACATGAGCGAGGTGCGGGACGCGCAGGTGCACTTCGTCGCCGTCGGCACCCCGCAGACCCGCGGGGGCGGCGCCGCCGACCTCACCTACGTGAACGCGGCGATCGAGGGCCTGCTCCCGCACCTGTCCGCGGGAGACCTCGTCGTCGGCAAGTCCACGGTGCCCGTCGGCACCGCCGCGCGGCTGGCCGCCCGGATCGACGAGTCGGGAAGCGGCGCGCTGCTGGCCTGGAACCCGGAGTTCCTCCGCGAGGGCTTCGCGGTGCAGGACACGATCGCACCCGACCGGCTCGTCTACGGGCTGCCGCCGGGCGGTGAGCACCGCGAGGTCGCGAAGCGCCTCCTCGACGAGGTGTACGCGACCGCGCTCGGCAAGGGCACCCCGCTTGTGGAGACCGACTTCGCCACGGCCGAGCTCGTCAAGGTCGCGGCGAACGCGTTCCTCGCCACGAAGATCTCGTTCATCAACGCGATGGCGGAGATCGCCGAGGTCGCGGATGCGGACGTCACGGCCCTCGCGGATGCGATCGGCTACGACCCGCGCATCGGCCGGCGCTTCCTGAACGCCGGGATCGGGTTCGGCGGCGGCTGCCTGCCGAAGGACATCCGCGCCTTCTCCGCGCGGGCCGAGGAGCTGGGGCGCGGCGAGAGCGTCGCCTTCCTGAAGGAGATCGACGCGATCAACATGCGCCGCAGGCAGCGCATGGTCGAGCTGGTGACGGAGGCGCTCGGTGGCCAGGTGTACCAGAAGAAGGTCGCGGTGCTCGGGCTCGCCTTCAAGCCGGACTCCGACGACGTGCGCGACTCGCCGGCCCTCGACGTGGCGGTGCAGCTCAACGGCCTCGGTGCCCACGTGATCGCCACGGACCCGAAGGCGATCCCGAACTCCATCCGGCTGCATCCGCAGCTCGGCTTCGCGACCGACACCGACGACGCCCTGCACGGGGCCGACGTCGTCGTGCTCGTCACCGAGTGGAAGGACTACCGCGAGTTGGACCCGGTGGCGACCGCCGAGCTCGTGCGGTCGAAGGTCATCATCGACGGCCGCAACGTGCTGGACCCCGTCGCCTGGCGCGCCGCCGGCTGGACCTACCGGGGGATGGGCCGGCCCTGACCGTCAGCCGCCCGCGAGGGCGGCCCACTCGATCGCGGCCAGCTCGCGCAGGCCGGCGATCGACGGATGGAAGTAGTCGAGCGGCGAGAGCTGGGCGATCGTCGGCTGGTAGCGGTTCAGCGCGCCGCCGTCCCACACGCACCGGCGCAGCGTCGCGCAGGTGGTCGCGAGCGACCCGTTGTAGGCGTCGATGCGGTCGCGCACGGTCGCGAGGCGGCTCTGCGTCGCTTCCGAGTCCGACCGCGGGTCGCCGAGCACGGTCGTGCAGCCGCCGAGCGTGCTCCAGAGGAAGCGGGCGGTCGGGTTCGAGGAGGCGACCGGACGCAGGTCCGTGACGTCCGGGACGGACGCGACGAGGATCCGTGCGTCGGGGAGGGCTGCCGCCAGTCGCGTCAGCTGCGCGTCGACGACGGCGGAGTAGGTCTGCGCGGAGGTCATGTCGGCGACCCTCGCCCGGCAGACGTCGTTGCCGCCGATCAGCACCGTGACGATGTCGGGCTGCTGCGCGATCGCGAGGTCGACCTGCCGCGGCAGGTCACCGACGGAGACGCCCGACCGCGCGTCGTCGTGCACCGTCACCGGCGCGCCGGTCTGCGCGCGGAGCCGACTCGCGATGCTGTTCACGGTCGTGTTCGTGCCGGTGATCCACGACACGGAGGGGCAGTCGCCGTAGTGGTCGCACGCGTCGTAGCCGCGGGACAGCGAGTCGCCGA
Organism: Amnibacterium sp.; assembly: GCF_025463795.1. Lineage (GTDB taxonomy): Bacteria > Actinomycetota > Actinomycetes > Actinomycetales > Microbacteriaceae > Amnibacterium. The sequence goes on from NZ_JAODBE010000135.1 coordinate 17,789, forward strand.
GTGCCGCGACGACGGTCGGGCGGGTGCCCTCCGCCGTCGTCGTGCGGGGTGCCGGCGTCCGGGCGGCGGGCGCCGCGCTCGTCGCCGCCGGCCGGGACGCGGCCGGGGAAACGGACGGGCTCGAGCAGGCGGCGAGCGCAAGTGCCAGGATCGCGGCGCAGGCAGCGGCCGGCACGCGGGCGCGGGGTGCCGATCGCATCGGTCCATCCTCCCTCGGGCGCCCCGGCCTCCTGCGCCCGTTCGCGCCCCGCGGACGGCGCCCGGCGGCGGAGCGCCGACCCGGCACCGCCGGGCGCCGTTCCGGTCGGGGCGGGGAACCCGGATGCGGCGGACGGCAGGATGGAGTGGCGCCCATCGACCCGGGTTGCGGAAGGAACCGTGCCCGTGCCCGTGCATCCGCTGATCGCCGCCCGCCTTCCACTGATCCGCGACCTGCAGCCGGGCTTCGACGTCGACGACGTGCCCGAGTCGGCCCTCGGCTGGTTCGCGCCGTTCGGGGACTACGCGCTGCCGGACGTCGCGGTCGAGGATCGCCGCATCGAGGGTCCGCACGGGGCGATCCCGATCCGGATCTACCGGCCGGTCGGCTCGTCCGGCCCGCGCCCGGGACTGCTCTGGAACCACGGCGGCGGCTTCACGGCCGGCGATCTGGACATGCCGGAGGCGCACGTGGTCGGCGCGGAGGTCGCCGTGCGCGCCGGCGCCGTCGTGGTGAGCGTCGACTACCGGCTCGCCGTCGGCGGCGTGCGCTACCCGATTCCCGTCGACGACGTGGCGGCGGCCTGGGACTGGTTCCGGGGCGCCACGGGCGAGCTCGGCGTCGATCCGGCGCACGCCGCGATCGGCGGCGCCAGCGCCGGCGCCAACCTCGCGGTGGCTGCCGTCCTGCGAGCCCGCGACGCGGGGCACCCGCTGCCCACCGCGATGCTGCTGGCCTACCCGGCCCTGCACTTCCCGACGCCGGCGCTGCCCGACGCCCTCGCCGCGGAGATGCGCGAGCTGCCGCTGCTCCTGCGGTTCACCCCGCGGATGATCACCGACATCACCGCCGCCTACCTCGGCCGCATCACGGACATCCCGTCGAACCTGATGCCGGGGCTCGCCGACCTCACCCGCCTGCCGCCCGCCCACATCGTGGTCAGCGAGTACGACGACCTGCGCGCGTCGGGGGAGCTGTTCGTCGAGCAGCTCACCGAGCGCGGGATCCCGGTCGAGCTCACCGTCGCCGCGGGCATGCTGCACGGGCACCTCAACATCCCGCCGGTGCCCGAGCTGCCCGAGGTCGGCCGCACGATCGACTTCCTGGCGGCCGGGCTGTGAGCGGCGGCACGCGATCGCGCGGCGCGAGGCGGCCGAGGGATCCGCGGATCCGCGCCCTGCTCGTGATCCTCCTGGTCCTGGCCGTCGGCGGCGTCGCCGACGCGCTCGTCGGCCTCGCGCAGCGGCAGCCGCTGCCGATCGTCGAGGGCGGAAGCCTGTTCGTCGTCGCCCTGCTCTGCGCGTTCTTCGCCGCTCGCCGCTCCCGGCCCTGACCCGTCAGGCGGATGCCCGCGCTCCCCGCGGACCGGAAGCGCCGGGGATCCGTCCGGCCCTGCCCCCGAAGCACCGCCCTCGGTAGGCTCGGCCGCCGAACGAGGAGGGCCGATGCCGACCGACGAACCCACGGGGACGCCCGAGGAGCGTCCTGAGGAAGGCCGCCGTGAGGGGGCCGCCGATCAGCCCTGGGTGGCGCCCTCGTCCCGTCCCGGCGCGGGCCGGAGCTCCGCCGACGACACCCCCACGTCGCCCGAGCCGCTGCCGCCCGTCGCGCCGCCGCCCGGCGCGTACCCGCCGCCGGAGGGCGCCCCGACCGCCGCCTACCCGACTCCGGCCCCGACGGCTGCGTCCCCGACCGCGGCCTACCCGCCGCCGTCGGGCGAACCGGGCCCGGCAGCGGGACCGGGG
>NZ_JAODBE010000140.1 GCF_025463795.1 Amnibacterium sp.
TGCGGACGGCGCATCCGCCGCCGGCGCCCCTGCGGACGAGGACCTCGCGGCCCTCGACGACGACGCGTCCGGCCCGCTGCCGGAGCGCCCTCGCTCCCGCCTGCTCGTGCCGATCATCGCCGCCGCCGTCATCGGCGTGCTCGGGGGGACCGGGGTGCTGCTGTCGTCGCCGCTGCTGTTCGGCGACGGCCTGCTCCCCCACCACGTCGCCGCCCCCGCCGGGTCGGGCGCCGCGCTGCCACCCGGTGACGCCGTCAGCGCCGGCCCCGACAGCCCCGCGCCGAGCGCCACGGTGCCGTCCACGGCGACTCCGCGCCCGTCGCGCTCGACCGCCGGCCCGACCCGGGTCACCGGGTCGTCGGCGTCCGGGTCGGCGCAGGGCGGGACCTCGTCCGGCTCGTCGTCGTCCGGGTCGTCGCCCTCGTCCGGATCCTCCTCGAGCGCCTCGTCGTCCGCCCCTCCCCCGTCGTCGACACCGAGCGCGTCCGCGACGTCGAGCGGTCCGCCACCGAGCCCGACCGCGACGCCCACCCCGACCGCGACGGCTCCCGCCACGCCGTCCCCCACCGCGACCGCATCGCCGTCACCGACGGCGACCCGGTCCGCGAAGCCGGCGCCCACCGCAACCCGGTCGCCGACGCCGAGGACGACCGCGGCCGGCTGACCGCGGTCGTGCCCCGGCCCAATCAGCGGGCGATCCCGGCGGGCGGGACCGGATCGCCCTCGAGCGCCTCCGCACCCTCGAGCAGCGCGGGCGCCGCGGCCAGCACCGCCGGTCGGGTCACCGCGAGGACCACCGTGTAGACGACGCCCACGACGAGCAGCAGGATCGAGAGCAGCGGCATGACGCCGTAGATGCCCGCCTGGCCCGGCCGCAGGTTGCCCCAGACCGGGATCAGCAGCACGAGCATCCCGATGATCGGCACGACGACCCAGAGGACCGGGTTCCGCGGAACGCCCCGGCGGCGCAGCCGGAAGTACTGCACGGCGAGCGCCAGGTTCGTCACGAAGTACATGACGACGACGCCGAAGATGCCGAGCGTCGGCAGCAGACCGCCTGCGTCCGCCGGGTCGGCGAACTGGAAGATGCAGCCGAGCACGATGCTCGGCGCGACGAACCAGATCGCGGCGACCCACGGGGTCTTGAACCGCGGATGCGTGCGGTCCAGGACGCGCGGCCAGAGCCGTCCGCGAGCGCCGGCGAACAGCACCCTGGCGGTCTGCGTGTTCGCCGAGATGTACGACGACGTGAGGCTCACCAGGAAGACCGCGACGAGGAACGGCACCGCGAAGGAGCTCGACACGTGCAGGAAGCGCACCGTCGCGGTCGCGAAGGGGTTCGGGTCCTTCGCGAAGTCGCCGACCTTGCTCACGCCGAACGCGGAGATGACGGCGTAGGAGCCGAGGACGTAGATCACGCCGGAGATGAGCACCGCGCCGACCAGGCCGATGGGCACGTTGCGCCGCGGGTTCGCGGTCTCCTCGGCGAGCGGCGCCGAGGCCTCGAAGCCGCCGAACGCCACCACCGCGAGCCCGAAGGTGATGAACACGTTCGACGCCTCGGTGCCGGACGGCCAGCTGAACGGCACCGCGGAGAGGCCCTCCGCACCGCCCTGGAACACCACCGCCAGGCTGATGATCAGCAGCACGGCCACCTCGATGAGGTAGAGCACGACGGTCACGCGCACGCCGAACTGCAGCCCGATGATCACCGGGATGGTGACGATCGCCCCGTACACGATGGTGACGACGACGGTGAGCAGGTTCACGCCCGCGCCCGTCGCGGTCACCCCGAACACGTTCGCGACGATGTACTGCCCCGCGAAGATGTAGATCCCCGCGAACGTCACCATGTAGCCGAGGATCGTGATCACGCCGACGGCGGTGGCGACGCGCACGCCGAGCGCACGGCTGATGTAGGTCACGAAGGACCCGGCGCTCGGGTAGAGGCTCGAGAACTGGGCCAGCGACAGCGCCGTCGCGAGCATCCCCACCATCGAGATGAGGAACACGAGCGGAACCGACGGCCCGGCGAGGGACGCCATCACCGCCGTCGTGAAGAAGAGGTTGAAGGCGGGGGCGATCTGGGCGACGCCCGGCATCAGCACGCCGAGCAGGCCGAGCTTCTTGCGGGTGTCGAGCGTCTCGCCGCTGTCGGCGAGCGCGGGTGCGGTCATGTGCGGTTCTCCTGGTTACGAGGTGCGGTTCGAGAGGAAGGCGAGGAACGCGGCGTTGAAGGCGTCGGGGTGCTCCCACACGCAGCCGTGGCCACCGGCGACCGTGCGCCACTCGGCGCCGGGGATCAGGCCGTGCAGGTCGTGCGAGAGGGCGGTGGGGATGAGGATGTCCTGCTCCCCGGCGAGCACCAGGGTCGGCACCGTCAGCCGGCCGAGCCGGTCGGCCGCGTCGTGCGCCTGGATCACCGCGAGCTGCGCGAGGTAGGCGGGGACCGGCACCGTCAGGTACCGCATCCCCGTCTCGAACTCGGCGAGCTCGGCCTCGCGGGTGCGGAAGAAGTCGAGGGTGAACGCCCAGAGGGTCACGTCACGCATGACGAAGGGCACCCCGAGCACCGGCGCCATGTCCTGCCACATGGCGAACATCCGCGAGCAGAACGGCCCGGGCGCCGCGTAGGTGCACGCCAGGGTGAGGGAGGCGAGGTCCGCCTCGTACTTGAGCGCGTACTCCTGGGCGATCATGCCGCCCATCGAGACGCCCATCAGATGGAACCGCCCGATGCCGAGCGCGTCGACGAGCGCCTTCGTGTCGTCGGCGAGCAGCTCGGAGGAGTACGGGCCGGCCGGCGCGCTCGTCGCGCCGATGCCCCGGTTGTCGAACGTGAGCACGCGGTAGCCCGCCTCGAGGAGGGCGGGCGTCTGGTACGCCCAGGTCTCCTTCTCGTCGGCGAGGCCGTTCACGAGCACGACGGTCTCGGGACCGTCGCCCTCGAGCGTGTAGGCGATGTCGATGCCGTTGACGGACTGGACGGGCATTGCTGGATTCCTCACTGGGCGGGGGTCGGGGCGGCGGTGCGGTCGTGGAGGGCGCGGAGGAGCCCCTCGGTGAGGCCGAAGTGCTCGCGGGCGATGCGGGCGGCCTCCTCGGGCTCGTGAGCGAGCACGGCGACGGCCAGCGCGGCGTGCTGTTCGATCGCGCTGGCGCGCGTCTCGGGCGTGTAGGGCTCGCCCGAGAAGCCGAGGCTCACGTCCTGGCGGAGTCGGAGCGAGAGCTCGGCGAGCTGCGCGTTGTGGGCGGCGGCCGCGATCGCCTGGTGCAGCTCGGTGTCGGCGATGGCGGAGGCGTCGCGGTCGGCGGCCGCCTCGTACGCCGCGACGGCCGCGCGGATCCGCGGCTCGTCCGCCGGTCCGACGCGCTCGGCCGCCGCTCGGGCGATGGCCTGCTCCACGACGGAGCGGCAGTCGACGGACTCCTGCAGCGTGCCCCAGCTGTCGCCGAGGGCCCGGCGGACCATCGAGTCGGACGACGGCCCCCACTGCCGCAGGACGAACGTGCCGCCGGTGCGGCCGCGCTGCACCTGCACGTAGCCGAGCGCGGCGAGGCGGCTGATCGCCTGCCGCACCGTCGTCTGGCTGACCTCGAGGGTCGCGGCCAGCTCGGAGAGGCTGGGCAGCCGCTGCCCGACGACGAACTGGCCGAGCGCGAACGCAGTCACGAACCGGTCCGCGATGCGCGCCGCGGCCGTCTCCGCGATGAGCGGGCGCAGGGCCGACGCGGTGCCCGCGGATCCGCGGGGGCTCACGGCCGCTCGCCGAACCAGGCGAGGAGGAACCGGGCGATCGTCGACGCGCATTCGAGCACGCTCTCGAGCTCGACGGCCTCGTCGACCCCGTGGATGTGGCGGACGCGCGGCCCGTACGCGGCCGCGGGCACACCGAAGCGGTTCACGTAGTAGCGGGCGTCGGTCGTCGACGCGATGGTGGTCGTGGCCGGGGCGTCGCCGTGGGCGTCGGCGTGCGCGGCGGCGAGCGCCCGCACGAGCGGTGTGTCCGGGTCCTGCGCGTACCGCTCCGCCCGGTAGCCGGAGGGCCGTACCACCGGCGGGTGCTCGCGGAGCCACGAGTGGCCCGCGGCGGCGGCCTGCACGGCGGCGTCGACCCGCTCGACGGCCTCGTCGCTGCTCCACGCGCCGGGATGGCCGACCCGCACGCAGATCCGCGTCGCCTCCGGCACGCTCGACGGCCAGAGGCCGCCTTCGAGCCGGCCGACGTTCACCGCGTAGGGACGCTCGATGGCGGAGAACGCCGGGTCCGGGTCGGCTCGGTGGTCCGCGTTCATCTCCTCCTCGAGTCCCGCGAGGGCGTCGAGGACCACGGGCGCGAGGAGGATCGGGTTCACGGACCGCTCCGCCGCCTCCGCGTGGCCCGCGCGCCCGTGCACGAGCACGTCGACCCAGACGATCCCGATCCCGCCGAGGAGGATGTCGAGGCCGGTCGGCTCGAGCAGCAGCGCGGCGTCGGCGAGCACCCCGGCCCGGCACGCGGCCAGCGTGCCGTTGCCGGTGCACTCCTCCTCGATCACGGACAGCAGGGTCAGGTCGCCGGTGAGCCACCCGGGACGGGCGGCGTCGAGGGCTTCGACCGCGAGGAGGCCGGCGACGAATCCGCACTTCATGTCGCCGGCGCCGCGCCCGAGCAGCCAGCCGTCCTGCACGACCCCCGCGAACGGCGGCACGCTCCAGCCGCCGGCGTCCTCCGCGGGCACGACGTCCATGTGCCCGTTCAGGAGCAGGCTGCGCGGCCGGGTGCCTGCGGGCGTGCCGCGCCTCCGGCCGACCAGGTCGTAGCGGCCCTCGTACGGCACCTGCCGGACGCCGCCGAGCGGGTCCTCGTCGATGTCGAGGGGCAGCGGCAGCCGCTCGACCGCGAATCCCGCGTCGCCGAGCGCGAGCGCGAGCACCTCCTGGGCGCCCGCCTCCCGCCCCACCGTCGACGCCGAGCGCACGAGGTCGGTGAGCAGCTGCACCCCGGCGTCGGCTCGGTCCCGGACCGCCTCGTCGATGTCGTGCACGCGCATCCCCGATCGCCCTCGGCCCGACGCACCGAAAAGTGTCAATGCGTGACGGATTGCACGCTAGCGCTCAGCGAGCGCTCAGGGAAGACCCTCATGGCGCGTCGCGGCCGGCCAGCCGGACGAGGGATCCGACGAGCGCGGCCTCGCCGTCGGCCGCCAGGATGTCGGCGCCGATCGCCTGGGCGCGGAGGCGGTACCGCGGCTCCCGCAGCACCCGCAGCACGGCGTCGTGCACCGCCTGGGGCCTCGGCCGCTGCGCCTTCAGATCGATGCCGGTGCCCGACCAGGCGACCCGCGCGGCGACCTCGATCTTCTCCTCGGTGCGGCCGCCGACCACGAGCGGGACGCCGTGCCGCAGCGCCGCGTGCACCCCGCCGTAGCCGCCGTTCGTGACCATCACGCTCGTTCGCGGCAGCAGGTGGTCGTAGGGCAGGAACGGCGCGACCCGCAGGTTGGCGGGCTGCGTGCCGAGCGCGGCGAGCAGCGGCCCGGGGTCGCGGCCGGTCGCGGCGACCACGAGCACGTCCTCGTCGGCGAGGCCCCGGACGGCGGGCACGAGCAGGTCCTCGACCACCGCGTTCGAGACGGTGCCCTGGGTGACGTGCACGACCGTGCGACCGTCGAGGTCGTCCCACCAGTCGGGCAGCGGTGCGGCCCGCGGCGGACGCCCGGCGATGGGCCCGAGGAAGGACACGGTCGGCGGGAGGTCGGACCGTGGGTACTCGAACGCCGGGACGGTGAGCTGGAGGATCGCGTCGACCGTGCGGCCGAGATCGAGCAGGTTCGTGCCCCGCGGCGTGCCGACCGCTGCGGCGAAGGAGCGGTCCACGTCCCGTTCCAGCCCGGCGAGGAGCACGCGATGGGCGAGCACGCGCAGCGCGGCGTTGCGGAGCCGGCCGATCGGGCCGCGCATGGGCGGCAGACCGAGCCCGAACGGTGCGGTGTCGCGGCTCTCGAGCATCAGCGGCACGAGGCCGATCACGGCGACGGGCCGCCGCCGCTCCGGCGGCTGGAGGGCGTAGGCGACGCCGCCGAGGAAGAGCGGATCCGTGACGACCACGTCGATCCCCTCTCCGCGGACCGCCGTCGTCACGTCGACGAGCTGCGACGGCAGCGGCGGCAGGAACACGTTCCGCATCGCGAACCGCATCGCCGCGAGGCCGGTGCGGCCGCCCATGCCGGGGAAGGCCTCCTCGAGCCGGCGGTCGTCGTAGTCGAACCGCGGGTCGACCGGGGCGAACACGGCTCCCGCCGCCTCGACGGCCTCCCGGTAGCGGTGGCCGGTGAGCACGACGACGTCGACGCCGGACCTCGTCAGCACCTCGGTGACGGCGAGCAGCGGCGTGACGTGGGCGTGCTGCGGCGTCGCGCAGACGAGCACGGTGAGGCGTGGCGGCGTCAGTCGAGGACCGCCTGCTTCGCCCGGATGATCGTGTAGACGCCTCCAGCGATCCAGCCGAGACCGATCAGCACCAGCAGGACGGCCCCGAACGGCAGCGCCGCGAACGCCTTCAGCGCGCCGTCGAGCCCGGTCGCGCGCTTCGGGTCCGCGGTGAACGCCGCCACGACGAGCAGCACCCCGACGGCGCCGACCGCCACGCCGCGCGCGATGTAGCCGACCTGCCCGAGGGCGATCGTGGCCCGCCCCGCGGCTCCGGAGGGCACGCGGATGGTCTTCACGAACCGCTTCGCCGCGCCACGGTGCACGAGGAACGCGCCGAGCACCACCACCCCGAGCCCGACGAGCCCGAGCAGCACGGGGCCGCCGGGTGCGGCGAGGAGGTCCTGACTGCCCCTCCTCGCGCTGCCGGCCGAGCTCGCCGTGCCACCCATCGCGAAGCGCAGCGCCGTCAGCCCGACCGCCGCGTAGACGAGCGCCTTCGCCCAGTCGCGGATGCGGCGCCCCCACGTGCCCTTCTTGTCCTCGCCCCGCTCGAGGGCGCCCGCGATCACGAGCCACAGGGCCAGGGCGAAGGAGCCGACCGTCACGACCCAGAGCAGGACGGGACCGCCCGGCGCCTTCGCGAGGTCCGAGAGGGCGCCCGACTGGTCGGCCGACGAGCTGGAGCGGTGCAGCGCCACCTCGATCGTGATGATCCCGACGAGCAGCTGGATCAGCCCGCTCGCCACGAAGCCCGCCCGGGCGAGACCCCGCACCACCGGGTTGGCCCGCGCCCGCCGCACCTGTCGCTCGGCCTGGTGGCCCACCCCGTTCGCAGTCATCGGACCCCTTCGTCTCGGCCCTCTGTCTACTCGGTCGGGGCCGCCGGCGCGACGGGCGCGCTCAATCGTCGAGCACGGCCTGCTTCGCCCGCCAGACCGAGAAGAGCCCGGCCGCGATCCAGCCGAGACCGAGGACGACGAGCACGACCTCACCGGACGGGAGCGCCGCGAACGACTTGAGGGCGCCGTCGAGCCCCGCGGCCTTCGCCGGGTCCAGCGTGAAGGCGGCGACGACGAAGAGGATGCCGACGACGGCCACCGCGACGCCGCGCGCGATGTACCCGACGCGGCCGAGCAGGACGAAGGCGGCGCCGCGACGTCCCCGCGGCACGCGGACGACCCTCGTGAAGCGCTTCGTGATCCCCAGCCACACGACGACGCCGCCCGCCACCACGACGGCGGCGCCGAGCAGCGCCAGGACCACCGCGCCGCCGGGCACCGACAGCAGGTCCTTGCTCCCGGTGCGGCTGGTCCTCGCCGAGCTGGCGTCGGCGCCGAGCGCCACCCGCAGCGCCTCCACGCCGACGACCAGGTAGACGAGGGCCCTTCCCCACTCGCGGATCCGGCCGCTCCACCGTCGCTTCCGATCGGGGTTCCGCGCGATCACCCCGGCGACGACGAGCCACAGCCCCAGCGCGAGCGAGGCGACGGGCGCCGCCCAGAGCACGACCGGTCCTCCCGGCGCGCCGGCGACGTCGTGCAGCGCACCGGTCTGGTCCGGTTGCGAGTCGGAGCGGTGCAGGGCGACCTCGATCGCGACGACGCCGATGAGGACCTGCACGAGGCCGCTCGCGACGAACCCGGCACGGGCGACGCCCTGCACGACCGGGTTCCGCTCGACGCGGCGGCGTCCTGCTCCGCCTCGTCCTTCGTGCCCTGGGCCGTCATCCGCGTCCTTCCGCCAGGTCAGTGTCCACCCGGCCCACCCGCGGAAGACTGGGGGGATGCTGACCGAAGCCGAGGCCGACGAGCTCCGCGCCTCCTGCACCCGATTCCTCGCCGGCCACGGCCCGACCCTCGCCGCGGAGGCACTCGCGGCGATCCCGCCCGAGACCGTCGTCGACCGGTACGGCGACGGAGGCGTGGTCGCGGAGCTCGAGGCGACGGTCGCCGGCGTGCTCGGCACCGAGGCCGCCGTGTTCCTCCCGAGCGGGGTGATGGCCCAGCAGATCGTCCTGCGAGTGCACGCCGAGCGGCGCGGGCGGCGCACGGTGCTCTACCACCCGATGTGCCACCTCGAGCAGCACGAGGGGCGCGCGCTCGAGCGCCTGCAGGGGCTGATCGGCCGCCCGGTCGGCGAGGCGCACCGCCTGCTCACCGCCGAGGACCTCGGACCGGTCGCCGAGCCGGCCGCCGCGCTGCTGATCGAGCTGCCCCAGCGCGACCTCGGCGGGCAGCAGCCGTCGTGGGAGGACCTCGAGGCGCAGGTCGCGTGGGCGCGGGAGCACGGCGCTGCGGCGCACCTCGACGGTGCGCGGCTCTGGGAGTCGGCCGCCGGCTACGGCGTGCCGCCCGCCAGGATCGCGGCCCTGTTCGACTCCGTCTACGTGTCCTTCTACAAGGGCATCGGTGCGCTGGCCGGCTGCTGCGTCGCGGGCGACGCCGCGCTCGTGGCGGAGGTGCGGGAGTGGCGGCGACGGATGGGCGGCACGCTCTTCGGGCTGTGGCCGCTCGCGGCGTCCGCCCTCGCGCTCCTCCCGAACCGCCTCGAGCGGATGCCCCGCTACCTCGAGCAGGCCCGCGCCATCGCCGCGGCGCTCGCCTATGTGCCCGGCGTGCGGGTCGTGCCCGACCCGCCGCAGACGCCGATGCTGCACGTGCTCCTCGAGACCGACGCGGCGACCGTGGACGCGGCGGTGCGCCGGCTCGCCGCGGCCGGGGTGTGGACGATCCGCGGGGCGAGCGCGACTCCGGATCCGGCGGTGCTGCGCTTCGAACTGCCGGTCGGCGACGCCACCTGCGCGCTCGAGCCGGGCGAGGCCGCGGCGCTGATCGGCGCGCTCGTCCAGCCGGCCTGAAGCCGGCGGCTCGCCGTGCCGAGCTAGCCGACCTCGGCGCGGCGGCGCTCGAGGAACGCCCGCTCCGCCGCGTTCGGC